>NZ_JBVKBN010000013.1:0-239959 GCF_055657065.1 Streptomyces sp. NPDC110618 | reverse complement strand
CCACGAGATGGCAGCCCACTGATAGCCACACCCAGCACCCCTGGGCGACCCAACCCTACGAATGGCTCGATCAACCCGATCAAGAACGTAGAGCCCACTGACGCACCGGCCCCCTCTTCGGGACGGACCCGTACGTACGGGGAAGGGGACGCCCTGTACGTACGACCCCGGGATCTGCCCCGGCATTCGCTGAGTGAGCGGCTCAGCGGGGCCGGGGCAGGTCCATGTCCGGGGTCCTGTGGGAATCAGGGAAGGGCTACCGCAGCCAGGGCAGATCCGCCCCCGCCTCGTCCGGCTCCAGTCCCTCCGCGACGATCCGCATGATCTCGCCGAGTGACGTCTGCTGCTGCGGGGTGAGCCGGTCGAACACGGCGGCGCGTACGGCGGCGACATGGCCCGGCGCGGTCCGCCGCAGCACCTCCAGACCCTCGTCGGTCAGCACCGCGAACTGGCCGCGCTTGTCGGAGGGGCAGTCCTCGCGGCGTACCCAGCCGTTCTTCTCCAGCCGGGCGACAGCGTGGGAGAGCCGGGACCGGGTGATCTTCGCGTACATCGCCAGCTCGGTCATCCGCAGGCGCCGCTGCGGGGACTCGGCGAGCTTGACCAGCAGCCCGTAGTAGATGTGCGGCATACCGGCGTCCCGCTGGAGCTGACGGTCCAGGTGGTCCTCAAGGAGGGTCGTCGCCTGTACGTAGGAGCGCCACACGCGCTGTTCCTCATCGGTGAGCCAGCGGGGCTCCTCGGCTGATGCGGGTACCGGTGCCGTGTTCATGGCTCCACTGTACGGCTCATTGAAACTTAAACGAGATGTTCGGGAGTCGGCGGGGGTTGCGGCTTGGCCATGGCTTGGGCGATGGCTTGGGTTACGGCGTGGCCGCGGCGTGGGGCGTGGGGGCGTGGTGTGGGTCATGGCGCAGATGTCTGAACATTCAACTAGATGCTTGAAATTTGAAGCGACCGGCCCTACTCTGGCGTATAGGTTTAGTATTCAAGTACCTTCGCCGGAGGAGCCGCCGCCATGACCGCCGCAGCCCAGGAACGCATGCCCGCGCTCTACCTCAGCCACGGCGCTCCGCCCCTCGCCGACGACCCCGTCTGGCCCGGCGAACTCGCCGCCTGGTCCGCCTCCCTGCCCCGCCCGAAGGCGATCCTGGTCGTCTCCGCCCACTGGGAGGAGGCCCCGCTCGCCCTCGGTGCCGTCGAGACCGTCCCGCTCGTCTACGACTTCTGGGGCTTCCCCGAGCACTACTACCAGGTGCGCTACGAGGCCCCCGGCGCCCCCGAGCTGGCCGCCTCCGTACGGAAACTGCTGCGCGCCCCCGGCACCCCCGTGCAGGACATCCCCGACCGCGGCCTCGACCACGGCGCGTACGTCCCGCTCGTGGAGATGTTCCCGGACGCCGACATCCCCGTGCTGCAGATCTCCATGCCGACGCTCGACCCGGTCCGGCTGATGGAGATCGGCCGCAGGCTCGCGCCGCTGCGCGACGAGGGTGTACTGATCGTCGGCTCCGGCTTCTTCACCCACAACCTGGCCGCGCTGCGCCAGGGCGGCATCCCCACCTGGTCGGCCGAGTTCGACGACTGGGGCCGCCGGGCCCTGGAGAACCGCGACTGGGACGCGCTGCTGGACTTCCTCCACAAGTCGCCGGCCGGACGGTACGCCCATCCCCGCACCGAACATTTCGCGCCGCTGTTCGTGACCATGGGTGCGGCCGAGGCGGGCGGCGCGCTGGACGCGCAGAAGTCCGTGATCGACGGGTTCTGGATGGGGCTGGCGAAGCGGTCGGTGCAGTTCGGCTGAGGCTGAGGGGACACGGTGCCCTCGGGCGGGGGTGCTGTGCCCCCGGTGTGTCCAGTGGATGAGAGTTCCCTGTGAACCGGCCATGTCCGGCAACTTTCAAGGGATCCCGTCCGTCTTCAAGGGTGGGAGAGCGGCCGAGGAAGTCGCTCTGCCGGGCATTCCCAGGCTCCGCAAGCCTGAAAGTGCGGAATCCAATGTGACGGGCGTCTCATGAGGAGCGGTGACGGGGGCGTGCGGGGACGGTGAAACCTCCCTCGGCTCCCGGTCTGACCTGCGTCTCTCTGGGTACCCGCGGCATCACTCCGGTGCGTGTGGCCGGACAGGGTACTGCATGATCAGAAAAATAGAGGGGCGGGTTGGGAATTCTGTCCTGATTACAGTCGTTGTTTCCATCGGATGCAGGGCACCCGAGGAGAGTGCCGGGCAACCAAGGACCACCCGCCAGCCCACCATCGCAAGGGAGCACGCATGGCAACCCGTGCCGTCGCCCGTCGTAAGTCCGCCACCGGCGAGACGGCCGACGCGGCAAGCAGTGTTCGCGCCCATGGCGGCGAGATCGCCGATCGCGACCTGGTCGGCATGTACCTCGACGAGATCGCGCGTACACCGCTGCTCGACGCCGCCAAGGAGGTCGAGCTCAGCCAGATCATCGAGGCGGGTGTCTTCGCGCGGCAGGTCCTCGACGGATACGAGGAGTCCCAGGCGGACGCCTCCCGCGAGGAACTGGAGGCGCTGGTCGCCGAGGGAGAGCGGGCCAAGGACATCTTCATCCGCTCCAACCTGCGCCTGGTCGTCGCGGTGGCCCGTCGCTACCCGCGCAGCGGCCTGCCCCTGCTGGACCTGATCCAGGAGGGCAACGCCGGCCTTGTGCGCGCCGTCGAGAAGTTCGACTACCGCAAGGGCTTCAAGTTCTCGACGTACGCCACCTGGTGGATCCGCCAGGCCATCACGCGCTCGATAGCCGACCAGTCCCGCACCATCCGGCTCCCCGTCCACCTGGTGGAGGAGCTCGGCCGGATCCGGCGCGTGCAGCGCGAGTTCAACCGTGAGCACGGCCGGGACCCCGAGCCCGCCGAGATCGCGGCCGAGCTGGGCTCCACGCCGGAGCGGGTCACGGACGTCCTCGACTGGGCCCGCGACCCGGTGTCGCTGAACATGTCGGTGGACGACGAGGGCGAGACCCAGTTCGGTGACCTGCTGGAGGACACCTCCGCGGTCTCCCCGGAGCAGTCCGTACTGACGCTGCTGCGCAGCGAGGAACTGGACGACCTGATCGGCCGCCTCGACCAGCGCACCGCGTCCATCATCAAGATGCGGTACGGCATCGACGACGGCCGCGAGCGCACGCTGACCGAGGTCGGCAAGGAGCACGGCCTGACGCGCGAGCGCATCCGCCAGATCGAGAAGCACGCGCTGCTGGAGCTGAAGAAGCTCGCCCGGGACACCGGGTTCGACGCCGCGGCGTGACTGTAGGGGCGTACGGGGGCCCGACCGCGTACGCCGGGTGGCGAAAGACCGCGCAAACATGGCGGTCTAACGCCGCTTCAATTGCCAGGGCCCTGGGAACAACCTTTCAGGGTCCAGGAGTTCGACCCCCGCGATCCCCCCTCGCGGGCCGATCCTGAACCACGTCCCGTCGCGATCCCCCCCGGCGCCGGGACTCTCCCGAGCCGGGTCTCGGCGCCCTCACCCCCCTGGGCGCCGGGGTCCGGCTCCTTTTCGTGCGGGCTTCGTGCGGACGTCTTGCCGACGTCTTGCGGGTGCGGGGGAAGGGTTCGGGCTGGGCAGGTCGGCCAGGTTCGTGCTGGGCAGGCTGGAAAGGCGGGCCACCCCGTACCTGAACCCCGGGGTGGCCCGCCGGATGGCAGATTGTGTCACATGGGCATAGCCTGCCGAGTGTGAGTAGCCCCACCCCCGCACCAAACTCCGCCATCACACCCTCCCTGACGGAGCGGCGCAAGGCGGAGACGCGTATGCAGATCGCCCGCTCGGCGGCCGCCCTCTTCGTCCGGCAGGGCCTGCGCGCCACCCGCGCCGAGGACATCGCCCACGCCGCCGGTATCGCCCCGCGCACCTTCTACCGGTATTTCGCCACCAAGGAGGAGGCCGTCGCCCCCCTCTACGCGGCCGGCGCCGAACGCTGGGTCCAGGCGGTGCAACTCGCCCCCGCGCACCTGTCCGTCCCCGAGGTGCTGGAGCACGCGGTACGCCACACCCTGACGCCCGGCACCGCCGCCTCGGCCTCCTCCTGGGAATGGGTACGCACCCTGATCCGGCTCGCCGGGTCCAGTCCCGCGCTGGGGAAGGTGTGGGCGGAGGTCTGCCATGCGACGGAGGACACGCTGGCGCGGGTGCTGGCGGAGCGGCTGGTAGGGGGCGGGGCCGAGGGGGCGGGGGCTGAGAGCGCGGCGGTCGAGGGCGCGGCGGTCCAGGGCGTGGCAGCCGAGGGCGCGGCAGTCGAGAGCGTGGCAGCCGAGGGCGCGGCAGTCGAGGGCGTGGCGCACGGGTCGGACAACGTTGCCGGGAGGCCCGAGCTGAGGTTCGCGGCCGCCGTGGCCGGGGCGGCCGTACGGGTGGCCGTGGAGTCCTGGGCGGCGGGCCGGGCGCGGCCGCAGGGACCGGAGGGGCCGGCCGAACTGGCCCTGCGGAATCTGGCGGTGCTGCGGGACTTTCCCTGGGGGGAAGTGGCGCGCGGGGACTAGGAGTTCCGGGCACGCGGGGTGCTTGGAGCTCCAGGTGGGGGCGGGTGACGCTCGCTCAGTTCGCCTTTGCCGTAGCCGCCCTGGTCAGGCGGCCCCCCAAGTCCCGTACACACCGCACCAGTTCCGCGGGCTCGTGGACGGTGAACTCGCAGTCGGCCATGGCCAGCCGTACCGCCATCCACTCCACCGCGTCGCCCGTCGTCGCGCGCAGGCGGCAGGTGCGGTCGTCGACCGGCTCCGGCGCCCCCAGCCACTTGGGCAGCCGGGCCGCGATGTAGTCGGCCGGGGCGGCGAAGGTGACCACGAACTCGTAGGTCTCCTGCCGCCGGTACATCGACTGCCGCAGATACTCGGCCGCGTCCCCTGTCGGCAGTTCGCGGGGCGTGAAGCGGGCGCCGGTCGCGAAGGGCTCGCTGACGCGGTCGACGCGGAAGGTCCGCCAGTCCTCGCGGTCGAGGTCGTAAGCGACCAGGTACCAGCGGCGGCCGGTGGAGACCAGCCGGTACGGCTCGGTCAGCCGCCGCGACTCCGTGCCGTCGCCCGCGCGGTAGGCGAACCGCAGCCGTTCCTGGCCGGCCACCGTGGAGGCCATCACGGTCAGTGTCTCGGGGGCGATGCTCGCCCCGTCGCCGCTGGTCAGCGGGGTGGTGGCGGCCTGGAGCGTGGCGACGCGGTGGCGCAGGCGGCTGGGCAGGACCTGCTCCAGCTTCGCGAGCGCGCGTACGGACGCCTCGTCGACGCCCTCCAACGCGTGCCCGGCGCCCGCGCGCAGCCCGACCGCGATGGCGACCGCCTCCTCGTCGTCCAGGACCAGCGGCGGCATCGCCTTGCCCGCGACCAGGCGGTAGCCGCCCTCGGAACCCTTGGTCGCCTGCACCGGATAGCCCAGTTCGCGCAGCCGGTCGATGTCCCGCCGCACCGTGCGCCGGGACACCCCCAGCCGGTCGGAGAGCTCGCCACCGGGCCATTCGCGGGGCGTCTGGAGGAGGGAGAGGAGCTGGAGGAGCCGTGCCGGGGTGTCTGTCGTCATGGATCCGAGGATGCCTGACGACTAGGACATGATCTGACCTAATGGGGTCCTACTGTGCTTCACATGACCCAAGAGACGACACCCGTCGGAGACGGGAAGACAGCCGCACCGGCCTCTGCGGCGGACAAGCGGCGCTGGTACGCGCTGGCCATCGTCATGACCGCGGCGTTCATGGACCTCGTGGACGTCACGATCGTCAACATCGCCATCCCGTCCATCCAGGAGAACGCGGGCGCCACCGAGAGCCAGATCCAGTGGATCACCGCCGGTTACGCCCTCGCCTTCGCCGCGGGCCTGATCACCGGTGGCCGTCTCGGCGACATACACGGCCGCAAGAAGCTCTTCCTCATCGGCATCGGCGGCTTCACCATCGCCTCCGCGCTGTGCGGCTTCGCCGCGAACCCGGAGATGCTGGTCGCCTCCCGCATCCTCCAGGGCGCGATGGCCTCGCTGATGGTGCCTCAGGTGCTGTCGATCGTGCACGCGACCTTCCCCGCGCACGAACGCGGCAAGGTGTTCGGGATGTTCGGCGCCATCGTCGGCCTCGGCGCGGTCAGCGGACCGCTGCTCGGCGCGCTGCTCACCGAGGGGAACCTCTTCGGCCTGGAATGGCGCCCGATCTTCCTGATCAACCTGCCCGTCGGCATCGCGGGTCTCATCCTCGGCAGCCGCTTCATCACCGAGTCCAAGGCGGCCCGGGCCCCGAAGCTGGACCTGGTGGGCGTGGGCCTGGTGACGCTCGGCCTGCTCATGCTGCTGTACCCGCTCACCCGCGGCCGCGAGCTGGACTGGCCGCTGTGGGGGTACGTGGCGATGGCCGGCTCGCTGGTCGTGCTCGCGGTGCTGGTGGCGCACGAGCGGCGCAAGAGCGCGCGGGACGGGTCACCGCTGATCGAGCTGTCCCTGTTCCGGGTGAAGAGCTTCGCCGCGGGGATCGCCGTACAGACCGTGTTCGGTGTCGCGCTCGGCATCTTCTTCCTGGTGTGGACGCTGTACATGCAGATCGGCCTGGGCTGGAGCGCGCTCAAGGCGGGTCTGACCGGGGTGCCGTTCTCCATCGCCGTCTCGACGGCCGCGGGTCTTTCGGTGCAGAAGCTGGTGCCGCGGTTCGGGCGCGGTGTGCTCCAGGCGGGCGCGCTGCTGATGGGGCTGGGCGTCCTGCTCTACATCTGGGAGTCGGAGCGGTACGGCCTGGGCATCGAGCCCTGGCAGATGGCGCTTCCGCTGGTCGTCATGGGCGCGGGGATGGGGCTGATCGTGGCCCCGCTGACCGACGCGATCCTCTCCGAGGTGCCGCGGGAGCACGCCGGGTCGGCGTCCGGGCTGATCAACACCGTGATGCAGATGGGCAACGCACTCGGCCTTGGGCTGGTGTCGGTGGTGTTCTTCGGGGTGCTGGACGACCGGCTCGGGGGACTGGGCTCGGGGGACGCCGGGGGTGCGTCCGAGGAAGCGGCTCGGGCCTTCGTCGGGTCGGCCTTCGCGGACGCCTTCCAGAACGCCCTGGTCTGGGTGGCCGTGGTCATGGGCGCGATCTTCCTGCTGATGTTCGCGCTGCCTCGGAAGCCGGCGCTGCATCTGGAGGGGGCGGACGGATCGGCGGAGGACGCGGATGCCGCGGATGCCGCGGCGGCGGGGGCCTCGGCGGGCGAGGGCGAGGCCCGGGAGCCGGTGGCCGTCGGCTGAGGTTGTCCCGTCCGTACTCGGACCAGGAGCAAGGGCCCTGCGCGGTGGCGCGGGGCCCTTCCGTGTGCGCGGGGCGGGCGAGCGGTGGATTTCCGGTTCTGCCCGGCCGAGTGTGGGCTCATTTCTGTTCCTGCCCGAATGATGCCCGAACCTGTTTACTTTCCGTCCGGCCGAGCGTAACCTCCGAGGCAATCCACAAGTTCGGGCATTGGTCGGAGGCGAACGGACATGTACGCACCGGAGCGGCAGCAGGAGATCCTGCGGCTCGCGCGTGACGGCGGCCGGGTGGACGTGCTGTCGCTGGCCGAGCAGTTCCAGGTGACCGCGGAAACGATCCGCCGGGACCTGAAGGCCCTGGACCGCGCCGGCCTCGTACGCCGCGTGCACGGCGGTGCCATCCCCGTGGGCCGTCTCGACTTCGAACCCGACCTCGCCGAACGCGAGTCCACCGCCGCCGACGAGAAGGACCACATCGCCAAGGCGGCCCTCGCCGAACTCCCGGCCGAGGGCACGCTGATCCTCGACGCCGGTACGACGGTCGCACGCCTCGCGGGCGCCATACCGCTGGAGGCCTCGCTCACCGTCGTCACCCACAGCCTCCCCATCGCCGCCCGCCTCGCCGACCACCCCGGCATCCAGCTCCACCTCGTCGGCGGCCGCGTACGCCACCGCACCCGCGCCGCCGTGGACGCCTGGGCGCTGAGGGCGTACGGCGAGATCCGGGCCGACGTGCTGTTCGTGGCCGCCAACGGCTTCTCCGCCGACCACGGCCTGACCACCCCCGACCTCGCCGAGGCCGCCGTGAAACGCGCGGCGGTGGCCGCGGCACGCAGGGTCGTGCTGCTCGCCGACTCCACCAAGCACGGCCAGGAGCACTTCGCCCGCTTCGGCGACCTGAGCGACGTGGACCTGCTGATCACCGACAGCGGGCTGAGCCCCGAAGACGCCGCCACCATCGAACGCGGCGGCACGGAAGTAGTACGCGCATGATCCTCACTGTCACCCCCAACCCCTCCCTGGACCGCACCTACGAGGTCCCCTCTCTCGACCGAGGCGAGGTCATCCGCGCCACGGGGGAGCGGATGGACCCGGGCGGCAAGGGAGTGAACGTCTCGCGCGCCGTCGCGGCCGCGGGGCGGCGCACGGTCGCGGTACTGCCTCTGGGTGGTGCGCCGGGGGCGCTCGTGGCGGATCTGCTCGACGCGCAGGGCATTGAGGTCGCGCCGGTACCGGTCGCCGGAGCCACCCGCTCCAACATCGCGCTCGCGGAGTCGGACGGGGTGCTCACGAAGATCAACGCGCCGGGTCCCGAACTGTCGGCGGAAGAGCAGGAACTGCTGCTGGAGACGGTACGGGCGCACTCGCGCGACGCGGACTGGATCGCGTGCTGCGGGAGCCTGCCGCGCGGGCTCGCGCCGGAGTGGTACGCCCGCGTGGTCGCGCGGGCGCACGCCGGGGGCGCGCGCATCGCTCTGGACACCTCGGGGCGCGCGCTGCTGGAGGCGTTGCGCGAGCGGCCCGATGTGGTGAAGCCGAACGCCGAGGAGCTCGCGGAGGCCGTCGGGCGCCCCCTGTCGACGGTGGGCGACGCGCTGAAGGCGGCCGAGGAGTTGCGCACGATGGGCGCACGCGCCGTGCTCGCGAGCCTGGGGGCGGACGGACAGTTGCTCGTGGACGGCGCGGACGCCTGGTTCGGCAGCGCGCGCGTGGACGCCGTGCGCTCCAACGTCGGCGCGGGCGACTCCTCGCTCGCCGGATTCCTGATCGCGGGCGGCAGCGGGCCGGAGGCGCTCGCGTCCGCCGTCGCGCACGGCGCCGCCGCCGTGCAGCTGCCCGGCAGTGTGATGCCGTCGCCGGGCGACCTTGACCTCTCCGCCGTCACCGTCACGGCGGAGGTACCGATGGACCGCGCACTGAAGGAGCCGGTGCCATGACGAACCCCGCTCTCCGTCCGGCACCGGCCCCGCTCACACCGCGTCCGGAGCGGCGAGGCTCCCCGTTACTCGCCGCGACCCGCGGCCGTGCGTCGGTTCTCGGCCGTCGGCAGGACTCCCTGAGCCGTCCTGCCGACCCGGGGTGGCGGGGTTTCCCCGGCCCCGCCTCCCCTCCCTCCCCCCACTGCACCCCCGTCCCCACCCCCGCCCGCCCCACTCCCCGGGCGATACGCGTGCGAAGGAGCCCGCGATGAGCGAGATGATCACCGCGGACCTGGTCGACCTCGACCTGTCCGCCGACACCAAGGAAGCGGCGGCCCGCGCCCTCGCCGAGCGCATGGTCGCCCAGGGCCGGGTGACCGACCTGGACGGCTTCCTGGCCGACGTGGCGGCGCGCGAGGCCCAGATGCCGACCGGCCTCGACGGCGGCATCGGCATCCCGCACTGCCGCAGCGCACACGTCACCGAGCCCACGCTCGCCTTCGGGCGCAGCGCGGCCGGCATCGACTTCGGCGCGGCGGACGGCCCCGCGGACCTGATCTTCCTGATCGCGGCACCGGCGGGCGCGGACGACGCCCACCTCACGATCCTGTCCTCTCTGGCACGGCAACTGATGAACACGGAGTTCACGGACGCGCTGCGGGCCGTGGGTGACGCGGGGTCGGCGGCGGCGCTCATTCGGGGGGATGCGGCGCCGGGTGGCGCTGCTGAGGGTGCCGGTGAGGGCGCGGGCGGCGCTGAGGGCGCTGAAGGCGCTGCGGGCGCGGCTGGGGGCGCGCGCGGCGCGTCGGACGGCGCTTCCGAGGGCGCGCGCGGCGCAGTTGGGGGCGCGCACGGCGCGCAGAGCAGCACCACGAACTCCGCTGCGGCGTCGGGGGCGGCCTCCGTCGACGCCGCAGCGGGCAGCACGGCCCCGGCGCCGGGCGCGGACATCGAGAACGCAACCGCCCCTGCGCCGGGCGCCCCCGTCGAGCGCCCCTTCCGTATCGTCGCCGTCACCTCCTGCCCGACCGGCATCGCCCACACCTACATGGCGGCCGAGTCCCTGGAGAACGCCGGACGCGACGCGGGCGTCGAAGTCGTCGTCGAGCCCCAGGGCTCGGCCGGCTTCACGCGGCTCGACCCGGCGGTCATCGCCGCGGCGGACGGCGTGATCTTCGCGCACGACGTCCCCGTACGCGACAAGGACCGCTTCGCCGGGAAGCCGACGGTCGACGTCGGTGTGAAGGCGGGCATCAACCGTCCCGCCGAACTCATCGCCGAGGTGCGCGAGAAGGCGGCGCGCGGGGAGGTGAGCGCGGGGGCGCCCGCTGGCGCGGGCACGCCGGTCGACCGCGCCGGTGAGCCCGGCGAGGGCTACGGCACCAAGCTCCGCAAGTGGCTGATGTCCGGCGTCAGCTACATGGTCCCGTTCGTCGCCGCGGGCGGCCTGCTGATCGCCCTGGGCTTCGCCATCGGCGGCTGGGAGATCAACAAGGCCCCGTCGGTCATGGACCACTTCGACTGGACCCAGGTCGACAGCTGGGGCGCCCTGCTGTTCCAGATCGGCGGCGTGGCCTTCGGCTTCCTCGTCCCGGTCCTGGCCGGCTACATCGCCTACGGCATGGCGGACCGGCCGGGTCTCGTGCCCGGCTTCGTCGGCGGCGCGATCTCCTTGACCATCAACGCGGGCTTCCTCGGCGGCCTGGCCGCCGGTCTGATCGCCGGTGGCGTGGTGATGGCGATCCAGCGCCTGAAGATCCCCACGGCTCTGCGCGGCATCATGCCGGTGGTGGTGATCCCGTTGGTCTCCTCGGCGATCGTCGGATTCCTGATGTTCGTCGTCATCGGCAAGCCGATCGCCGAGGCCCAGGAGGCCATGACGGACTGGCTCGACGGCCTCTCCGGCACCAACGCCGTCCTTCTCGGCATCCTGCTCGGCCTGATGATGTGCTTCGACCTCGGCGGCCCGGTCAACAAGGTCGCGTACGCCTTCGCCACGGCCGGCATCGCCGTCGCCGACCCGAGCGACTCCGCGATGAAGGTCATGGCCGCGGTGATGGCCGCCGGCATGGTCCCGCCGCTGGCGATGGCCCTGGCCACGGTGGTCCGCAGCAAGCTCTTCACGCAGACCGAGCGCGAGAACGGCAAGGCCGCCTGGGTCCTCGGTGCCTCCTTCATCTCCGAGGGCGCCATCCCGTTCGCCGCGGCGGACCCCCTGCGCGTGATCCCGGCCTCGATGGCGGGCGGCGCTGTCACCGGCGCGCTCTCGATGGTCTTCGGCGCCACCCTGCGCGCCCCGCACGGCGGCATCTTCGTGGTACCGCTGATCGGCAACCCACTGCCGTACCTGGTCGCCATCGCGGCGGGCGTGGGCGTCACCACCACCTTGGTGATCGTGCTGAAGGGCATGCGCAAGCCTGCCGCGGGCGCCACACCGAACGGGCCCGGCACCGGCACCGAGTCGGCGTCCACGGACGCCAAGCAGCCGGTGGCGGCCTGAACAACAGGCCGAGGTGCCCCTATTAAGAAGCTGTGAGTGGTTCACGGCACCTGCGAGATACATCACGGTCCGGGGTCAAAGTCCCGGACCGTGGTGTGTACTGGGGCGCATGCCTGAGGACGTCTCGATCTTCCAGCTGCTGGGCGTGTGCCTGCTCGCCCTTCTGACCGTCGTCTGGGCGATCGGCCTGGCCCGCGTCCTGCGCGCCGTCCGCCCCGACGCCACCCGGTCCACCGACTCCACGCTGTCCGCGCTCCCGCATCCGCGGCAGGCGGGCCCGCACCTGGAGTCGGTGCAGCTCACTCCGGCCGAACAGGACGCCTTCGCCGGTCTGGTGCGGCAGCTCAACGACGGACGCTGAGCCGCGCGCGCCGGCGCACGTCACGGCACCTGCGCCGCCCGCCGCTCCATCGCGTCCCGCGCCGCGTCCTCGGTGACGTACACCTCGCACATGTGCCGCCCGTCCGGCGTCGCCGTGTGCTCGACCTCCCACAGGGAGACCTCCCTGCCGTCGCGCAGCAGGAAGGCGTGCTCGTAGAGCGAGAAGCACAGTGCGGCGCGCCCCGCCCGGCACGGGCGCCCGAAGGCCTGCGTGATCTGGTGCGCGAACGCCGTGCTCAGCAGCGCGGCGGTGTCCGCGTCCGGCCGGTCGGTGTTCTCCGCACGGCGCAGGAGCCGGCGCGCGTGATCGGCGGAGTCGTCCGGCACGTACGTGTGGCGCGGCGCGTGCACCGGCGACAGCTGCACCGTCACCGGCAGCTCGAAGTCCGGCGCGTCCGGCGGTAACGGCAGGCGCGCGGTCGCGGCGCGCAGCTCCTCCTCGTCCACGTACACCTCGTGCTGCGGCGCGCTGCCCGGCGCGGTGTTGTGGACGAGCTCCCACAGGGTGAGTGCCGAGCCGTCGGCGAGCAGCCAGGTGTGCCGGTACGTCTCACGGTGCCGGCCCGCACTGTGGTGCGCGGAGTGCAGGGAACTGTCGTGCGCCAGCGCGCAGTCCAGCCGCCGTATCACCTCGTCGGGCAGTTCGAAGGAGTTCAGGGCACGGCCGAGCAGTCGCGCGAGGTGCTCCTCCGGAGACTCCGGCGACTCATGGGATTCGTACGCTGCCGTCTCGTACGGAACGCTCAAGGCTTCTCCCAGCGTTGCTGCATGTCACCTTGTGGGTGCATACCGTAGCCCCTCGGTCGGACATCATGTCCGGGAACCGAGAAAACGTACGCACTTAAAACGTTGAAGCCGCGCGTATCGTTCCCGCGCGGCTCCACGAACTGTCAGAATGCGCTGCTCAGGCGGCACTTCCCGCAGTCCACTCGCTCCACGGCAGGTTCCACCCGTTGAGCCCGTTGTCCGGCGCCACCGACTTGTCGGGGGAGTTCTTGACGATCACCACGTCGCCGATCAGCGAGTTGTCGTAGAACCACTTCGCCGTCGTGTCGCCCTGCGCGCCCTGCACGTCCTGCAGCCCGACACAGCCGTGGCTCGTCCCGGCGACCCCGAAGGGCGGGTTGGCCTTGTTGTACCAGTAGTTGCCGTGCAGGAAGGTCCCCGAGGTCGTCAGCCGCATCGCGTGCGGCACGTCCGGGATGTCGTAGGCGTCGGCCAGATTCACCGTCTGGCTGTTCATCCGCGTTTCCACGAGCTTCTCGGAGATCACCATCTGCCCGTTGTACGTCGGGAACTCCGCGCTGCCCGCCGAGATTGGCACCGTCTTGAGCGTCTTGCCGTCCCGCGTGACGGTCATCGTCTGCGTGTTCACGTCCACCGTGGAGACCTGCGAGCGCCCGATGGTGAAGGTCACGGTCTTCTTCTGGACTCCGAAGACACCGTTCGCGCCCTCGACCCCGTCCAGGTCGATCTTCATCGTGACCTTGGAACCGGCCTTCCAGTACTCCTCGGGCCGGAAGTCGAGCCGCTGCGCCCCGAACCAGTGCCCGACGACCATCTGCCCGCTGCTCGACGTGACGGTGATCCCCGACTGCACGGCCTTCTTGTCGCTGATCGCCTTGTCGAAGTTGAACGACACCGGCATCCCGACACCCACGGTCGACCCGTCGTCCGGCGTGTACGTCCCGATGAAACTGTTCTCCGGCGACACGGTGGTGAAGCTGGACCGGGCGCTCGTGCTCTTCCCGTCCGCACCCTTCGCCTTCGCCGCTATCTCGTACTCGGTCCCACGCTCCAGTTGCTCCTTCGGCTTCCAGCTGCCGCCGTCCGCCGATATTGCCCCCGGCACGGCCTTCCCGCTCTCCGCCTCGGTCATCTTCACGTCGGTCAGCTCGCCGCCGCTGACCTTCACGCCGGTCGAGTTGATCGATGCTCCCGACGAACCGTTCCTCGCCGAGATCACGATCTTCGCGCCCGAGGCCCCGGCGTCGCCGCCCTTGTCGTCGTTATTGGCGTTGGCGTTGCCGCCACAGGCGGTCAGAGTGAGCGCGCCGGCCATCAGGACGGCACAGGTCCCCAGCACGCGCCGCGCTGCTTTGTCCGGCGTTTTCACAGGCTGCTCCATGTTCGCGTGATGTGCGTGGTCCGATCCGGTGCGTGCAGAGAGAGGGAATCCGCGCCGGGTCGGGTTCCCTCCGTTCGCCATGGACGTCGGCGCGTGACAGAACCGGGACATTCGGGAGCGGGATGGGACAGGCGTGACACAGGAGCCGAGCGCGCGGCGCACTCGGCGGGACGCACAACCTGTGCGCGCCGCGCACCGGTTGGCGACCACGCCGTGCCCTCCGCAGCGGTGTGGGGTGGGCCCCGGTGCGCTTTCAGGCGCAGCGCACGGTCCACACCACCCGCCGGGGCGCACACCACCGCCCGCAGGCGCCGCTCACCCACCGACCCCACGCACCACAAGCGCTCACGCCTCTACGCCCCTTCGCGCACCCCCTGGCTCAGGAACGCCCACCGCCCCCGTACAACTCCCCATACGCAGGCCACGCGCCGCCCGGCCCGTCGACAGCCCGGGCGGCGCGCACGGCGCGCACGATCGCGCGCGTCACCGCATCCGCGCCCGCGGCCAGGATGTCGTTCAGCGCGAGCGGGTTCGCGGCGTCGAGCGCGTGCGCTCCCGTCGCCAGCGCGAACACGGTGTCACCGTCATTGAGCAGATGCACCGGACGCACGGCGCGCGCGATCCCGTCGTGCGCCGTGCCGGCCAGCTTCTGCGCCTGCGCCTTGGACAGTTCCGCGTCGGTCGCGACGACGGCGAGCGTCGTGTTCAACGGAGGAAGCGCGTTTCTCTCCGAGCTCTCCGCGAGCCGCCGGCACGCGGCCTCCCGGACGCGCTCCTCCGGATACTCCACACGCCCCTGGAACAACTCCCCGTACAGCACACCGACTTCCGCATCGAGCGCATTCCCGGCGGCGTTCGCCACCACCAGAGCCCCTACGGTGATCCCCGAGTCGAGGACGACACTCGCGGTGCCGACCCCACCCTTCACCGCCCCGACCACCGCTCCCGTCCCCGCCCCCACGCACCCTTCCTCGACCCGGGCGCCGAGCGCGCTGGCCGCGGCCGCCTCCACCGCCGTCCGCCCCGTCGCGGCGTCAGGACGTGCCCGGAAGTCGCCGCCCCGCCCCAGGTCGAAGACGCACGCCGCGGGCACCACGGGCACCACGTGCGCCGGATCCGACCCGACGCGCACGCCGCGCCCCCGCTCCTCCAGCCAGGCCATCACGCCGGAGGCCGCGTCGAGCCCGTACGCGCTGCCCCCGGTCAGAACGATCGCCTCGACCTTCTGCACGACGTTGCGCGGGTCGAGGGCGTCGGTCTCCTTGGTACCGGGCCCGCCGCCCCGCACGTCCACCGCGGCAACGGCCCCGCCCTCGGGCGCGAGCACAACAGTGGTGCCGGTGAGCCAACCGTCGCCGATGCGCGTGGCGTGACCCACCCGCACCCCGGCGACGTCCGTCAATGCGTCGACTGTCATGGGGCCAGTGTTGTCCAGGCCCCGGACACAGTGTCGGGATTCAGCCGGTCGGCGTTGCAGCGGTGGGCGCCGCCGTCCCGCTCTCCCGCGCCGTCGTGCGCGCCGTGAGCGTCGTACCGACCGCCACCGCGAGCGCCGAGACAACCCCGGCCGCGAGCACCGCCCAGTCACCGAGGAAGGTACACGCGATGATCAGCAGCGCGGTCGTCGGCAGCACCAACTGCTGGGCGGTGCCCGCCTTGAAGTGCCGTGCATGCAGCGCCCACACCGTGAGCAGGTAGAGCGCCGTCGGCAGGGTCACCGCCGACGACGCCGACAGCGTGGAAATGTGCGCCTCGCCGACCGCCTGCTCGACGGCCACCTCCAGCCCCGCCCCGATCGCGGCGGCCGACGCGAAGATCACGTAGTGGCCGTAGCCCCAGAGAAAGGACTGCCGGTTGGAGCGCAGATGACCGTGGATGGGCACCACGAAGTAGATCCACCAGGCGGAGAAGATGATCAGGAGCCCGCCTGTCGCGATCGGCAACAGCTCGCCGAGCGCGTCGTTCTCGTCGAGCGCGGTTTTCACAGCGACCGTGGCGGCGGCGATCGTCTCACCGAGCACGATGATCGTGAGCAGGCCGTACCGCTCGGCGATGTGGTGCGGGTGCCAGGACGTCTCGTGGTCCTTCTCCGCGTACGCCGGTACGCACATCTCCAGGATCGCCATCACCAGGAACACCCACGGCAGGGCGTCCTCGGGGAGGACCAGCAGCCCGAGCCAGCCGACCTGGCACAGGAGCACCCCGGCGGCGTATCTCAGGGCCGTTGTTCTCTCCGGCCCCCGGCAGGAGCGTGCCACGCGGAGCCACTGCGCCGTCAGCGCGAGCCGCATGATCAAATAGCCCAGCCAGACGGCGAGGAAGTCGTGCTCGTCGAACGCCTTGGAAATACCGGCCGCGAGCACGAGCACGCCGGCGATCTGCACCAGCGTGACGATCCGGTAGAGGACGTCGTCGTTGTCGTAGGCGGAGGCGAACCAGGTGAAGTTCATCCAGGCCCACCAAATGGCAAAAAAGACCATCGCGTAGTTGAGGATGCCCTCACCGGGGTGCCCCTCCGCCACGGAGTGCACCAGCTGCACGCCCGCCTGGGCGATGGCGACGACGAAGCACAGGTCGAAGAAGAGCTCCAGCGGTGTCGCGGCGCGGTGCGCCTCGCCGCGGCCACGCGCCGTGAGCCTGCGCAGCGGCCGTCTGCTTCCTGGCGCGTCGGCGGAGGGCGACGCGGGAGTCGAACTGGACGTCATGACTCCAAGCACAGCAGATAGGGCGCCGAATTTCTTGCGCACGGATTCACGAGTGCACGAACTCCCGGTGGCCCTTCCCCAGAGCCAGGCCGCCCCGCGCCCGCGCCGACCGGACCGCGCCCGTCCGGGACCTTCGGTCCGCAATCGAGGACCAACGCCGGGCCCGGCCCGCTCCGCGCGGGCGTGCAATGGAGATGTACCGGCGATGCCGAGTGAGAGGTGCCCGCCATGACTGCCCACCCTGTGGAGACTGCGACCACCACCCCTGCCGCACAGACGGTCCCTGAGACGGCGGCGGACGCCTGGTCCGGGTTCCGAGGCGGCCTGTGGCGCGACGCGATCGACGTGCGCGACTTCGTCCAGAGCAACTACACCCCGTACGAGGGCGACGGCTCCTTCCTCACCGGACCCACCGAGCGCACCACCAAGGTCTGGAACAAGCTCCTCGCGATGTTCCCCACCGAGATCGAGCGGGGCATCCACGACGTCGACGTCAGCATCCCCTCGCGCATCGACGCCTTCGCCCCCGGCTACATCGACCGCGACCTCGACCTGATCGTCGGTCTCCAGACCGACGCCCCCCTCAAGCGCGCCATCATGCCCAACGGCGGCTGGCGCATGGTCGAGAACGCCCTCAACGCCTACGGGTACGAGGCCGACCCCGCCGTCCGGGAGATCTACACCAAGCTCCGCAAGACCCACAACGACGGGGTCTTCGACGCCTACACACCCGAGATCCGCGCCTGCCGCTCCTCCGGCATCATCACCGGACTGCCCGACGCCTACGGCCGCGGCCGCATCATCGGCGACTACCGCCGCGTCGCCCTCTACGGTGTCGACCGGCTCATCGTCGCTAAGCGAGCGGACAAAAGCGCACTCGAAGTCGAGTGGCCGAGTGCGCAGGTGATCCAGGAACGCGAGGAAATCGCCGAGCAGATCCGGGCCCTCGACGAGCTCAAGGCCATGGCCCGCTCCTACGGCTACGACATCTCCGGCCCCGCCCGCACCGCCCGCGAGGCCATCCAGTGGCTCTACTTCGCCTACCTGGCCGCCGTCAAGGAGCAGAACGGCGCCGCCATGTCGATCGGCCGCATCGACGCCTTCCTCGACATCTACCTCCAGCGGGACATCGAGCGCGGGCTGCTCACCGAGTCCGAAGCCCAGGAACTCATCGACGACTTCGTCATCAAGCTGCGCATCGTCCGCTTCCTGCGCACCCCCGAGTACAACGAGCTCTACTCCGGCGACCCCACCTGGGTCACCTGGTCCATGGCCGGACTCGGCGTGGACGGGCGCCCGCTGGTCACCCGCACCACCTTCCGCGCCCTGAACACCCTCTACAACCTCGGCCCCGCCCCCGAGCCCAACCTCACCGTCTTCTGGTCGCCGCGCCTGCCCGAGGCGTTCAAGCGGTACGCCGCGAAGGTCGCCATCGACACCAGCGCCCTGCAGTTCGAGTCCGACGAGCTGATGCGCCCCAAGTACGGTGACGACACCGCCGTCGCCTGCTGTGTCTCCGCGATGGCGATGGGCCGGCAGATGCAGTTCTTCGGCGCCCGCGTCAATGTCGCCAAGGCCCTGCTGTACGCCATCAACGGCGGTCGCGACGAGGTCTCCGGCACGACGATCGTCGAGGGCTTCGAGCCGATCACCGACGAGTACCTCGACTACGACACCGTCCGCGCGCGTTACGACGCCATGCTCGACTGGCTGGCCAAGACCTACGTGCACGCCCTGAACGTCATCCACTACATGCACGACAAGTACGCCTACGAGCGCCTGGAGATGGCCCTGCACGACCGGCACATCCTGCGCACCATGGCGTGCGGCATCGCCGGCCTGTCGGTGGCCGCCGACTCCCTGTCCGCGATCAAGTACGCACGCGTGAAGGTGATCCGCGACGAGACCGGCCTCGCTGTCGACTACGTCGTCGAGGGCGACTACCCGGCTTACGGCAACAACGACGACCGGGCCGACGACATCGCGCGCGGCATCGTCCACGACTTCATGGAGAAGGTCCGCAGGCACCCGACGTACCGCGACGCGGTGCACACCCAGTCCGTCCTGACGATCACCTCGAACGTCGTCTACGGCAAGAAGACCGGCAACACCCCCGACGGCCGCCGCGCCGGCGCCCCCTTCGCACCGGGCGCCAACCCGATGAACGGCCGCGACGAGCACGGGTACATCGCCTCGGCGCTCTCCGTCGCCAAGCTCCCGTACGACGACGCGGAGGACGGCATCTCGCTCACCAACACCATTACCCCCGACGCCCTGGGCCGCACCGCCGAGGAACGCGTCAGCAACCTCGCGGGCGTCCTGGACGGCTACATGGCCAGCGGCGGCTTCCACATGAACGTCAACGTCCTCGACCGGGCGACCCTGGAGGACGCGATGGAGCACCCCGAGAAGTACCCGCAGCTGACCATCCGCGTCTCCGGGTACGCGGTCAACTTCATCCGCCTCACCCGTGAGCAGCAGCTCGACGTCATCAACCGCACCTTCCACGGCTCGTTGTAAAGGAGCCGGGCGATGACCACGCCTCTTACGTCCGCGCCGACCACGCCGACGCTTCCCGGGCCCGCCGCCCTGGCGGTGGGCCCGCGGACCCCGGCCGCGGCGGCCACCCGCCGCCCCGTCGTGGGGTCGGTCCACTCGTGGGACCTGTCGACCGGTGTCGACGGGCCCGGCACCCGCTTCGTCACCTTTCTGTCCGGCTGCCCCCTGACCTGCCTGTACTGCCAGAACCCCGACACCTGGCGCATGCGCGACGGCAAGCGCACCACCGCCGACGAGATCGTCGCCGAGGCGGCCAAGTACACGCGGTTCATCGCGGCCGCCGGCGGGGGCACCACCATCAGTGGGGGAGAGCCGCTGCTCCAGCCGGTGTTCACCGGCGAGCTGCTGCACCGCTTCAAGCACGAACTCGGACTGCACACCGCCCTGGACACCTCCGGCTTCCTCGGCGTCCGGGCCACCGCCGCGCTGCTGCGCGACACCGACCTGGTTCTGCTCGACATCAAGTCCTGGGACCGTGCCACCTACCGCAAGGTCACCGGCCGCCCTCTCAAGCCCACCCTGGACTTCGCCCGGCGTCTGGCCGACCTCGGCAAGGAGGTCCACGTCCGGTTCGTGCTCGTGCCCGGCCTCACCGACGACCCCGCCAACATCGAGGGTGTCGCCGCGTTCGCCGCCTCGCTCGGCAACGTCACCCGCGTCGACGTCCTGCCCTTCCACAAGCTGGGCGAGGCCAAGTGGCAGGCCCTCGGCCGCCCCTTCGCCCTGCACGACACACCCTGCCCCACCCCCGAGCAGACCGCCCTGGCCAGGGACATCTTCGCGGAGCACGGCCTGTACGCGGTCTGAGTCCGAGCCCGGCCCACGACGGCCGTCGCCACCGGAGCCGTACCCTTGAGGCATGGACACCGCTCCGGACCTCGAGCCGCGCGAGCCGAAGGCCGCGCTGATCTTCGACGACCCGCTGGACCAGCAGTCCTTTGACGACACGGACCGCGGGTGGGGCGAGCGGCCGAGCGCCACCAGCGACAGCGCTGCCGACCTCAGGCGCTTCCTCGACGAGAAGCCGCCCCACCACCTCTGAGCCCGGCGGGCCCAGCGGGCACCCGCCCGCAGAGCCCCGTCGAGCGCCGCTACGACCCGTCGCGCCCGGCGCCGCGCTGCGCGACCAGCTCGTCGCGGATCTCCTTCAGCACCTCCAGCTCGGTCACCTCGATGACCTCGTGGGTGCCTTCCTTCGCCTTCCGCCGGGCCTCCTGGTGCGCCAGGTACTTCGACATCGGCAGGACCATCAGGAAGTACACCACCGCCGCGGTGATCACGAAGCTGAGCGTCGCTCCCAGCACGGAGCCCCAGAGGATCATGACGCCCGTGGAGACCGTGCCGTCCGCGGCCTTCTCGCAGGGGCCCTTCAGACACGAGGCGTAGCTGTCGAGGTTCTTCGTCCCGATGGCCCCGACCAGCGGGTTGATGACTCCCCTCACCACCGAGTTCACGATGTTCGTGAAGGCGGCGCCGATGACCACCGCTACTGCCAGGTCGACGACGTTCCCGCGCATCAGGAAGGCCTTGAAGCCGTCCAGGACGCCCGGTTCCTTCTTCTTCTCGCTCACCTCGGGGACTCTCCTCGCACGCGCCGGTTGTGGAATGGGACGGTCCGAAACCTACGGCAGAGTTGGGCCGTCCTGTCCAATCCGGTCCCGCGAACGAGCGACTTGACAGGAGGTCGCGCACCAGGCGGAATACGCGGCTCAGCACAGCGTCACCGCCAGCCGAGCCATCGCGCTCGCGCCCACCAGCCGCGCCGCCATGGACCTCGGCACCGTGAGCACGATCAACGCGCCACTGTCGACGGACTCGTCCACAGCCTCGGGCACCTTCGTCACCCGTACCCCGCGCGCGACCACGCGCGCGTCCCCGCCCGACGCCGAGTCCTCGGCCGCGATGACGTCCACCCGGTCGCCGGGCCGCAACAGCCGCACCGTCGCCGCGTCGGCGATCCGTACCGGAGCCGTCACCATCTCGACGGCGCGCCGCTCGCGTGGCGGCTCACCCTCCGGGTGCCCGCGTGCCCGGTCGGTGTCCTGAGGGCCCGCCGCAACCAGCGCCGCCGCTGTGACCGCCAGCCCCGCGGCGACCGCTCGCCGCCGGTGCCGTGCGAGACATCCGGCGAACCGTCCGCCCCGTACCCGGATCGGCGCGAAATGCGGCACCTCGCAGGTCGGAGGCGCGTCCGTGCCGAGCGGGCGCGGAGAGGGAATCGACGCGGACGGGGGGGAGAAAGGGGACGGAGTCGGTGTCGGACCGAAGGACATGAGGAACCACCACCTGCCATGAGACAACGGCTTGCGAGGCCCACGATGGGGCTTCGCGCCGCTGCCCGCTGAGGCAGGTGGACAACCGCGGGGCTGTGGAAAACTCCCTCACCCGAACGGGCAGTTCCACCTCGGGGCGAGCCTGCCCCGTATCCACAGGAGTCCGGCCCACCCGCTCTACGGCAGCTCGAACCCGGGGTCCATCCCGCCGAGCGCCGACGTGCACAGGCAGTCCCGCTCCTCGTTCGAGGGCAGCGCGGCCACCGCGTCGAACAGCACGCCCCGCAGCCGGTCCACGTTCGCGGCGAATACCCGCAGCACCTCGTCGTGCGAGACGCCCTCGCCGGTCTCGGCGCCCGCGTCGAGGTCGGTGACCAGCGTCATCGACGTGTAGCAGAGTTCGAGTTCACGGGCGAGCGCCGCCTCGGGATGACCGGTCATGCCCACCACGGCCCAGCCCTGGGCCTGGTGCCACAACGATTCGGCGCGGGTGGAGAAGCGCGGCCCCTCGATCACGACCAACGTGCCGCCGTCCACCGGCTCCCAGTCCCGCCCGCGCGCCGCCTTTAGCGCGGCGGCCCGTCCGGTCGGGCAGTAGGGGTCGGCCAGCGACACGTGCACCACGTTCGGCACGGTGCCGTCGGGCAGCGGCAGCCCGTCGAAATACGACCCCGCCCGGGACTTCGTACGGTCGACCAGCTGATCCGGCACGAGCAGCGTGCCCGGACCGTCCTCGGGACGCAGACCGCCCACCGCGCACGGGCCGAGGACCTGGCGCACGCCCACCGAGCGCAGCGCCCACAGGTTGGCCCGGTAGTTGATCCGGTGCGGCGGGAGATGGTGGCCGCGGCCGTGCCGGGGCAGGAACGCGACCCGACGGCCGGCGATCTCACCGAGGAAGAGGGAGTCGCTGGGCGGCCCGTAGGGGGTGTCCACCTGGATCTCGGTCACGTCCTCAAGGAACGAGTAGAAGCCGGAGCCGCCGATTACGCCGATCTCTGCGTTCGCCATGCGGTCACAGTATCCGGCCGCCGCCTGCGGCCGAGAGGGGCTCCGGGAAACACCGAGCACCCCGCCGTCGTACGACGGCGGGGTGCTCGGGAAGACGCGCTACGCGGCGGAGGTGCTGGTCGAGGTGCTGGAACTCGACGACTTCGAGTCCGAGGACGACGAGGAGGACGTCGACGACTTTGACGACGACGCCGGCGAGCTGCTCGACGAGGAGCCGCGGCTGTCGTTGCGGTAGAAGCCGGAGCCCTTGAAGACAATCCCGACCGCGGAGAACACCTTCTTCAGGCGGCCGTTGCAGCTGGGGCACTCGGTCAGGGCGTCGTCGGTGAACTTCTGCACCGCCTCGAGGCCCTCGCCGCACTCGGTGCACTGGTACTGGTAGGTCGGCACTGTCTTCCTCCTGGCACTCTCACTCAATGAGTGCTAACGAGCGTCCATAGTGACGTATTCCTTGGGATCAGTCCACCGTGACCGGCACGCGGTGACCGACGCCACGTGCGACGGTACGGCTGCGGGGGTGCGCGGTGAGCCGCGAGCGCAGCGCCAGGAGCGTGGCCAGGGCGAGCAGCGTGCCGCCCATCGGTACGAGGAATCCGGCTCCGTCCCAGAAGCGGTCCTCCAGCTGTCCGGCGACCGTGACGGCGGCAGCCTGGCCGAGCGCGACCGCGCCGGTCAGCCAGGTGAACGCCTCGGTGCGGGCGCCCGCCGGCACCAGCTTCTCCACCAGTGTGTAGCCGGTGATCAGCGCGGGAGCGATGCTCATGCCGACCAGGAGACCCAGTCCGGCCAGGACGAGTACCGAGTGCGCGGCCCACAGCCCGGACGCCGCGAGCGCGAGGGCCGCGTAGCCGAGGACGAGGCGCTGCTGCGGGGCGATCTTCCAGGCGATGGCGCCGCACGCGATGCCGGAGAGCATGTTGCCCGCGGCGAAGATGCCGTACAGGACGCCGTTCATGCCGGGCTCACCGATGGACTCGGTGAAGGCCGCCAGCGACACCTGCATGCCGCCGAAGACGGAACCGATGCCCAGGAAGGCCACGATCAGCACGCGCACGCCGGGCACGCGCAGGGCGGAAGCGTGCCTCACGCGCGCGTGCCCCTGCGGGGTCACCGAGGGCTGTGTGCTCCTCTGCGCGGCGAACAGCAGACCACCGACCAGCGTGAGGCCGGCCTCCGTCACCAGGCCGGCGGCCGGATCCACAGCCGTGCACAGCGCGGTGGCCAGGAGCGGGCCCACGACGAAGGTCAGTTCGTCGGTGACGGACTCGAAGGCCGCCGCGGTGGTCATCAAGGGCGAGTCCTGGAGCTTCACGCCCCAGCGGGCGCGGACCATCGGGCCGACCTGCGGGACGGACGCACCGGTGGGCACGGCCGCCGCGAACAGCGCCCACAGGGGCGCGTCCGCCAGCGCGAGCGCCGTCAGGGTCAGACCCGCCAGCGCGTGCACCAGCACACCGGGGATCAGGACGGCACGCTGCCCGTACCGGTCGGCGAGGCGTCCGCTGTAGGGCGCGAAGAGCGCCATCGACACGCCGGTGACGGCCGCGGCGGCGCCCGCCGCGCCGTACGAGCCGGTGGTGTGCTGGACGAGCAGCACGATGGAGATGGTCAGCATCGCGAACGGCTGACGCGCCGCGAAGCCGGGGAGCAGGAATGTCCAGGCGCCGCGTGTGCGCAGCAGCTGCCCGTATCCGGGGCGGGAGGAGGCCGACGAGGTCTTCGACGGCTCCGTGGTGACCGTGGACTCCACGGCCCGTGCCTTTCTGCCGCCTGGTAGCGCGCCCTGTGCGGGGGGCGCCGAGAGCTGTCCTCTTGCGCGGAACTGCGGTAGATACCGGCGCCTGCTGAGGAGGGCGTTCCGGCCGCCATACGGTCGCGCCAGCTCTGCGTCAGGCAGAGTTGGTTCGATCAGGGTGCGCCTTCATCGTACAGGGATCAAGGATGCAAGTGCCTGTGAAAACGAGCACCACAGCGCAGGTCGCCTGTGAATGAATGGGGTGTGAATGATACGAAACATGCCCTTAACGATCCGATGCGCCCGCGCCCACCTGACGCGGCCCGCGGTGGTTCACCGTGAGCGCCCGGCGCCCGCGCCCCGCGCCCCGGCGCGAGTCGCCCGCGCGAGCCCGCCGCGCATCGTCTACGCGCCGCATCCGCCCCTCAGTGGCGCGTCCGCCCCCCGGACCCCGCACCCGAGCCCCTGCCATTCCCGTTGGTGCCCAGCCACCCGGCCAGCTTGCCCCCGCGCGCCACGGCCCGCAGCCGCCGCTCCGCGGCGTCCCGCACCGGATCCGTGGCGACGACGAGCAGCTCGTCCCCGCGCCGCAGCATCGTGGCCGGCAGCGGCACGAACGATTTACCGTCCCGCACGACCAGGGTGACGGCGGACCCGGAGGGCAGCCGCAGCTCGCTGACCTCGACGCCGTGCATCTTGGACCCCTCGGGGATCACGAGCGACAGCAGATGCCCCCGAAGCCGTTCCAGCGGCGCCGACTCGATGCCCAGGTCGGATGCGGTCTCGGCGTCCTCGCCGAGCCGCAACTTGCGGGCGAGCCAGGGCAGGGTCGGCCCTTGGACGAGGGTGTAGACGACGACCAGGATGAAGACGATGTTGAAGATCCGCTGACTGTTGTCGACGCCGGCGACCATGGGGATGGTCGCCAGGACGATGGGGACGGCTCCGCGCAGGCCCGCCCACGACATGAGGGCCTGTTCCCGCCACGACACACGGAACGGCGTCAGGCAGAGCACCACGCTCAGCGGGCGGGCGACCATGGTCAGGGCCAGGCCGATGACGAGGGCGGGGAGGAAGTCGTCGCCCAGTTCGTGCGGGGTGACCAGGAGGCCGAGCAGGACGAACATGCCGATCTGAGCGATCCAGCCGAGCCCTTCGGCGAACCCGCGCGTGGCGGGCCAGTGGGGCAGTTTGGCGTTGCCCAGCACCATGGAGGCGAGGTACACCGCGAGGAAGCCGCTGCCGTGCGCCAGCGCGCCCGCCGCGTACGCGACGACGGCGATGGCCATGACGGCAATGGGGTAGAGGCCGGAGGCGGGCAGGGCCACGTGCCGCAGGCCCAGGGCGCCCAGCCAGCCCACCGCGAGGCCGATCGCGCAGCCGATGGCCAGCTCCAGCAGTATCTCGCCGACCAGCACGTACCAGTGCTCGACGGGACCGCTCTGCGAGAAGGCGACGACCAGGATGACCACGGGCGCGTCGTTGAAGCCGGACTCGGCCTCCAGCGTCCCCTTCACGCGTTGGGGCAGGGGGATCTTGCGCAGCACGGAGAAGACCGCGGCGGCGTCCGTGGAGGACACGACCGCGCCGACGATCAGCGCCTGACGCCACTCAAGACCGGTCAGATAGTGCGCCGCGGCGGCCGTGACCCCGACGCTCGCCGCGACACCCGCGAGCGCCAGCGCGCTGGCAGAGGGCAGCGACGGTTCGATCTCTTTCCACTTCGTGCTCAGACCACCCTCGGCCAGGATCACGACCAGAGCCGCGTACCCGATGACCTGCGTCAGCTCGGCATTGTCGAACTTGATGTTGGCGATGCCGTCCTGGCCCATCAGGACGCCGATGCCCAGATACACGAGCAGGCTGGGGAGCCCGCTGCGCGAGGAGATGCGGACCGCTGCGACGGCGATGAGCAGTACGAGCGAGCAGACGAGCAGGAGCTCATTGAGATGGTGGACTGTCAGCGGCCGTTCCCTTCCCTGGCTCTCGGCACGCGCGCGTGGGGCTCGCGTACACATAGGACACGAAGTAGCAGAACTCCGCACCCAACTACTTCGTTACCTTACCTAACTCTTGACGTTTTCTTGACGCTCGCCGGGGCATGATCGAACGCTCGTGCGCGCGGGTTCCCTACTCCGCGTCAAGTGGCACCAGGCCCTGCGCCTATGGTTGCTCCAGCACTCCAGGACCGCCTGCCGCTCGCGTTAGGACAGCAAGGACAGCGATGCCCCCCAACACCACCGCCTCCACGGGTCAGCAGCCCGGCAAGTCCGGCAGGAAGAAGGGGCGCAAAGCCCGTTTGATCGTCTTCGTCCTCGTGCTGGCCATCATCGGAGGCGTCGCGTACGGGGCGTACTGGTCCATCAGCACCGTGCGCGCCTCCTTCCCGCAGACCACGGGATCGATCACGATCGAAGACCTGTCGGGCGAGGTCGAGGTCAAGCGCGACGGCTACGGCATCCCGCAGATCTACGCCTCCACCGACGAGGACCTGTTCATGGCGCAGGGCTTCGTCCAGGCGCAGGACCGGTTCTACGAGATGGACGTGCGCCGTCACATGACCTCCGGGCGCCTGTCGGAGATGTTCGGCGAGAGCCAGATCGACAACGACGAGTTCCTGCGCACCCTGGGCTGGCACCGCATCGCCAAGGAGGAGTACGACAGCAAGCTGTCGGACGAGACCAAGAAGTACCTCCAGGCGTACAGCAAGGGCGTCAACGCCTACCTTGAGGGCAAGGAGGGCAAGGAGCTCTCGCTGGAGTACGCCGCCCTGGGTTTCGCCAACGACTACAAGCCCGCCGAGTGGACCCCGGTCGACTCCGTGGCGTGGCTGAAGGCGATGGCCTGGGACCTGCGCGGCAACATGGAGGACGAGATCGACCGCGCCCTGCTGACCAGCCGCCTGGGCCCGAAGCAGATCAAGGACCTCTACCCGCAGTACCCGTACGACCGCAACAAGGCGATCGTCCAGGAGGGCCAGCTCGACGAGCTCACCGGCACGTTCGGGCAGGGCGGCCAGACGGCCGGCGGGAGCGCGTCCACGGACGGCACCACGGCGGGCGGAACGACCGTCGAAGGCACCGGCACGGCCGGAACGTCCACCGACGGCACTTCAGGCCTCCAGAGCCAGCTCTCGGGCCTCTACAGCGTCCTTGAGGACCTTCCGACGGCCGTCGGCGTGAACGGCAACGGCATCGGCTCCAACTCCTGGGTCGTCTCCGGCGACCACACCATCAGTGGCAAGCCCCTGCTGGCCAATGACCCGCACCTGTCGGCCTCGTTGCCGTCCGTCTGGTACCAGATGGGCCTGCACTGCCGCAGTGTCTCCGACAAGTGCCAGTACGACGTCACGGGCTACACCTTTGCCGGTATGCCCGGTGTGATCATCGGCCACAACAAGAACATCTCCTGGGGCATGACCAACTCCGGCGTGGATGTCACCGACCTCTACCTGGAGAAGCTCACCGGCAGCGGCTACCTGTACGACAACAAGGTCAAGCCGTTCACCACGCGCGAGGAGACCATCAAGGTCGCCGGCGGTGAGTCCAAGACGATCGTCGTCCGCGAGACGAACAACGGCCCCCTGCTCTCCGACCGCAGCGACGAACTGGTGAGGGTCGGCAAGAAGGCCGAGGTCGACACCTCCGCCCCCGACCGCGGCGACGGCTACGGCATCTCGCTGCGCTGGACCGCCCTGGACCCGGGCACCTCCATGGACGCCGTCTTCGCCATGGACAAGGCCACGGACTGGAACGACTTCCGTGCCGCCGCAGCCCTGTTCGAGGTGCCCTCGCAGAACCTGATCTACGCCGACACCGAGGGTCACATCGGCTACACCCTGCCCGGGAAGATCCCCACCCGCGCGGAGGGCGTCGACGGCTCGATCCCGCAGCCCGGCTGGAACTCCAAGTACCGCTGGACCGGTTACATCCCGCAGAACAAGCTGCCCTTCGAACTCGACCCCGCGCGGGGGTACATCGTCACCGCCAACCAGGCCGTGATCGACAAGGACAAGTACCCCTACACGCTCACCACGGACTGGGGCTACGGCACGCGCAGCCAGCGCATCACCTCGCTGATCAAGTCGAAGATCGACGGCGGCGGCAAGATCTCCACCGACGACATGCGCCAGATGCAGCTCGACAACAGCAGCGAGATCGCCAAGCTGCTGGTGCCCCAGCTGTTGAAGATCGACATCGCCGACCCGGACGTCCGCGAGGCGCAGAAGCTGCTGGAGGGCTGGGACTACACCCAGGACGCCGACTCGGCGGCCGCCGCGTACTTCAACTCGGTCTGGCGCAACATCCTCAAGCTCGCCTTCGGCCACAAGCTGCCCAAGGAAGTCCGGGTCAAGGGGCAGTGCCTGTGGGTCGACCCGATCAACACCACCGGTCCCGCGGACGAGGCGGAGAAGGTCCGCGAATGCGGCCAGCGTGACGCCGAGCAGGCGCAGCCGGACGGCGGCGACCGCTGGTTCGAGGTCGTGCGCACCCTCATGGACGATGAGGACAGCGACTGGTGGAAGACGCCCAGGTCGGGCACGCGCCCCAAGGCCGACAACCGTGACCAGTTGTTCGAGCGCGCCATGATCGACGCCCGCTGGGAGCTGACCGCCAAGCTCGGCAAGGACATCGAGACCTGGAACTGGGGCCGACTGCACCGCCTGTTCCTGAAGAACCAGACCCTCGGTACCGAGGGCCCCGGTTTCCTCCAGTACGTCCTCAACCGCGGCCCCTGGAAGCTCAGCGGCGGCGAGGCCACGGTCAACGCCACGGGCTGGAACGCCGCCGGCGGCTACGGCGTGGTCTGGGTGCCGTCGATGCGCATGGTGGTCAACCTCGGCGACCTCGACAAGTCGAAGTGGATCAACCTGACGGGCGCATCCGGACACGCCTACAGCGCCCACTACACCGACCAGACCGACAAGTGGGCCGACGGCGAACTGCTCGACTGGTCGTTCACCAAGAACGCGGTGGACAAGAACACGAGCGACACGCTGGTGCTCCAGCCGTGAGCCGCTGACGGCACGAACGGCGAAGGGCCCTCCACGCGCGCGTGGAGGGCCCTTTCGCGGTGACGGGAGCGGCGGGGCGCGGAAGAGGTGGTGAAGGCGCGCTGTGCGACTCAGGCCGCGTGGAAGCGGTGCACACCCGACGGCGTCACCACCGCGTGCACCGGCCGGTCGTGCGCCTCGGCCGGAACACGCTCGACGACCTCCGTGTCGTACAGCAGCACCACCAGCGCGGGGTGGGCGCCCGCACGCTCCAGGCGCGCGAGCACGCGGTCGTACGAGCCGCCGCCGCGCCCCAGCCGCATGCCGCGCGCGTCCACCGCGAGCCCGGGCAGCAGCACCACGTCGGCGGTCGTCACGGCGTCCGGGCCGAGACGCTCGCCGGCCGGCTCGAAGAGAGCCATCTTGCCGCCGTGTTGGACCCGCGCGAGGGAGCCCTCGCCGGTGTACGCGCCCCAGTCGAGGTCGTTGTCGGGCAGGAGCGCGGGGAGCAGGACGCGCACGCCCCGCGCGCGCAGCGCGTCAAGGAGCGCGAGCGTGCCCGGCTCGCTCCCCACGGAGACGTACGCCGCCACCGTGCGCGCCTGCGCCAGTTCGGGCAGGAGGAGCGCGTGCTCGGCCAGCGCGCGCGCCGACCTGCGCACGTCATCGGCCGTCAACCTGCTTCTTACCGCGAGGATCTCTCGCCGCAACGTTCGCTTGTCAGGCTCGGCGGCACGTCCGATGTGAGGCATTGGTCGCACCCGTTCCCTTTCAATCCGCTCATATGAGAGCCAACTAACCGGAGCCACAGATTCCATACAAAGGCACCGGATAAGGTTGCCCGCATGACTCAGTCGCACCTTCGGATCAGCAAGGCTGTCATCCCCGCAGCAGGCCTCGGCACCCGGTTCCTGCCGGCCACCAAAGCCACTCCCAAAGAGATGCTGCCGGTCGTCGACAAGCCGGCGATCCAGTACGTGGTCGAGGAGGCCGTGTCCGCGGGCCTCGACGACGTCCTCATGATCACGGGCCGCAACAAGCGCCCCCTTGAGGACCACTTCGACCGCAACTACGAGCTGGAATCCGCGCTCGAAAAGAAGGGCGACGCCGAACGGCTCGCCAAGGTGCAGGAGTCGAGCGACCTGGCCACCATGCACTACGTACGCCAGGGCGACCCCAAGGGTCTCGGTCACGCGGTGCTCTGCGCCGCCCCGCACGTCGGCCACGAGCCCTTCGCCGTCCTCCTCGGCGACGACCTCATCGACCCGCGCGACCCTCTCCTCAAGCGCATGGTGGAGGTCCAGGAGCAGCGCGGCGGCAGCGTCATCGCGCTCATGGAGGTCGCCCCCGAGCAGATCCACCTCTACGGCTGCGCCGCCGTGGAGACCACCGAGGACGGCGACGTCGTCAAGGTGACCGGCCTGGTCGAGAAGCCCGACGCCGCGGACGCCCCGTCCAACTACGCGATCATCGGCCGCTACGTCCTCGACCCGCACATCTTCGACATACTGCGCAAGACCGAGCCCGGCCGCGGCGGCGAGATCCAGCTCACCGACGCCCTCCAGCAGCTCGCGGCGGACGAGAAGGTCGGCGGCCCGGTGCACGGCGTCGTCTTCAAGGGCCGCCGCTATGACACCGGTGACCGCGGCGACTACCTGCGTGCCATTGTCAGACTCGCATGCGAACGTGAAGACCTGGGCCCGGACTTCCGGACCTGGCTTCGCAGTTACGTAGCCGAGGAGATGTAGCCACATTGAGCAGCGCCGCCCGCACCGCCGGCCAGGACCACCTCTGGTCGGTGGACGAACACCTGGAGGACATCCTCGCGACCGTCCGCCCCCTCGAACCCATCGAGCTGCACCTGCTCGACGCCCAGGGCTGCGTCCTGGTCGACGACATCACGGTTCCGGTCTCCCTGCCACCGTTCGACAACAGCTCCATGGACGGCTACGCGGTACGGGTCGCCGATGTCGCGGGCGCCAGCGAGGAGTTCCCGGCGGTCCTGGAGGTCATCGGGGACGTCGCCGCGGGCCAGGCGGAGCTGCTCCAGGTGGGGCCCGGCCAGGCCGCGCGCATCATGACCGGCGCGCCCCTGCCGCCGGGCGCCGAGACGGTCGTCCCCGTGGAGTGGACCGACGGCGGACTCGGCGAGGGACCGGTGGCCGGGATGCGCGCGCGCAGCCTGGCCCCCGAGGGCGCCTCCGGACAGGTGCACGTGTACCGGCCGGCAGAGGCACGCGCGCACGTGCGCGCGAAGGGCAGCGACGTGAAGGCCGGTGACCGTGCCCTGGAGGCCGGCACCGTCCTGGGCCCGCCGCAGATCGCGCTGCTCGCAGCGATCGGCCGCGGCACCGTACGCGTGCGCCCGCGCCCGCGCGTGGTCGTGATGTCCACCGGCAGCGAACTCGTTCAGCCCGACGAGGAGTTGCGCAGCGGCCAGATCTACGACTCCAACAGCTTCGCGCTCACCGCGGCGGCCCGGGACGCGGGCGCGATCGCCTACCGCGTGGGCGCCGTTGCCGACGACGCCGACATCCTGCGCTCCACGATCGAGGACCAGCTGGTGCGCGCCGACCTCATGGTCACCACCGGCGGTGTGAGCGTCGGCGCCTACGACGTCGTCAAGGAGGCCCTGCAGTCCGTCGGCGACGAGGACGAAGCGGGCAGTGGCATCGAGTTCCGCAAGCTCGCCATGCAGCCAGGCAAGCCCCAGGGCTTCGGCTCCATCGGCCCCGACCACACCCCGCTGCTGGCCCTCCCGGGCAACCCGGTGTCGTCGTACGTCTCTTTCGAGCTGTTCGTACGTCCCGCGATCCGCACTCTGATGGGTCTGGAGGACGTCCACCGGCCGCGCACGACCGCCACCCTCAGGGCGGACAAGGCGCTGACCTCGCCGAAGGGGCGCAGGCAGTTCCTGCGCGGAAGCTACGCCGACGGCGCCGTGACCCCGGTCGGTGGTGCGGGATCGCACCTGGTCGCCGCCCTCGCACAGGCAGACGCGCTGATCGTCGTCCCCGAGGACACCGAGTCCGTCGAGCCCGGCACCGAGGTCGAGGTCGTCCTGCTCGGCTGAGCGCACGCGCGCGTGCCGCTCCGCGGGGAGGTCCTGCTCGGGTGCGCGCGCCGACTTGGCGGTACCGTGTCGCGCACAGCAGGCCCAGCGCCGCACCGCCGAGGGCCCGGACCGGGAGCGCCACACAGTATGAGTACGCAGGACCGACTGACGCACATCGACGAGGCGGGCGCCGCGCGCATGGTCGACGTATCGGAGAAGGACGTGACCGCGCGGACCGCGCGCGCCAGCGGACGCGTCCTGGTCTCGCCCCGGGTGATCGAACTGCTGCGCGGGGAGGGCGTCCCCAAGGGTGACGCCCTGGCCACTGCGCGGATCGCGGGCATCATGGGCGCCAAGCGCACCCCGGATCTGATCCCGCTGTGCCACCCGTTGTCGGTGTCGGGTGTGAAACTGGACCTGTCGGTCGCGGACGACGCCGTGGAGATCCTGGCCACGGTGAAGACCACGGACCGTACGGGCGTCGAGATGGAGGCCCTCACCGCGGTCTCCGTCGCCGCGCTCACCGTGATCGACATGGTCAAGGCGGTCGACAAGGGAGCGGTCATCACGGACGTACGCGTGGAGGAGAAGACGGGCGGCAAGTCGGGCGACTGGAGCCGGGCATGAGCGCCGGGATCCGTCGCGCGCTGGTCGTCACTGCCTCCAACCGCGCCTCCTCGGGGGTCTACGAGGACAAGGGCGGGCCACTCGTCGCCGACGGGCTGACGGGCCTCGGTTTCGCTGTCGAGGGACCGCAGGTCGTGCCCGACGGTGATCCCGTGGAGGCCGCGCTGAAGGCGGCTGTCGAGGCCGGGTACGACGTCGTCGTCACCACCGGCGGCACCGGCGTCTCACCCACCGACCGCACGCCCGAGGCGACCCGCAAGGTGATCGACTACGAGGTCCCCGGCATCGCGGAGGCCATCAGGGCGTACGGGCGCGAGAAGGTACCCACGGCCGCGCTCTCCCGGGGCCTGGCCGGGGTGGCGGGAGGCACGCTGATCGTCAACCTGCCGGGCTCCACCGGCGGGGTGAAGGACGGGCTCGCCGTCCTGGAGCCCCTGCTGGCGCATGCCGTCGACCAGATCCGCGGCGGGGATCACCCGAGACCCGGCGCCGGCAGTGGGGGTGCGAGCTGAACAGCCCATCCTGGCCCGTCGTGCTGGCGGACGGCGACGTCGTCCTCCGGCCGATAAAGCTGCGCGACCAGCGGGCCTGGCGCGAGGTCAACCGGCGCAACCGGGACTGGCTGCGCCCTTGGGAGGCGACGATTCCGCCGCCCACGCCGAGCGGGCCGATCGCGCACCGGCCGACCTACCGGCAGATGGTCCGGCACTTGCGTTCCGAGGCGAACGCGGGGCGCATGCTGCCGTTCGTCATCGAGTACCAGGGGAGGCTGGTCGGGCAGTTGACGGTCGCCGGGATCACCTGGGGCTCGATGTGCTCGGGGCACGTCGGGTACTGGGTGGACGAGGCGGTGGCAGGCCGTGGCGTGATGCCGACGGCCGTGGCACTCGTCGTGGACCACTGTTTCCGGACCGTCGGACTGCACCGCATCGAGGTGTGCATTCGTCCGGAGAACGGGCCGAGCCGCCGGGTGGTGGAGAAACTCGGATTCCGTGAGGAGGGGCTGCGGCCCCGTTATCTCCACATCGACGGGGCCTGGCGCGACCATCTTGTGTTCGCGCTCACAGCGGAAGAGGTCCCGGACGGGTTGCTGAACCGCTGGCACCGGGCACACTCCCGGGGGAGGTCCGCCGAGGGGCCGAGGAACGCGCAGAACACGCCGGGGAATTCCGCATAGTCCGGTGGGGCCGGGAGAATTGAATAAATGTTCGAAATTGATCGCCCCGTGACCGGCTCAGGAGCCTGAATTCCCACCCTTCGTGACCGGTTGATCGCATCGGTCACAAGAAATTTTCGAAATATCAGCCAGATCGTGCGACACACCGGCGCAATTGGCAGATGGCCTCACGCAAACCCCTCTACCGTGTGAGGCGTGAGCAGCAGCGGCCTCATCTACGCAGCCATTGTCGGGGCCTGGGCCGCCTACTTGGTGCCGATGTGGCTCCGTAGGCAGGACGAACTCAACGAGGCTCGTCCGACGGAACGCTTCAGCACAGCCATCCGGTTGCTGTCCGGACGGGCGGGGATGGAGCGCCGGTACGCCAAGGACCTGCGCGCCCGCTCCGCCGACGAGGGGGAGCCCGGCGCCGACGACCCGGACGGCGTCACCGAATCGGTGGACGTCCGGGCCTTCGCCGTGCCTCCGACCCGTCCACAGACGGTGTCCGCGCGGGTGGAGGAAGAGGAACGCTCCGAAGCGGCGCGCCCACGCGTGCACGCGCCGGGGTCCGACTCCGCGCCCGCACCCGCGCAGAAGTCACGGAACCCGCAGGCGGCGCGGAAGGCAGTACCCGCCGCCCGGCGCGCGCGTCCCGCTGCCGCCGCGGAGGCGGCCGCAGCGCGGGCCCGGCGCACGAAGGTGCTCGCGCGCCGTCGGCGCACGACCGTGGTGCTCTTCCTCGCCTTCACGCTGGGTGCGATCGTCGCCGCCGTCGGAGGGCTCGCGTTCCTGTGGGCGCCCGGAGTGCCCGCCGTGCTGCTCAGCGCGTACATCGCCTACCTGCGCTCCCAGGAGCGCCGCCGCTTCGCCTACCAGATGGACCGCCGGCGCGCCGAAGTGGCGGCGCAACAGCTCAGGGAGCGTGCGCGCCAGCCGCGCAGGCGCGGGCCGGTCGACGCCGCCGCGGACGCCGAGGAGCCCGACCAAGGCCCCGAACCGCAGAGCGACCCGGGCCTGGAGGCGCTCGCTGCGGACCGGCGCGCGTTGGTCGAGCAGACCGACCACGCCGAGTGGGTCGACCAGCAGCGTGAGCGTCAGCGGCGGCCGGGGCAGGGCGAGAGCTGGGACCCGGTGCCGGTGCCGCTGCCGACGTACGTGACCGCGCCGGTCGCGCCGCGGGCAACCGCCGACGTGGACCTGGAGGCGCCCGACGCGTGGAGTTCGGCGCGCTCCAGCGCCGTCGCGCCGGAGCAGGACTCCGTCGAGGCGCGCACGGGCGGCGCCGAGCCGGCGGACGCGGACGACAGCGCGGACACGACCGACGGCGGCGGGCGCAGCGACGCCCGCCGGGCAGCCTCCGCGCGGCGGGCGCGGGAGCGCGGGCGTACGCCGTTGTTCGACCAGTACGAGGACGGCGGCCGCCCGCGGGCGGCCAACGAGTAGGAGCGGTCCGCCCCGTCCGCGCGGCGGACCTCACAGGCGCCCCACCTGCAACGGGTCGCGGCCCCGGCGAGGAACGGATTTCCAAGCGGGCGGATCGGGATGCTAGAGTTTCACTCGTTGCAAGGGCCTGTGGCGCAGTCCGGTAGCGCACCTCGTTCGCATCGAGGGGGCCAGGGGTTCAAATCCCCTCAGGTCCACGCAGCTCGAAGCCCCGGTAGGGAATATCCCGACCGGGGCTTCGGCATGTTGCCTCAACTCCCGTTCTTTTCTCCACCCGTGGAGAGGCGCCTCTTTATGCCCGTCGCAGTCGCCGCCCTGGGGATCACGATCTTCTGTCTCGCCCTGCGGCTGACGGTCATCGTCGCCCGGACGCGGGATCTGCCCGCGTGGCGCAGGTATCTCCCGCTGGCGCTCCTTCTGATCGCGGGCGCCGCGAGCCTGTTGCGGGCCTTCGGCATTCCGCAGATCGCCGAGGCCGTCTCCTTCCCCTTCAACCTGGCCGCCGTCGTGCTGGCGCTGCGGGAGGTCCGTGCCCGGCGTGGCATGCGCGCCGGGCTCCGCGCTGACTGAACAGCCGCCGGGGCGGGGGCGGGTGAGGCCCGTCGCTCAGGGGTTGAGCGGCTTGGCGTAGCAGAGGCTCAGTTCGTGGAAGCGGTAGTAGCCGAACTTCGCGCACGGTTCGTAGCCGCTGGACTCGTACAGGGCGACGGCCTCCGGCTGCTTGGCGCCGGTCTCCAGGACCATGCGGACGCGGCCGGCGGTGCGGGCGTCCTTCTCCAGCGCGGCCAGGATCCGTCGCGCGAGGCCGCGGCCGCGCATGGCGTCGATCACATACATTCGCTTCAGTTCGGCGTCGCCGTCCAGGTTGCCCTCGCCGTTCGCGTCGCGGGCGCGCCAGCCGCCGGAGGCGACCGGGGTGCCGTCCTCGTCGTAGGCGATGAGGTACACGCCGTTCGGCGGCTCGAAGTCCTCCGCGGCCATGACCGTGGCGTCGCCGTCGTCCCCGTAGCGGACGGCGTACTCCGCCTGCACGGCGTCGTTGAGCTTGACGGCGGCGGGGTGGTCGAAGGAGACACGACGTATGTACATGCAGGTAACCGTACAGTCGTAAGCAGTCGGAATCTGGACTCGGTCCAGTTCGCGGGTATGGTGCCCGGGTGCTGACTGTGACCTCCGTGAATGTGAACGGGCTGCGTGCTGCCGCGAAGAAGGGCTTCGTGGAGTGGCTGGCCGAGACCTCCGCCGATGTGTTGTGCCTGCAGGAGGTGCGCGCGGAGCCGCAGCAGCTGCCGGAGGCCGTGCGGGCGCCCGAGGGCTGGCATGTCGTGCACGCCCCGGCCGCCGCGAAGGGGCGCGCGGGCGTCTCCCTCTACACTCGTCGCGAGCCCGAGCGCGTCCAGGTCGGCTTCGGATCGAGCGAGTTCGACGGGAGCGGGCGGTACGTCGAGGCCGACCTTCCCGGTGTGACCGTCGCCTCCCTGTATCTTCCCTCCGGCGAGGTCGGGACCGAGCGCCAGGACGAGAAGATCCGCTTCATGGGTGAGTTCCTCGGTTACCTCAAGGAACTGCGCGAGCGTGCCGCCGCCGACGGGCGCGAAGTCGTCGTCTGCGGCGACTGGAACATCGCCCACGAGAAAGCCGACCTGAAGAACTGGCGCGGCAACACCAAGAACTCCGGCTTCCTTCCCGAGGAGCGCGAGTGGCTCGGCCAGGTGCTCGATCCGGCGCAGGGCGGTTACGTCGACGTCGTGCGCTCCCTGCACCCGGACGCCGAGGGGCCGTACAGCTGGTGGTCGTACCGGGGGCGTGCCTTCGACAACGACACGGGCTGGCGCATCGACTACCAGATCGCGACTCCCGGGCTCGCGAGGCGGGCGGTCAAGGGCTTCGTGGAGCGCGCGGCGACGCATGCGGAGCGTTGGTCGGATCATGCGCCGGTGACGGTCGTCTACGAGGAGCGCGTGTAGGCGCACGGTGGGGCGAGTGTGCGCCGGGCGTGCGCTTGCGCGTGGTGGCGCGGGCGTGCGCGCCCTGGGGTGGCGCCCGACTTTCCCGTCGGCTTCCCTCGGGCTGCGCGCGCCACCCGCGTGCGCCGGGGGCGCTTCGAGTGCTGAGTGCGCCCTTGCCTTCCTCTGGACGCGCCCCGCCTCCCCGTGTGCGCCCAGGCACCCGCTCGCGCGCCCCGACGCCTGCTCGCGCGCCCCCGCTACGACCGCTTCCGCAGGCGACGGTCCAGGGCCAGGGACATCTCCGCCTCCACCACGCTCCGGGCCAGGGGGCGCAGACGGGGGAGGTCCTCCTCGGTGCCGTGGCGGAGGATGAGGTTGGCGAAGAGGTCGGCGAGGACGTCGGCGTGGGCGCGCAGTTCCTTGCCCGCCGCCAGCACCTCGGCGAGCGGGATGCCCTCGCGGACCAGGGCCGAGGAGACGTCCAGCAGGCGCCGGCTGATGTGGACGATCTCCTCGCCGTCGGTGGCGAGGTACCCGAGTTCCATGGCGGCGGCGAGGTTCTCCGGGGTGACCTCACCCGCGAAGTGGTCGGCGAGTTCCTCGGGGGTGAGACGGACCGGGGTCTCCTCGGTGGGGGAGTCCATGCCGAGCAGGTCGGCGACGTCGCGGCCGTGGTCGAAGGCCTCGGCCAGTTCGGCGATGCCGCTGAGCGTGTGGCCGCGCTCCAGGAGTGCCGAGATGGTGCGCAGCCGGGCCAGGTGGCGGTCGTCGTACCAGGCGATACGGCCCTCGCGGCGGGGCGGCGGGATGAGTCCGCGTTCGCGGTAGAAGCGCAGGGTGCGCACGGTGATGCCGGCCAGTCGGGCCAGCTCCTCCATGCGGTACTCGCGTCGGCCCTCGGGTTGTCCAGCGTCTTGTGCCACGCCGGAAGCCTATGGCGTACCGGGGGTAACTTTCCTCGGCCCGCCCCCTACCCATGAGTACGGAGCTGCTCTACCCTCCCATTGCGCCAGTATTCACTGGCAGAGTCGCATGGCTGTGGAGGGGCTTCGGGATGACCGGACACGAGCATGTACGGGTGGCGGTGATCGGATCCGGCTTCGGCGGGCTCGGGGCCGCGGTGCGGCTGCGGCGCGAGGGCGTCACCGACTTCGTCGTCCTGGAGCGGGCCTCCAGGGTAGGTGGCACCTGGCGCGACAACAGCTATCCCGGATGCGCCTGCGACGTGCCGTCGCACCTGTACTCCTTCTCCTTCGCGCCCAACCCGGACTGGCCGCGCACCTTCTCCGGCCAGGAGCACATCCGCGCCTACTTGGAACACGTCACGGATACCTTCGGGCTGCGCCCGCACATCCGCTTCGACTCCGAGGTGAAGCGGATGGCCTGGAACGCCGAGCGGCTGTGCTGGGACATCGAGACCACCAGCGGGAACCTCTCCGCCGACGTGGTCGTGTCGGCGACCGGGCCGCTGTCCGACCCCAAGATCCCGGAGATCCCCGGTCTCGACTCCTTCCCCGGCAAGGTCTTCCACTCCGCGCGCTGGGACCACGACTACGACCTGCGCGGCAAGCGCGTCGCCATGGTCGGGACCGGCGCCTCCGCGATCCAGATCGTGCCGGCCATCCAGCCCCTCACCGAGCGGCTCACCCTCTTCCAGCGCACCCCGCCGTGGGTGATGCCGCGCATGGACCGCGCGATCAGCGGCGCGGAGCGCTGGCTGCACCGGCGGCTCCCCTTCACCACCCAGGCCCGGCGCGGGCTGCTGTGGGGGATCCGGGAGCTCCAGGTCCAGGCGTTCACCAAGCACCCGAACGAACTCGGCCTGGTCGAGCGGCTCGCCCGGCAGAACATGGCCCGCGCGATCAAGGATCCCGAGCTGCGCGCCAAGCTCACCCCGGACTACCGCATCGGCTGCAAGCGGATCCTGCTCAGCAGCGAGTACTACCCGGCGATCGCGCAGCCCAATGTGGATGTGGTCGCCAGCGGGCTCGCCGAGGTGCGCGGTTCCACGCTCGTCGCCGCCGACGGCACCGAGGCGGAGGTCGACGCGATCGTCTTCGGCACCGGCTTCCACGTCACCGACATGCCCATCGCCGAACGGGTCGTCGGCGCGGACGGGCGCACGCTCGCCGAGGCGTGGAAGGGCGGCATGCAGGCACTGCGGGGCGCGTCCGCCGCCGGGTTCCCGAACTGGATGACGATCATCGGGCCCAACACCGGACTCGGGAACTCCTCGATGATCCTCATGATCGAGAGCCAGCTCAATTACATGGCGGACTACCTGCGGCAGTTGAACGTCCTCGGCGGACGCGTCGCTCTGGACGCCCGGCCGAGCGCCGTGCACGCCTGGAACCGGCGTGTGCAGGAGCGCATGAAGCGCACCGTGTGGAACACGGGCGGCTGCACAAGCTGGTACCTGGACGCGAGCGGCCGCAACACCACCATCTGGCCCGGCACGACGAGCGAGTTCCGGCGCGCGGTGCGCCGCGTGGATGTCACGGAGTACGCGGTGGTGCGCGCCGTGAGCGCGGACGGCGGCGCCGAGGGGCGCGAGGGCGCGCGAGAAGGCGCCAGCGCGTCCGAAGGGCGCACCAGCGCGAAGAACAGCGCTGGCCAACCCAAAGAGCGCCACAGCGCGAAAAGCAGCGCCTCCCCCACCAAGGGGCGCGAGGGCGCGAACAGCCGCGCCCACGCCGACACAAGCCCCACCGAACAGCGCGAAGGCGCGAACAACAGCGCCCACCCCGCCGAGCACGCCCCCGCCACCCCCACCACCCCCACCACCCCCACCACCCGCCCGGAGGTAGACGCATGAGCCGCCTCACCCACGTCAGCTCCGGCCCCTACGCCCCACCCGCCCCCGCCCGCGAACTCACCGCGACCTCCGCGGACGGCGCGCGCCTGCACGTGGAGGTGCACGGCCCCGACAACGCGCCCCCCGTCGTCCTCGCGCACGGCTGGACCTGCTCCACTGCCTTCTGGGCCGCGCAGATCCGGGAGCTGGCCGCCGACCACCGCGTCATCGCCTACGACCAGCGCGGCCACGGACGCAGCCCGGCGAGCCCGGCCTGCAGCACCGACGCGCTCGCCGACGACCTGGTGGCCGTACTGAAGGCGACGCTGGCGCCCAAGGAGAAGGCGGTGATCGCCGGGCACTCCATGGGCGCGATGACCGTGCTCGCGGCCTCCGCGCGGCCCGCCTTCAAGGAGCACGCGGCCGCCGTGCTGCTGTGCAGTACCGGTGCGTCGCGGCTGGTCGCCGAGTCCACCGTCGTACCGCTGCGGCCGGGGCGGCCGCGGACCTGGCTGACCAGGAAGATCCTGGGGTCGCGGGCGCCGCTCGGGCCGGTCACGCCGCTCGCCCGGCGGATCCTCAAGTACGGGACCATGGGGCCGGGTTCGGCGCCGCACATGGTCGAGGCGTGCGCGCGGATCGTGCACGCCTGTCCGCGGAAGGTACGCCACGCCTGGTCGCAGGTGCTGGACGCGCTCGATCTCGACCACGGCGTACCGCAGTTGACGGTGCCGACCGCGGTCGTCGTCGGCACCGCGGACCGGCTCACGCCGCCCGTGCACGCGCGGTCGCTGGCCGCCGCGCTGCCGGTGTGCACCGGGCTCACCGAGCTGCCCGGGGTCGGGCACATGACGCCGGTGGAGGCGCCGGAGCTGGTGAGCACGAAGATCCGTGAACTCGTCGTCGCCTACGCACAGATCAAGGAGGGCGCATGAGCAGGGTGAGCCTCGAAGGACAGGTCGCCGTCGTCACCGGAGCGGCGCGGGGCGTGGGGGAGCTGCTCGCCCGCAAGCTCTCCGCGCGGGGCGCGAAAGTGGCGCTGGTCGGGCTGGAGGCGGACGCGCTCAAGCAGGTCTCCGAGCGGCTGCACAGCGACAGTGACCACTGGTACGCCGATGTCACCGACCACGAGGCGATGACGAGGGTGGCGAGGGAGGTCAAGGAGCGGTTCGGGAAGGTCGACATCGTCGTGGCCAACGCCGGGGTCGCCTCCGGGGGCCCCTTCGTGGACTCCGATCCGGAGGCGTGGCGGCGGGTCATCGAGGTGAACCTGATCGGATCGGCCGTCACCGCGCGGGCGTTCCTCCCGCTGCTCATGGAGAGCCGCGGCTATCTGCTCCAGATCGCCTCGCTCGCCGCGATCACTCCGGCGCCGATGATGACCGCGTACTGCGCGTCCAAGTCGGGTGTGGAGGCGTACGCGCACAGTCTGCGCGCCGAGGTCGGCTACAAGGGCGTGCGCGTCGGCGTCGGGTACCTGTCCTGGACCGACACGGACATGGTGCGCGGGGCCGATCAGGACGACGTGATGCGGGAGTTGCGGCAGCGGCTGCCGTGGCCGTCGAACAAGACGTACCCGCTCGGGCCCGCGGTCGACCGGATCGTCGCCGGGATCGAGCGGCGCTCGGCGCATGTGTACGGGCAGTGGTGGCTGCGCGGGATGCAGGGCGTGCGCGGATATCTGCCGGGGCTCATCGGGACCGTCGGGCAGCGGGAGATGCGCAGGTTCGCGGGCCGGCTCGACGGCATGCGGATCGGGCTGGTCGGAGCGGGCGGTGCCGCCGACGAGAAGGAGCGCGCTACACAGCGTGACTGATCGACATGCGGAGCGTTACGGCACGTGTGAGTCTGGTCGTGCCCGATCCCCTCACCCATCTTGGGAGTGAAACCGCATGGGCATGAAGGACCAGTTCCAGGACAAGTCCGAGCAGTGGCAGCAGCAGGCCAAGGACAAGATGCAGCAGGCCCGCGAGCGCGGCCAGCAGCAGCGTGGCCAGCAGCGCGACCACGACGAGGACATGGAGCGTTCGCGCCGCGAGGAGCAGGACCGCCTCGATCAGGACTACGACGCCTGACGCCGCGCACCGGTCGTAAAGGGTGCCCCTCCCTGCGGAGGGGCACCCTTTGTCATGCCGTCCGCGGCGGCAGCTTCGGCCGTGTCCGGTCCGGCACGTGCGCGTAGTCGGGCGGACTCGCCGGCGGGTTCGTCTCCAGCAGCTCCAGGGCGAGCTGCACCGCGTCGTCGAGCTGGGCGTGGCGGCCCTCCGCCCAGTCCAGCGGGGTGCGCAGGATCTCCAGGTCGGGGATGACGCCCTTGTTCTCGATGGACCAGCCGTACGCGTCGAACCAGGCGGCGTTCATCGGCACCGTGATCACCGTGCCGTCGCCCAGCTGGTGGCGGCCGGTCATGCCGACGACCCCGCCCCAGGTGCGCTGCCCGACGACCGGGCCCAGCTTGAGCAGTTTGAAGGCGGCCGTGATCATGTCGCCGTCGGAGGAGGTCGCCTCGTCGGCGAGGGCGACGATGGGGCCGCGCGGGGCGTTGGAGGCGTAGGAGACGGGCTGGGCGTTGCGGGTGAGATCCCAGCCGAGGATCGTGCGGGTGAGTTTCTCCACGACGAGTTCGCTGATGTGGCCGCCCGCGTTGCCGCGTACGTCGACGATGAGGGCGGGCCGGGAGACCTCCATGCGCAGATCGCGGTTGAACTGGGCCCAGCCGGAGCCGCCCATGTCCGGGATGTGCAGATAGCCGCATTTCCCGCCGCTCAACTCCCGGACGACCTCGCGGCGTTTGGCGACCCAGTCCTGGTAGCGCAGGGGCCGTTCGTCGATCAGCGGGACCACGGCGACCCGGCGGGAGCGGCCCTCGCCCTCCATGGGAGTGAAGGTCAGCTCCACGGTCGTACCGCCCGTTCCCGCGAGCAGGGGATACGGGCCCGCCACCGGGTCCACCGGGCGTCCGTCGACGTGGGTGAGGACGGCGCCCTCGCGGATGCCGGTGCCCGCCAGCGGGGAGCGGGCCTTGGAGTCGGAGGAGTCGCCGGGCAGGATCCGGCGCACCGTCCAGCCGCCTTCGCGCCGTACGAAGTTGGCGCCGAGCAGGCCCTGGCGGCGCTGGTAGTGGGGCGGACCCTCGTTGCGGCGGGCCGCGGCGACGTAGGCGTGGGAGGTGCCGAGCTCGCCGAGGACCTCGCGGAGCAGGTCGGCGAACTCGTCGGGGGAGGCGACGCGGTCGACGAGCGGCCGGTACTGGGCGAGCACCGCGTCCCAGTCGATGCCGCACATGCCGGGGTCCCAGAAGTAGGCGCGGATCAGGCGGCCCGCCTCCTCGTAGGACTGGCGCCACTCGGCGGCCGGGTCGGCGTGGTGGACGATGCGGCGGGCGTCGATCCAGACCGTGGAGTCGCTGTCGCCCGGCTCGGTTGCGGGGACCGCGCGCAGGTCGCCCTCGTCGACGACGACCAGGCGGCTGCCGTCGCCGCTGACCGCGAACCAGTCCAGGTGGTCGACGAGTTCGGACTTCTTGGCCTTGCTGATGGAGAAGTGCTCCAGGGTGGGCCGGCCGCTGGTGTCGTCGGGGTTGGCGAAGGTCTCGCCGAGCGCCCCGGAGATCGGCCAGCGCAGCCAGACCAGGCCGCCGCCGGCCACCGGGCAGAGCGCGGAGTACTTGGAGGCGGCGACCGGGAACGGCGTCACCCGGCTCTCCAGCCCTTCGATCTCCACGGTCACCGTGCCGCCCTCGCCGCCCTCGTCCTCCACCGGGTCCAGTCCCCCGGCCGCCGGGCGGCCCTCGGGGCTGAGTGCGAACGGGCTCGGTGTCGCCGACGACAGCGGCACCAGGTAGGGGCGGCAGCCGAGCGGGAAGGACAGGTCGCCGGTGTGGACGTCGTAGACCGGATCGAAGCCGCGCCAGGACAGGAAGGCGAGATAGCGGCCGTCGCTGGTGAAGACCGGGTTCTCGTCCTCGAAGCGGCCGTTGGTGACGTCGACGATCAACCGGTCCTTGATGCGGGCCATCTTGATCTGCCGCAGGGAGCGTCCGATGCCCGGGTGGGACCAGGTCAGCCAGCCGCCGTCGGGGGAGAAGGCGAGGTCGCGGACGGGGCCGTTGATGGACCGGATCAGCTCGGTGACCTCGCCGTTGGAGTCCTCGGTGGCGTCCAGGAGAAGGAGCCGTCCGTCGTGCGCGGCCATGGCCAGGCGTTCGCCCTGCGGGTCGGAGACCAGTTCGAGGACCCGGCCGAGTTCGCCGGAGGCCAGCCGGCGCGGTTCGCGGTCGCCGGTCGCGCGGGGCAGGTAGGCGATCTCGACGGCGTCCTCGCCCTCGGCGTCGGTGATGTAGGCGACCTGGCCGGCCGGGCCGAGCATCTCCGGGAGCCGGACCCGTACGCCCGGCGTGTCGGCGATGGTGCGCGCGGGGCCGTCGCGGTGGGTGAGCCAGTACAGGCTCCCGCGCACGACGACGGCGCTGGCACGGCCGGTCTCGTCGACGGAGATCCCGTCGACGTGCTGGGCGGCGGGCACCTGGTAGCGGCGCCGCCCCGCGCGGGGGCCGCTGAGTCGTACGTCCAGCCTGCGCGGTTCGGCTGCGGGGTCGTCGAGGCTGTCGAGGATCCACAGCTCGCCCGCGCACTGGTAGACCACGCGCGTGCCGTCACTGGCGGCGTGCCGCGCGTAGAAGGCGTCGTGGTCGGTGTGGCGGCGCAGGCCGGAGCCGTCGTAGGCGCAGGAGTAGAGGTTGCCGACGCCCTCGTGGTCGGAGAGGAAGGCGATCCGGCCGCCGACGAACATGGGGCAGGCGAGGTGGCCTTCGAGGTCGGCAAGCAGCCGTTCGCCGTGGAACCACAGACGGCCCATGGCGCCGCCCCGGTAGCGTTTCCAGGAGGCGGGTTCGTGCGGCGGGGTGCCGGTGAGCAGCAGGGTCTTGCGTTCCCCGTCGAGGTCGGCGACCTGGATGTCGCTGACGGGACCCCAGGGCAGTTTCCGGCCGGGGGAGCCGTCGGGGGTGACCTTGTAGGCCCAGGTGTAGTACGAGAAGGGCTCGCCGTGGGAGGCGACGGCGAGGATGTCGCCGTCCGGGGTCCAGCCGGTGACCTGGGTGTCGGCGGTGCCCCAGTGGCTGAGCTGCCGCGCGGGGCCGCCGTCGGCCGGGACCAGGTGGATCTCGGGGTCCAGGGTGCGCCAGCTGGTGTACGCGATGTGCGTGCCGTCGGGGGAGAAGCGGGGGTGGCCCGCCTTGGTGCGGTCGACGGTGAGCCGCCAGGCGCGGCCGGGTTCGTCCAGTCGGGTCAGCCAGAGGTCGTCCTCGCTCACGAAGCACAGCAGGTCGCCGTTGATGTGGGGCATACGCAGGTAGCTCACCTCCTCATGCTTTTCCGGGGGATGGGCGCGGGCAACTTGTGACGGGGAACCCGGGACCGCCCGGGAGGAACCGGACCGCGTGAGCCAGCACACGTACGAAACCGTTTCGTTTCGCTAGGGGTCTGGGGTACATTCCTTGTGTACGAAACCGTGTCGTTCGCGGGGGCCTCCCCGGCTCCCGGCCGACGGCGCGGTGGATCGGACAGCCGGACGGCGGAGAGGAGAGTGCACCATGGCCGAGGTTGCAACCGCGCGCCGCAGCCGGATCACGCCCGAGCGCGAGGCCGAGCTGTACGGGGCCGTGCTCGACCTGCTCCGCGAGGTCGGTTACGACGCCCTCACCATGGACGCGGTCGCCACGCGCACCAAGTCCAGCAAGGCCACGCTCTACCGCCAGTGGGGCGGCAAGGCCGAACTGGTGGCCAAGGCCGTACGGCACAGCAAGCCGGGCGGCATCGGGCTCGGCGACATCGACACCGGGTCCCTCAAGGGCGACCTGCACGCCCTCACCCTGCGCTCGGACGACTGCGAGATGGAGCAGAACTCCGCGCTGATGCGGGGGCTCGCGATGGCCGTGCACAGCAACCCGGATCTGCTGGCGACGTTCCGGGAGCACCTGATCGAACCCGAGATGGCGGAGTTCCGTCGAGTGGTGCAGAGAGCGATCGACCGGGGCGAGGTCCGTGCGGACAACCCCGCGATCGACTACATGATGCACATGATGCTCGGCGGGTTCGCCGCCCGGACGCTCATCGACGAGCTGCCACCCACGCAGGAATTCCTGCTGTCCTACATCGACGCCGTGGTCCTCCCCGCCCTCGGCGCCTCCCACGACTGACCGGCCCTCCCGGCCGGCGCCTCCCCAGCAAGCCCTCCACCTGACGTCACCGCTCACGTCGCCGGGCTGACCCACCCTGCCCTGAACCCACCTCGTTCACGGGCTGATCCACCCTGCCCTGCACACCCCCACGACATGACCGGGAGTACGCCTCCGTGGCCACGTTCCTCTACCGACTGGGCCGTCTCGCCTTCCGGCGCCGGCACTTCGTCGCCCTCATATGGGTGGCCCTGCTGACGCTCGCCGGCGTCGGCGCGGCCTCCGCGCCCGCCGCGGGCACCTCGTCCTTCTCCATCCCCGGCACCGAGGCCCAGAAGGCCTTCGACCTGCTGGAGGAGCGCTTCCCCGGCTCCAGCGCCGACGGAGCGACCGCCCGGGTCGTCTTCCAGGCACCCAAGGGCGACAAGCTCGCCGACGCCGGGCACAAGTCCGCCGTCCAGCAGGCCGTCAAGGAGCTCGGCAACGGCTCCGAGGTCGTCTCCGTCACCGACCCCTTCGAGACGAAGTCCGTCTCCAAGGACGGCCGCGTCGGCTACGCCCAGGTCCGCTACGAGGTCTCCGGCATGGAACTGGAGGACTCCTCCAAGGAAGCCCTGGAACACGCCGCCGACGAGGCCCGCGAGAGCGGCCTGACCGTGGAGATCGGCGGTGACGCGCTCCAGGCCACGCCCGAGACCGGCTCCACCGAGATCATCGGCATCGCGGTCGCCGCCGTCGTCCTCGTCATCACCCTGGGCTCGCTGGTCGCGGCCGGACTGCCGCTGCTGACCGCCCTGATCGGCGTCGGGATCGGCGTCTCCGCCATCACCGCCCTCGCCAACGCGCTCGAACTCGGCTCCACCACCGGCACCCTGGCCACGATGATCGGCCTTGCCGTCGGTATCGACTACGCCCTGTTCATCGTCTCCCGCTACCGCGCCGAACTCGCCGAGGGCCGCAGCCGCGAGGAGGCCGTCGGCCGCGCCACCGGCACCGCGGGCTCCGCGGTCGTCTTCGCCGGCCTCACCGTCGTGATCGCACTGGTCGGCCTGTCGGTCGTCAACATCCCGATGCTGACCAAGATGGGCATCGCGGCCGCCGGAACCGTCGTCATCGCGGTCCTGATCGCCCTGACCATGATCCCGGCGCTGCTCGGGTACGCGGGCCGCAAGGTGCAGCCCGCGGGGGAGAAGAGCAAGCTGCTCGGCCGCAGGAAGAAGACCTCGGACGGGCCGGCCAAGCCCAACATGGGCACCCGCTGGGCGAGCTTCGTCGTGCGCCGCCCCGTCGTCGTACTGCTGTTCGGTGTCATCGGCCTCGGCGCCGCCGCCGTACCGGTCGCCTCCCTGGAACTGGGCCTGCCCGACGACGGCTCCCAGCCCACCTCCACCACCCAGCGCCGCGCCTACGACCTGCTCTCCGAGGGCTTCGGCCCCGGCTTCAACGGCCCCCTGATGGTCGTCGGTGACGCCAAGGGCAGCGCCGACCCCAAGGCCGCCGCCACCGAGGTGGCCGACGAGATCAAGGACCTGGACGGCGTCGTCACGGTCACCCCGGCGACCTTCAACAAGCCCGGGGACACCTTCACCATCACCGTGATCCCCGACTCCAAGCCCTCCTCCACCGAGACCGAGGACCTGGTCCACGCCATCCGCGACACCGGCGCCGGCATCAAGGCCGACACCGACACCGAGGTGCTGGTCAGCGGTAGCACGGCGATGAACATCGACTTCTCGCAGAAGATGAACGACGCGCTGATCCCGTACCTCGCGCTCGTCGTGGGCCTGGCCTTCCTGCTGCTGATCGCGGTGTTCCGGTCGATCCTCGTCCCGCTGAAGGCGGCGCTCGGCTTCCTGCTGAGCGTGCTCGCCGCACTCGGCGCCGTCGTCGCGGTCTTCCAGTGGGGCTGGCTGTCCGGCCTGATGGGCGTGGAGGAGACCGGACCGATCATGTCGATGATGCCGATCTTCATGGTCGGCGTGGTCTTCGGCCTCGCGATGGACTACGAGGTCTTCCTCGTGACCCGGATGCGTGAGGCGTACGTCCACGGCGAGACCCCCGGCCAGGCCGTGGTCACCGGCTTCCGGCACGGGGCGCGGGTCGTCACCGCCGCCGCGGTGATCATGATGGCGGTCTTCGCGGGCTTCATCGGCTCCTCCGAGTCGATGGTCAAGATGATCGGCTTCGGCCTCGCCATCGCCGTCTTCTTCGACGCCTTCGTGGTCCGTATGGCGATCGTCCCGGCGGTTCTTGCCCTGCTCGGCAAGCGGGCCTGGTGGCTGCCCAAGTGGCTGGACCGCGCCCTGCCCAACGTCGACGTCGAGGGCGAGGGCCTGAGGGCCGCCGAGGAGGACTCCCGCGACTCCCGCGCGGAGGACGACGACAAGGAACTCGTACGCGCGTGACGTACGGCTCCTGACAAGGACCAGCCGGTGAGGGCCAGCGTGGGGACGGTGGCGCCCTCACCGGCTGCTTGTTTCGTACGGCCGTTTGATCCGTACGGCCTGTCCGGCTGCGCGGCTGCGCGGCTGTACGGCCGTTCGGCAGGGGCCGCAATACGGTCGCGTGCCCGGTACACGTACCGCTAGCGTGCCCGCATGACGTCTGCCGATGCTTCCACCGAGGCCCACCCCAGGTTCGCCGCCGCTCTGGACGCGCTGGGGCTCGGATCAGTCCTCGCGCAGGTCCGGCGCTTCCCGGAGGCCACCCGGACCGCCGAGGAGGCCGCCGCCGCGATCGGCTGCGCACTGAGCCAGATCTGCAAGTCCCTGATCTTCGCCGCCGACGGCGAGCCCGTCCTCGTCCTCATGGACGGCGCCTCCCACGTCGACGTGGAGCTGGTGCGCCGCGAACTCGGCGCCGAGAAGGTCACCCGGGCCAAGGCGGACGTCGTACGGGAGACCACCGGTTACGCCATCGGCGGCGTCCCGCCCTTCGGGCACCGCACCCGCACCAGGGTCCTCGCCGACCGCTCGCTGCTCGACCACGACGTGGTCTGGGCCGCCGCGGGCACGCCGTACACCGTCTTCCCCATGGAGCCCAAGTCCCTGATCGCCCACGCCGGCGGCACTTTGGTGGACGTGCGCGAGCGCACCGCGTGACACCCCTGGTCGCCACGGCCGTGCTGCTCGCCGCGGTCACGCACGCGGGCTGGAACGCCCTCGCCCACCACATCCCCGACAAGCTCGTCGGCTTCACCCTGATCTCCGGGGGCGGGATGCTGATCGGGCTGGCGGCAATGCCGTTCACGCCGCTCCCGGCGGCCGGGGCGTGGCCGTACCTGTTCTGCTCCGCGGCGATCCACATGGCGTACTACGCCCTGCTGATGAGGTCCTTCCGGCTCGGCGACTTCGGCCAGGCCTACCCCATCGCGCGCGGTACGGCACCCCTGGTCGTCACCGTGCTGGCGGCTGTGTTCGCGCACGAGGTCCCCGACGGCTGGGCGGCCACCGGCGTCGCCGTCTCCTGCGCGGGACTGACCGGGGTCGCGCTGTGGGGGCTGCGCGGGCGGCGGCCCAACTGGGCAGCGCTCGGCGCCGCGGTCGCGACCGGCCTGACCATCGCCGCCTACACGGTCGTCGACGGCCTCGGCGTACGCGCCTCGGGCACCTCCCTCGGCTACATCGCCTGGCTCATGGCCGTGCAGGGCGTGGTCATCCCCGCGTACGCGGCCTGGCGCTGGCGCTCCGACGCGGTCGCGGTGCTACGGCCCCACGCCGCGCTCGGCCTGCTCGGCGCCGCCCTGTCGGTGGCCGCCTACGCCCTGGTCCTGTGGGCCCAGACCCGGGCCGCACTGGCGCCGATCGCCGCGCTCCGGGAATCCTCGATCATCGTGGGAGCGGCCATCGGCGCGGTGTTCTTCAAGGAGAGGTTCGGAGCGCCGCGGATCGTGGCCGCGGCGCTGGTGGTGGCGGGGATCGGGTTGATGCTGCGGGCCGGGTAGGCGCCGGCGGCCGGGCCTTGCGCGCCGGTCGGACGGGGGCGGGCCTTGTGGGGCCTTGTCCGCTGGTCGGGCGCGCCTCTCGTCAGGCCCGGGGTGTCGGGCGTACGGCGACCGCGTCGAGCTCGAAGAGCATCCCGGGGAGGGCGAGGGCGGCGACTCCGCTCAGGGTCTGGGCGGGGAGGCGGTCGCCGAAGCGGGCGGCGAGCGCCTTGCCGAGCACCTCCAGCTTCGAGGGGTCGTGGTCGACGATGAAGGTGCCGAGCCGCACCACGTGCTCGAAGCCGAGGCCCACGGCCTCCAGCGCCGAGCGCAGACGGTCGAAGGCGAGCTCCACCTGGGTGGCGAAGTCACCGGGGACCGGCGCGCCGGAGGCGTCGGAAGCGTACTGGCCGGCGATGTGGACGGTCTCGCCGGGTGCGGAGACGGCGTGGCTGTACCCGAAGGGGGTCGGGTCGTGGAGCGTGGACGGGTTGGTGATCGTGCGCTCGTCGGACGTCATGATCCACTCAACGCCCCGGGCCCGGGGGCGCATTCCGTGCGGCTGCGGTGGTGCGGAAGGTGGCTGGAGGAGCACCCTGGAATCAGGTGTTCCGGAGGTGATCGTCATGATGCACACCACAGTCGGCTGGCACGTCGACATGGAGTTCAGCGAGGACGAGCGGCACACGCGCGCGGCGGCGATGGTGCGCCTGCCCGACGGCACGGAAGTACGGGCCCAGGGGCATGCCAGCCGCCACCACACCGACCAGAATCAGCCACGGGTCGGTGAGGAGATCGCGGGTGCGCGGGCGCTGAACGAACTCGCCATGCAGCTTCTGACGAAGGCGCACGGGGAGATCGACGCGGTTTCCGGGCGGACGTCGCATCCGATTCATGCGTGAGGAGTGAGGGAGTGCACTGAGGGGCGCGGGGCGCTCGATGGCTGTCGAGCGCCGGGCGTGTTCCGGGTACGCGGGGCGTGCGCGAAGGTGTGCGCGCCCCGCGACGTGCTTTTCTACGCGCCCCTGGTGAGCGACTCGCGCACCGCACGGACCAGCGCCTGGGCGCGCGGGTCGGCGGTCACCGTCTTGCGGAAGCCGTTCGTGACATAGCCGAACGCGATCCCGGACGCCGGGTCGGCGAAACCGAGGGAGCCGCCGCGGCCGGGGTGACCGAAGGAGTCGGGGGACAGGAACGGGGACGCGCTGCCGTGCAGCATGAACCCGAGGCCGAAGCGGGTGTTCACCACCAGGACGCGGTCCGGCCCCGCGGACTCCTCCGCGCGGGCGAGCTCCGCCGTGGCCTCGTCGAACAGGCGCACCCCGTCCACCTCGCCGATGAGCGCCGCGTATATACGGGCGAGTCCGTCGGCGGTGGCTATGCCGTTGGTGGCGGGCAGCGCGGACGCCCGGTACGCCGGTTCGTTCTGCTCCGGGAAGGGTGTGATCGCGGCGAAGGCGCGGCGCGTGAGGGAGTCCGGGTCGGTGTAGGCGGCGGTCACCGAGCGCTTGGGGCGGGCGCGCAGGACGGCCCCGGCCGGCGGCTCGGGCCCCTCGATGTTTCCTACGCGCCCCGCACGCCCCGCGCTCTCCTCGGCGGCCGGGAGCCCGAGCCAGAAGTCGGCGCCGAGCGGTCCGGCGATCTCGGCCGCGATCCACTCGCCCGCGCTCTGCCCGGTGATCCGGCGCACGATCTCGTCGAGCATCCAGCCGTAGGTCAGCGCGTGATAGCCGTGCGCGCTCCCCGGCTCCCACACGGGCGCCTGCGCGGCCACGGCCTCGGGCCCGCGCGCCGGATCGAGCGCCTCCTCGGGAGTGAGCGGGCGGTCGAGCACCGGCAGCCCGGCTTGGTGGTTGAGCACCTGCCGGACCGTCACCCGCTCCTTGCCCCGCGCCTTGAACTCCGGCCAGTACTCACCCACCGGCGCGTCCAGGTCCAGCAGCCCGCGCTGGTGCAGAAGCAGGAGTACGGCGGCGGCCACGCCCTTGGTCGCCGAGCGCACGACCTGCGCCGTTCCCCGCTGCCAGGGGTCGGTGCCGTCGACGTCCTTGGCACCCGCCCACAGGTCGACGACCCTCCGCCCGTCCCGGTAGACGGCGACTGCCGCGCCCCGCTCCCCGAGGGTGGCGAAGTTCCGCGCGAACGCCTCTCCGACCGGCTCGAAGCCCTCGGCCACTGTGCCGTTCACGTCCACGTCCGTACTCCTTCGTGCCCTGCTCAGGTGAAGCTGTCTCCCTCTCACCCAAGCAGGATGGAGACGTCGATGTTCCCGCGGGTCGCGTTCGAGTAGGGGCAGACCTCGTGGGCGGCGTCCACCAGCTTCGTTGCGACCTCCGGGTCCAGCACCGGCAGGGAGACGTTGAGGGCGACCGCGAGCCCGTAACCGCGCTGCTTGTTGGGGCCGATGCCGACCTTCGCGGCGACGGTGGAGCCGGACAGGTCGTAACCGGCGCGGCGTCCGACCAGGACCAGCGCGTTGTGGAAGCAGGCGCTGAAGCCGGCGGCGAACAGCTGCTCGGGGTTGGTGCCGTTGCCGTCGCCGCCGAGCTGCGGCGGCATCGCCACGCGCAGTTCCAGGTGGCCGTCCTGACTGGTCACGTAGCCGTCCCTGCCGCCGTGCGCGGTGGCCTCGGCGACATACATGATCTTGGTGGGACGGGTGTCGACAGCGGTGCCCTCGGTCAAGGTCGTCGCCTCCCGGAAAGAGTGTGCGTGATTACATCGTGCACAAGGTACTGGCCGGTAGGTGGTGGTGGTGAGGGCAGGGGGTGGCAACCGGGGGTAACGCCGGGGTGAGGGGGTGAGCGCAGGCGCGTGATGCCTGCCTGGCGCCCCGGCGTGTGAGCCCTGGCACGGAAAGGCCGCGTGCGCGGCCCCGGCAGGCGACGGTCAGTGTGCACGCTCTCGCGCGCGCAAAACGGCGCGCGCGACCCGGTACGCGCCTCCGCGCGCACGCCTCAGCGCGTGCCGCTCACCGCGCGCGGTCCGCCGCCGACTGCGCCTTCTCCGTCAGACGCCACAACTGCTCACGCAACCGCGCGACCTCCGGCCCGTCGAGCTCCGTCGCCGCGAGCAGCGCGCCCGGCAGGCGCGCCGCGCGCTCCCGCAGCTCCTCCGCGCGCCCCGTGCACGCCACGAGCACCGAGCGCTCGTCGCCCGCCGAGCGCTCCCGGCGCACAAGACCCGCGCCCTCCAGCCGCTTGAGCAGCGGCGACACCGTGCCGTAGTCCAGCCGCAGCGCCCCCGCCAGTTCCTTCACCGTCGTCTCGCCCCGCTCCCACAGCACCAGCAGCACCAGGTACTGCGGATACGTGAGCCCGAGGTCGTCGAGCAGCGGCCGGTACGCGGCCGTCACCGCGCGCTGGGCCGCGTACAGCGCGAAGCACAGCTGCTCGTCCAGCAGCAGGGACCCGGCGGCGCTGTCTTGGTGGCTCGTCACCCGCCCATTGTCACGGACGGGCGCCGGGCGCCGGGACGGAACGCGGATCGAAACCGAAGGGCAGCTCCAGCCGGTGCGTGCGCATCAGCTTCTCGTCGGCGAGGAGTTCTCCGGTCTTGCCGTCCGCTGCGATCACTCCCTCGCTCAGGATCAGCGAGCGCGGGCACAGTTCCAGGGCGTAGGGCAGGTCATGGGTGACCATCAGGACGGTGACGTCCAGGGAGCGCAGGATGTCGGCCAGTTCGCGGCGGGAGGCGGGGTCGAGGTTGGAGGAGGGCTCGTCCAGGACGAGGATCTCCGGCTCCATCGCCAGCACCGTCGCCACCGCCACCCGGCGGCGCTGCCCGAACGACAGGTGGTGCGGCGGCCGTTCCTTGAAGCCGGCCATGCCGACCTGCTCCAGCGCCCGGTCCACCCGCTCCTCCAGCGCGGCCCCCTTCAGCCCGGCCGCCGCGGGCCCGAAGGCGACGTCCTCGCGGACCGTCGGCATGAAGAGCTGGTCGTCGGGGTCCTGGAAGACGATGCCGACCTTGCGCCGGATCTCGGCCATGTGCGCGCGCCCCACCGGCAGCCCCGCGACCTTCACCGTGCCGGTGCCGCCGCTCAGGATGCCGTTGAGGTGCAGCACGAGGGTGGTCTTGCCGGCGCCGTTCGGGCCGAGCAGCGCGACCCGTTCGCCGCGCTCGATGCTGAAGTCGACGCCGAACAGGGCCTGGTGGCCGTCGGGGTAGGCGAAGGCGAGGCCGGAGACCTCCAGAGAAGCAGTCACAGCGTCCATCCCAGCAGACATACGACGAGGGCGGCCAAGGGGAGGGTGAAGGCGTACGCCCACTGCGCGCGGGACGCGGTCACCTCGTCGATCACCGGCATCGAACCGGCGTACCCGCGGCTGACCATGGCCAGGTGGACGCGCTCGCCGCGTTCGTAGGAGCGGATGAACAGGGCGCCCGCCGACTTCGCGAGCACCCCCCAGTGCCGTACGCCCCGCGCCTCGAAACCGCGCGACTCCCGGGCGATGCGCATGCGCCGCATCTCGTCGGTGATGACATCGCCGTACCGGATCATGAAGGAGGCGATCTGGACGAGCAGCGGCGGGAGCTTCAGGCGCTCCAGGCCCAGCAGGAGTTCGCGCAGTTCGGTCGTGGCGGCCAGCAGCACCGAGGCGGCGACGCCGAGCGTGCCCTTGGCGAGGACGTTCCAGGCGCCCCACAGGCCGCTGACGCTCAGCGACATGCCGAGGACATCGACGCGCTCGCCCTCCGCCACGAACGGCATCAGCACCGCGAAGGCGACGAACGGCACCTCGATCAGCAGCCGTTTGAGCAGGAAACCGGCGGGCACGCGTGCGTGGTACGCCACTCCCGCGAGCAGGGCGGCGTACAGACCGAACGCCCACATCGCCTCGCGCGGGGTGGAGACCACGACCACCACGAACGCGAAGGTGGCGGCCAGTTTGGTGTGCGGGGGCAGGCCGTGCACGGGGGAGTGCCCGTGCCGGTAGAGCCTGTGCGCGTGCCCGGCGCCCATGTCAGACGCTCGTGCTCACCGGGGAGATGTCGTCCGCCGCACGGCGCCTGCGCACCGCCCAGAAGACGCCGCTGCCCGCGACGACCGTGACACCGACGCCGATGACGCCCGCCAGCCCCCCGGACAGGCGGGCGTCATCCACGTCCTTCACCCCGTAGTCCGCCAACGGGGAGTCGGCGTAGGCGTGGTCCTCGGCCTTCTCGTCGATGCCGTGGTCGGCGGCGACCTTCTCCAGGCCGTCGGGGTTCGCCGAGGCGTAGAAGCTGACGAAGCCCGCGAGGACGAGCGAGGTGGCCAGGCCGGAGATCCACAGCGCGCGGCGGGACGTGCGCGCCGCGACGGGCGCCGTGGGCGCACCGTCGCGCGCCTCTTCGGGCGCCGGGGCGTCGACCAGCGCGCCGTTCACGCGCAGTTGCAGGCGCTGGCGCAGGCCGCGCGCGCCGTACACGAGATCCGGGCGCACGGCGATGACCGCGCCCACCGTGAGCGCCGTGATCGCCGCCTCACCGATCCCGATGAGCACGTGCACGCCGATCATCGCGCCCGCGACCTTGCCGATCGAGACGTCGGTGGTGCCGCCGACGGCGTACATCAGCGTGAAGGCCAGCGCGGACGCCGGGACCGAGATCAGCGCGGCGACGAAGGAGGCGATGGTCACCGAGCGCCGCGTGCGCGGCAGCAGCTTCACCAGCGGCCGGAACAGGGCGTAGGCGACGACGGTCGTCACGACCGCCATGTTGGTGATGTTCACACCGAGCGCGGTCAGGCCGCCGTCCGCGAAGAGGATGCCCTGCATGAGCAGGACCACGGACACGCACAGCACACCCGTGTAGGGGCCGACGAGGATCGCGGCGAGGGCACCGCCGAGCAGATGGCCGCTGGTGCCGGCGGCGACGGGGAAGTTGAGCATCTGCACCGCGAAGATGAAGGCGGCGACCAGGCCGGCCAGCGGGGCAGTGCGTTCGTCGAGCTCACGGCGGGCGCCGCGCAGGCTCACGGCGACCGCGGCGGCGGCGACCGCTCCGGTCGCGACCGAGGTCGGGGCGTCTATGAATCCGTCAGGCACATGCACCGTTCGATGATAGTGGCTTGTTGCGAACGGTTTGCAAGAGCGTGTGCCACAAAACAACCGGCGCACGCTCTCCGGCTCCGGGGGCGCACCGCGGAAAATGTGCGACATTGGAGAGAAAGCGGATTCTTAGCTTTCGCATAGGTCGCTCAGTGTGAAGGGGCCGTCCGATGTCCGTAGTCGAGCAGTACGCACGCGCCCACATCGTCACCGACACCGACGTCCGACTACAGGAAGAGAGCGACGCCGTCCCCGTGGTCCTGCGCTACGACCCCGATCTCGACCCGCGCGCGGTGCGGTTCGGGCTGCCCGGGGCGCACGAGTGGACCTGCGACCGGTCCCTGCTGGAGCAGGGGCTGCGCGCCCCGGCCGGCAGCGGCGAGATACGGGTGTGGCCGTGCGGCCGCGTCCAGGCCGTGGTGGAGTTCCACTCCTCGCAGGGCGTCTCGGTCGTGCAGTTCGAGAGCAAAGCGCTGCTGCGGTTCCTGCGCCGTACGTACATCGCGGCCGCTGAGCCCGTGCACCACTGAGCCCGGCCTCCCGCTGAGCCCGTGCACCACTGAGGGCCCCGCTGCGGCTCAGCCGCCCAGCTTCAGCAGGGCCGCGACGATCGGCCCCGCCGTCTCGCCGCCGTGTCCGCCCGCCTGGACCACGCCCGCCGCGGCCAGGTCGCCCCGGTACGCGGTGAACCAGCCGTTCGGCTTCTTCTGGTTGTCCACCTCCGCCGAGCCCGTCTTGGCGCCGACGTCGCCGCTGACCCCGGCCATCGCCTCGGCGGCCGTGCCGTAGGCGGCCGTGTAGCTCATCAGCTCGCGCAGCTGGGACAGCGTGTCCGCGGACATCGTGCGCGCGGCCTTCGCCAGCTGCCTGCCGTCCACCTCGGGAGAGACCAGGTAGGGCTGGTGGAAGACGCCCGACTTCACCGTCGCCGAGACCGACGCCATGTTCAGCGGGTTCATCCGCACCCCGCCCTGGCCGATCAGCTCGGCCGCCATCTGCGCCTTCGACTGCACGGGCACGGAGCCGTCGAAGGTGGACACGCCCACGGACCAGTTGTTCAGGCCGAGCCCGAAGACCTCCTGGGCCTGCTTGGTGAGGCTGTTGTCGTCCAGCTCCGGGGCCTGGCTGATGAAGGCGGTGTTGCAGGAGCGGGCGAAGCTCGCCTTGAAAGTGCCGCCCTTGATCTGGAACTTGTCGTCGTTCTGGAACTTCCAGCCGCCGTGCGTGAAGTACTTCGGGCACGGATGCGGCTTGTTCGCCGAGGCCAGCCCCTTCTCGATGAGCAGCGAGGAGGTGACGACCTTCATGGTGGAGCCCGGCGCGAGGGAGCCCTGGAAAGCGGTGTTGAAGCCCTTGGAGGCGTTCGCCGCGGCGAGGATCTCGCCGGTGGAGGCGCGCAGCACCACCACGGACGAGCGCGGCTTCTTTGCGACCTGTGCCTCGGCGGCGGCCTGGAGGCCGGGGTCGAGCGTGGTCTTCACGGTGCCGGGTGTGCCCTTGCTGAGCTCCAGCAGCGTCTTGTCCGCGGACTTCGAGCCCTTGGCGCGGTCCACGCGCAGTTCGATGCCCGCCTTGCCGCCGGCCGTCTTGCCGTACTTCTCGCGCAGGCTGTCCAGGATCGAGCCGAGCGAGGCGTACTTGTCGGTCGTCAGCTCGCCGCCGTCCCGGTCGAGGGCCTTGATGGGCGGGGTCCCGGCCTCGCCGGTGACCAGGGTGTCGCCGTCCTTGAGGTCGGGGTGCAGCACGGACGGCTTCCACGCGACGACCGGCTCGCCGTCGGACTTCCGCCGTACGACCGTCAGCGCGCTGTCGTACGCCAGCGGCTTGCTGATCTTTCCGTGGGTCACCGTGCCCTTGACGGAGAAGGGGATCTCGGCGCCCTTCGGGCTGCCCGGGGTGAGGGTGACGTCCTTGATGCGGGCGTCCTTGGTGTAGCCGGTGAGCAGCTTCCGGGCGGCCTCGGTGTCGTCGGTGGCCGCGGCGGCCTCGGTGACCTTGCCCTTCTGCCAGGCGGTGAGGAAGGTACGGGAGGCGGTGGCGACCTCCTTCGGGGACAGCGGGCCGGTCTTGACCTTCGGTTTCTCCTCGGCGGCAGCCCGGGTGCGGTCATCGGCCGCGGCACCGCCGCCGAACAGCGCGTACCCGCCGACGCCCACGGCGACCACGGCGATCGCCCCGCCGGCCAGCACGGCGGGTCTCGTCCTCCGTCGCTCGGCGACGCGCCTTCTCTTGCCCACTGTCCTTCGATCCTCCGCGTTTTCCCCGGGGTTGCCGACCGGCCCAACGACGGCACCACCCTAGAGTCCCGTCCTCGGCGGGTGAGCTTCAGCACCCCCCAGGTGGACTACGGGCCTCCGCTCAGCCTCCCGCCGCCAGCACGTCCCGGACGATCGGCCCGGCCGCCTCGCCACCGCGCCCGCCGGACACGCTCATGGCCGCCGCGGCGACATCGTCGCGGAAGCCGGTGAACCAGCTGTTGGCGGTCTGGCCGTCCACCTCGGCGGAACCGGTCTTGGCGCCTATGTCCCCGCCGAGCCCGCGCATCACCCCACTGGCGGTGCCCTGGGTCGCGGTGAGCCGCATCATCTGCTTGAGCTGGGCCGAGGTTCCGGCCGGCAGGCCCTTGGCGGTGGCCAGTTGGCGGTCGTCCAGGTCGGGGGAGACGAGATACGGCTGCCTGAACGCCCCGGTGATCGCGGTCGCCGTGACGGAGGCCATGTTCAGCGGGCTCATCTGGACCTGGCCCTGCCCGATGGCGTTGGCCGCGCGGTCCGGTCCGCCGGAGGCGGGCACGCTGCCGTCGAAGGAGGAGATACCGGTCTGCCAGTTGTCCCGCCCGAGCCCGAACCGCTCCTCGGCCTCCGCCGTCAGCGAGGCGTCGGTCAGCGGCTCCTCGTCGATGAGCTTGATGAAACCGGTGTTGCAGGAGCGCATGAAGGTGTTGGCGAGGGTGGCGTTCTCGTTGGGCTGCAGACCGGGCAGGTTCTTGAAGGTCTGGCTCTGCCAGGTGGCGGTGTCGGGGCAGGGCGCCGGGCTGTTCATGGAGGCCACGCCGTTGTCGATGAGCATGGCCGTCGTGACGATCTTCATCGTGGAGCCGGGGGCCACTTTGCCCTCGAAGGCGGCGTTGAAGGCGTCCTTGCGGTGGTTGGCCAGCGCCAGCACCTCGCCGGTGCTCGGCTTGAGGGCGACGACGGACGACTCCGGGTAGTTCTTCACGGCCTTCTCGGCCGCCGCCTGCACGCGCGCGCTCAGCGTGGTGGGCAGCTTGCCGGGCTTGCCCTCGGCGATCGTGAGCAGCGGGGTGTCGGCGACGCCCTCGGCGGCGTGCCTGATCACCAGCTCGACACCGGGAGTGCCGCCCGCCTTGCTGCCGTAGCGCTGGCGCAGGGTGTCGATGACCAGGCCGAGGGAGGGGTACTCCTTCTTCGTCAGCACCTGCCCGTCGCGGTCCACGGCCTCGATGGGCGGGTTCGCGGACTCCTCGGTGACCAGGGTGTCGTTCTTCTTCAGCTGCGGATGGACGACGGACGGGTCCCAGTCGACCAGCGCCCGCCCGGAGGTCTTGCCGCGTACGACCTTCAGTTCGCTGTCGTAGGCGAGCGGCTTGGTGGTCCCGTCGTAGGACACCTTCGCCTTGACGGAGAAGCGCACGACACCGCCGTTCGCGGGGCGGGGCGTGATCCGTACGTCCTTGATGTGCGCGGCCTCGCCGTACGCGGTGAGCAGCGGCTCGGCCTCCTGCGCGAAGTCGGTGTACGACGCCGCCTGCGCCGCCTGCCCCTTCTCCCAGGCCGTGAAGAACTTCTCCGACGCCTCCTCGACCTCGTCCTCGGTCGGCGGCCCGGTCCGCACCTCCGGCGTCCCGTCACCGCTGACCGCGGACACGATGTTGTACGCGCCGTACCCGGCACCGCCCACCATCACGGCGAACACCCCGCCGATGACTACGGCCTTGACCCCCTTGCCCATCGGGCAGCCCTCCCCGTTTCCCCGTTGTCCTCGCACTGTACGGGGAGGGTGTGACACACGGGCCGGGAGTTTCCCGATTGTTGCCTGCTACAGGCGACCGTCCGTCACTACACCCACGTGTCCAGCCACATCCGCGCCCGCCAGTCGTCGATCGGGATCGCCGTGCCCGTGTAGATCGGCCAGAAGTAGATGAAGTTCCAGGCGATCAGCAGGACCAGGACGCCCGCGCCGGTGGCGCCCGCCACGCGGCGGGATTCCGTGGAGTTCGGGGGGCCGATGATCGCGCCGAGGAGCATGGCCACGGCGAGGCAGAGGAAGGGCAGGAAGACGACGGCGTAGAAGAAGAAGATCGTGCGTTCCTGGTAGAGGAACCACGGCAGGTAGCCGGCCACGATGCCGCAGGCGATGGCGCCCGCGCGCCAGTCGCGGCGGAAGAACCAGCGCCACAGGACGTACAGCACCGCGAAGGCGGCGACCCACCACAGCAGGGGGGTGCCGATGGCCAGGACCTCGCGGGCGCACTTCTCGCCGGCGTCGACGGGGCAGCCGTCCGTGCCGGGGGCCGGGGACTCGTAGAAGTAGGACACCGGTCGGCCGGTGATGATCCAGCTCCACGGGTTGGACTCGTAGGTGTGCGGCGAGGACAGGCCGACGTGGAACTCGTAGACCTGCGTCTCGTAGTGCCACAGGCTGCGCCACCAGTCCGGGAACAGCCAGGACCAGTCGCTGTTCTTGCCGTCGTTCGCGGCCCAGTTGCGGTAGTAGCCGCCGGAGCCGTCCGTGGCGGACATGATCCAGCCGGTCCAGGACGCCAGGTAGGTGACGATCGCGACGGGCACCGTGGCGAGGAAGGCCAGGCCCAGGTCGTGCCGGACGACCGCCGCGTAGGGGCGGCCCGCGCCGGCCACCTTGCGGGTGCCGACGTCCCACAGGACCGTGAGCAGGCCGAACGCGACCAGGAAGTACAGGCCGTTCCACTTGGTGCCGATGGCCAGGCCCAGCATCAGACCGGCCGCCCAGCGCCAGGGGCGCAGGCCCAGGCTCAGGGTGTCGGCGGTGGGCGCGTGCGGCAGGACCCGGCCGGCGGCGTCCTTCGGGAGGGCCGCGGCGAGCCGTTCGCGCGCCTTGTCGCGGTCGACGACCAGACAGCCGAACGCGGCCAGCACGAAGAACATCAGCACCCCGTCGAGCAGCGCGGTGCGGCTCATCACGAAGTGCAGCCCGTCCACCGCCATCAGCGCGCCCGCGAGGCACCCGAGGAAGGTGGAGCGGAAGATCCGGCGGCCGATCCGGCACAGCATCAGCACCGACAGCGTGCCGAGCAGCGCGGTCATGAACCGCCAGCCGAACGGGTCGAACCCGAAGATCAGCTCGCCCAGCCCGATGACGTACTTGCCGACCGGCGGATGGACGACGTACGCGGCGTCCGTCGGGATGCCGACCTTGTCGCCCAGCTCCAGCACCGCGTTGTTGGCGTTCTTGTCCCAGTTGACCTCGAAGCCGCGGTGGACGAGCGCCCAGGCGTCCTTGGCGTAGTACGTCTCGTCGAATATCACCGCCTTCGGGCTGCCCAGGTTCCAGAACCGCAGGACGCCCGCGAACAGCGTGACCAGCAGCGGACCGCCCCAGCCGGACCAGCGCACCAGCCGGTCGGTGAGGGTCGGCGGCAGGTCGAGCACCTTCCACAGTCTCGGTCCGGGCTGCGCGTAGGGCGGCACCAGGCGGTCGCGGACATCGCTCTTCGGCCCCGCCGTGTATCCGAATCGCCGCAGCCGCTGCTGCCACGAGGGCCGCTGGTCCTGCGGCGTCTGGCCCTGCCGGGTGTCCGTGGTGTCCATGGACGACGCTGTACTGGTCACCGCGCCATCGTAGGGAACCCGTCTGTGGGAATCCCGCGCATGGCGCCTGCGAGGATGGAAACGTGACAGTAACGCCCGGAACCCTGGTCCTCGCCGGCACCCCCATCGGGGAGATCGCCGACGCCCCGCCCCGGCTCGCCGAGGAGCTCGCCGGCGCCGATGTCGTCGCAGCCGAGGACACCCGTCGGCTGCGCCGGCTGACCCAGGCGCTGGGCGTCGCCCCCAAGGGGCGCGTGGTGTCGTACTTCGAGGGCAACGAGTCCGCCCGCACCCCGGAACTCGTCGAGGAACTGCTCGGCGGCGCGCGCGTGCTGCTCGTCACCGACGCCGGTATGCCCTCGGTCTCCGACCCCGGCTACCGCCTCGTCGCCGCCGCTGTCGAGCGGGACGTGCCGATCACGGCCGTTCCCGGCCCGTCCGCCGTGCTCACCGCGCTCGCGCTGTCCGGGCTGCCCGTGGACCGGTTCTGCTTCGAGGGGTTCCTGCCGCGCAAGGCGGGCGAACGGCTCACCCGGCTGCGCGAGGTCGCCGAGGAGCGGCGCACGATGGTCTACTTCGAGGCCCCGCACCGCCTCGACGACACCCTCGCCGCGATGGCCTCCGTCTTCGGCGAGGAGCGGCGGGCCGCGGTGTGCCGGGAGCTGACCAAGACCTACGAGGAGGTCAGGCGCGGCACGCTCGGCGAGCTGGCCGCCTGGGCGGCCGAGGGCGTGCGCGGGGAGATCACGGTCGTCGTCGAGGGCGCCCCGGAGAAGGGGCCCGAGGAGATCGGCCCGGAGGAACTGGTGCGGCGGGTGCGGGTCCGCGAGGAGGCGGGGGAGCGCCGCAAGGAGGCGATCGCGGCCGTCGCGGTGGAGGCGGGGCTGCCCAAGCGGGTCGTGTTCGACGCGGTGGTGGCGGCAAAGAGTCGGTGACGTTTCCGGGCCCGGTCCTCATGCCGGGGTAAACGGCGCCGGGCGCTTCGGCAAGGAACGCCCAAGCCGCTGCCAACAGTGCACAGTTCGCGTGCTTTCGGCTCCGCCGAGGAGTCCACTGGCCACAGGGGCGCAACCCGCCCCACCAGCGGATCATCTGGAGCCGGTATGAGCGACACCGCAGGGCAGACCCGTCTGCGCACCGCGACCACGCCCGTCGTCCACGAGTCGTACTCCTTCGCCTGCATGCGCTGCGGGCACGGCTGGGAGCAGTCCTACGAGATAGAGCACCACACGGACGCCGAGGGGCGGGAGTTCGTGCTGTACGTGGCCGACGGCCGCGTCGTACCGTCCCCGCTGCGCCGGCCCACCTGCCAGAACTGCGACGCGCATCTCGTACGGATCATGCGCGCGGGGCAGGTGTCGTCGGTGCGGGACGCCGCGCAGGGGCACGCGCCCGGGGCGGCCGAGGGGCGGCACCACTGGCACCTGTCCGACCTGCTGCATCCCTTCCAGCGCGGGGCGCGCTGAGAGGGACCCGCGCGCGGGGCGCGATGGGCGGGCTCCGCGCGCGGGGGGCCGTTATTCGGGTACGGGCCCGGCGTGCCGTTTCCGTAGGATCGACGGCATGTCTTCCGCCACCGACAAGAACGCGGCACCGCCGCTCCCGGAGCCCCTGCGGGTGCCCGTCGCCGACTCCCACACCCACCTCGACATGCAGTCCGGCACGGTGGAGGAGTCCCTCGCCAAGGCCGCGTCGGTCGGCGTGACGACGGTCGTGCAGGTCGGCTGCGACGTGCGCGGCTCGCAGTGGGCCGCGGACACGGCGGCGGCGCACGACAGCGTCCACGCCGCCGTCGCCCTGCACCCCAACGAGGCCCCGCGGATCGTGCACGGCGACCCCGACGGCTGGTCCCGGCAGGGGGCGCGCGAACCGCTCGGGGACGCGGGGCTCGACGCGGCGCTCGCCGAGATCGACCGGCTGGCCGCGCTGCCGCACGTGAAGGCCGTCGGCGAGACCGGCCTGGACTACTTCCGCACCGGCGAGGGCGGCAAGGAGGCGCAGGAACGCTCCTTCCGCGCCCACATCGAGATCGCCAAGCGGCACGGCAAGGCGCTGGTCATCCACGACCGGGACGCGCACGCGGACGTCCTGCGGGTGCTGAAGGAGGAGGGCGCCCCGGAACGCACCGTCTTCCACTGCTACTCCGGCGACGCCGAGATGGCCGAGATCTGCGCCCGCGCGGGGTACTTCATGTCCTTCGCCGGCAACGTCACCTTCAAGAACGCCCAGGACCTGCGGGACGCGGTCGCCGTCGCCCCGCTGGAACTGCTCCTGGTGGAGACCGACGCGCCCTTCCTGACGCCCGCGCCGTACCGCGGACGGCCCAACGCGCCGTACCTGATCCCGGTCACGGTGCGCGCGATGGCCGCCGTGCGCGGGATCGACGAGGACACGCTGGCGACGGCGCTGGGCGCGAACACGGCGCGCGCGTTCGGGTACTGAGCGTGTCCTGTCGAACGCGCGCCGCTCGCGACGTTGTGTAGTCGCGTCGCTTTGGAGAGTGACGCTCGCTCCGCTAGGTTCTGGGGGCCCGATCGGGACCCTCTGGCCCTCTGGAGCGTGGCCACGTGAGCAGCAACTCGCAGTACGGCACGTACACAGCGCCACCGGCGTACGGCGGCTACGACGCGCCCCCCGCGGATCTGCACAGCGCGGAGACGCTGGCGTACGGGCAGGTGTACGTGGACACGTACCGCCCGGCGTACGAGGAGGGGGCGCACGACCCGGGCGGCTGGAGCGCGCCGGAGGAGGGGGCGCTCGCACCTGTTGCGCGCGCCGGAGCGGGGCGTAGGGGTGCGCGCCGCAGGAAGTCGCGGTACGCCGGGAGTGCGGACGGCTCCGTGCGCCGTCTGCTGCCGCAGGCGCTGGTCGTCGCCTTCCTCGCGGGAGGCACCACCGCCTTCGTCGCCAAGGACAAGGCGATCGAGCTCAGCATCGACGGCAAGCCGCGCACCCTGCACACCTTCGCCGACGACGTCGGTGAGCTGCTCGCCGAGGAGGGCGTGCGGGTGGGGGCGCACGACGTGGTCGCGCCCGCCCCCGGCGCCGAGCTGAGCAGCGGGGACGAGATCGAGGTGCGGTACGGGCGCCCGGTGCGGCTCACGCTCGACGGCGAGCGCCACGAGGTGTGGACGACGGCCCGCACCGTGGAGGAGGCGCTGCGCCAGTGGGGCGTGCGCGCGGAGGGGGCGTACGTCTCCGTCGCGCGCTCCCTGAGGATCGGGCGCGCCGGGATCGCGCTGAACGTACGCACCGAGCGCTCCGTGACCGTCATGGCCGACGGGCGCGCCCGCACCGTGCGCACCAACGCCGCGACCGTACGCGAGGCCGTCGAGGAGGCCGGGATCACCCTGCGTGGCGAGGACACCACCGCCGTCCCGCTCGACAGCTTCCCGCGCGACGGACAGACGGTGACCGTGCTGCGGATCACCGGCACCCAGGAGGTCCGCGAGGAGGAGATCCCCTTCGACGTCCGGCGCACCGAGGACCCCTCACTGTTCCGCGGGACCGAGGTCGTCGAACGTGCCGGACATCCGGGCCTGCGCCGGATCACCTACTCCCTGCGCACGGTCAACGGCGTGCGGCAGAAGCCGCGCCGGATCAGAACCGAGCTGGTGCGCGAACCGCGGACCCAGGTCGTGCGGGTCGGCACCAAGCCCATGCCGACCTCCGTACGCGGCGCGGACCACCTGAACTGGCAGGCGCTCGCGGCCTGCGAGTCGGGCGGGCGGGCTGACGCGGTGGATCCCTCGGGGACGTACGGCGGCCTGTACCAGTTCGACACCCGCACCTGGCGCGGCCTCGGCGGCAACGGGCGCCCCCAGGACGCGCCGGCGTCCGAGCAGACGCTCCGCGCGAAGAAGCTGTACGTGCAGCGCGGCGCGAGCCCCTGGCCGCACTGCGGGGCGCGTTTGCAGGGGTGAGCGCGGGGCGTGTGAGGTGCGCGCGGGGCGCGTGATGGGGCAGCGCGCGCGAGGCGTGCGGTGTGGTTGTGAGCGCCGGGCGCGCGGGACGGTCCTCGCGCCTCCTCCCGCCGTGCGGGGCGCACGCCGCTCTACGCGAACGCTGCTCCCCTCCCGCAGCGCGCGGCACGCGGTACGCGCCGTGCGGTACGCGGTACGCGGCACACGGCACGCACCGCGCGGCGCACGCCACCCCGCGCCCGCCCGCCCGCCGCACCCCACCACCCCCGCGCAGGACGGACGCCCTCCCCCCGGCCCGTACCCTTGTCCCGTGAGCAGCAGCCCCGCCCCCGACGCCCTCCTGGGCCCCGCCGACATCCGTGAGCTCGCGGAAGTCCTCGGCGTACGGCCCACCAAGCAGCGCGGCCAGAACTTCGTGATCGACGCGAACACCGTGCGCCGTATCGTCCGTACCGCGGATGTGCGGCCCGACGACGTGGTCGTGGAGGTCGGCCCCGGGCTCGGCTCGCTCACGCTGGCGCTGCTGGAGGTGGCCGACCGGGTCACCGCCGTCGAGATCGACGACGTCCTCGCGGGCGCGCTGCCCGCCACCGTCGCCGCCCGGATGCCGGAGCGCGCCGACCGGTTCGCGCTGGTCCACTCCGACGCCATGCAGGTCACGGAGCTGCCCGGCCCCGCCCCGACCGCGCTGGTGGCGAACCTGCCGTACAACGTCGCCGTCCCCGTGCTGCTGCACATGCTCGACACCTTTCCGAGCATCGAGCGCACCCTCGTCATGGTGCAGGCCGAGGTCGCCGACCGGCTGGCCGCGGCGCCCGGCTCGAAGGTGTACGGGGTGCCGTCGGTGAAGGCGAACTGGTACGCCGAGGTCAAGCGGGCCGGAGCCATCGGCCGCAATGTCTTCTGGCCGGCCCCGAACGTCGACAGCGGGCTGGTCTCCCTGGTCCGCAGGTCCGAGCCGCTGAAGACCACCGCCTCCAAGAAGGAGGTGTTCGCCGTCGTGGACGCCGCGTTCGCGCAGCGGCGCAAGACGCTCAGGGCCGCGCTCGCCGGATGGGCCGGTTCCGCGCCCGCGGCCGAGGCGGCGCTGGTCGCGGCCGGTGTCTCGCCGCAGGCGCGCGGGGAGTCGCTGACGGTCGAGGAGTTCGCGCGCATCGCCGAGCACAAGGAGTCCGGTCACCAGTGAGCGTCACCGTACGCGTCCCCGCCAAGGTCAACGTCCAGCTCGCGGTCGGCGCCGCGCGCGCGGACGGCTTCCACGACCTGGCCAATGTCTTCCTCGCGGTCGGCCTGTACGACGAGGTGACCGTCACCGCGCGGCAGCCCGGCAGCGGGCCCCGCGTGACCTGCGAGGGCCCCGACGCCGCCCAGGTCCCGCTGGACGGCACCAACCTCGCCGTCCGCGCGGCCGAGGCGCTCGCCGCGCGCCGCGGCATCCGCCCCGACGTGCACGTCCACATCGCCAAGGACATCCCCGTCGCGGGCGGTATGGCGGGCGGCAGCGCGGACGGCGCGGGCGCCCTGCTCGCCTGCGACGCGCTGTGGGGCACGCGCGCCTCCCGCGACGAACTGCTCGACATCTGCGCGGAGCTGGGAAGCGACGTGCCCTTCAGCCTGGTGGGCGGGGCCGCGCTCGGCACCGGGCGGGGCGAGAAGCTGCGCACGCTGGAGACCGGCGGGACCTTCCACTGGGTGTTCGCGATGGCCTCGCGCGGGCTGTCGACGCCGGCGGTGTTCCGTGAGTTCGACCGGCTCGCCGAGGGCCAGGAGATCCCGGAGCCGGTGGCCTCCCCGGATCTGCTGACCGCCCTGGCCAAGGGCGACCCGGACGCGCTCGCCGCGGCCGTCTCCAACGACCTCCAGCCCGCCGCGCTCTCCCTCTTCCCCGAACTCGCCGACACCCTCGCGGCGGGCCGTGACGCGGGCGCCCTCGCGACGCTGGTCTCGGGCTCGGGCCCGACCACGGCCTTCCTCGTCCGGGATGCCGAGTCGGCGCGGAAGGTCTCCGAGGCACTGTGTACATCCGGGACGTGCAGGTCGGTACGGACGGCCTCGGGGCCGGTGGCGGGGGCGACGGTGCTCTGAGGGCGGGGTGCCGCGCAAAGCCACCCAGGGCCGTCAGAGCCTGTCGACGGCGGTCAGGTCGATGTCGATGGGGTAGGGCTTGTCGACCTTGATGCGGTCGCGATGGGTGCCCATGTGGACAAACGCCTTGGTGAGCGGGTCGAGTTCGTACACGTGGACGATCGGCTGGTCGTTCGTTTCCGCCTCGACCCGCCAAAAGTTGGGGATTCCGGCGGCGGCGTACTTGTGCGGTTTGGTCGTGCGGTCACGGGATTCGGACTCGGGCGAGACGACTTCCACGACCAGGGCCACGTCGCCGGCCGGATAGCTGGTCCTCGTCCGACTTGTGGCCTCGGCCCGGAGTACGCTCACGTTGGGTTCGGGACCGTTGCGTCGATCGAGGACGACGGTCATCTCCCGCCGAACCCTCAGATCCGTCGGGGCCGTGGTGCGCAAGCCTTGCACCAGCAGGTCGATCACGACGCTGTGGAAATCCCGCTGCGGACTCACGAAAACCAGGCTCCCGTCGATCAACTCGGTGTGCGGCGGGAGATCAGGCAGCGTGAACAGGTCGTCCACGGTGTAGCCGTCCTGCGGGGGCACCGGCCACTGGACGCGGTGCTCTACGGACTCGGCGGTCATGGCTCCTCCCATGGGCGGGATCCTGCTGCCTGCACTCCACGGTAGCCGTCCGTTCCCGCACAAGTCCTCACAAAGAGTGACCACCCCCTCGCTCCCCGCCCCCACCCCCGCAGGCCCTACGCTAGAAGGCTGACCGTCCCCCGTACGCAGGAGAGAAATGGCCGTCAATCTGGTCAATGTCGAGAACGTCAGCAAGGTGTACGGCACCCGTGCCCTGCTCGACGGCGTGTCGCTCGGCGTCTCCGAGGGGGACCGGATCGGGGTCGTCGGGCGCAACGGCGACGGCAAGACCACCCTGATCCGGATGCTGGCCAAGCAGGAGGAGGCCGACAGCGGCCGGGTCACGCACTCCGGCGGGCTGCGCATCGGCGTGCTCACCCAGCACGACTCACTCGACTCCGCCGCCACCGTGCGGCACGAGGTCATCCGGGACATGGCCGACCACGAGTGGGCGGGCAACGCCAAGATCCGGGACGTGCTGACCGGGCTCTTCGGCGGACTGGACCTGCCCGGCTTCCCGCAGGGCCTGGACACCGTCATCGGGCCGCTGTCCGGCGGTGAGCGGCGCCGTATCGCGCTCGCCAAGCTGCTCATCGAGGAACAGGACCTGATCGTCCTGGACGAGCCCACCAACCACCTCGACGTCGAGGGCATCGCCTGGCTCGCCCAGCACCTGCGCGAGCGGCGCTCGGCGCTGGTGTGCGTGACCCACGACCGCTGGTTCCTCGACCAGGTCTGCACGCGCATGTGGGACGTGCAGCGCGGCGCCGTCTACGAGTACGAGGGCGGTTACTCCGACTACGTCTTCGCGCGGGCCGAGCGGGAGCGGATCGCCGCCACCGAGGAGGCCAAGCGGCAGAACCTGGTCCGCAAGGAGCTGGCCTGGCTGCGCCGGGGCGCCCCCGCGCGGACGAGCAAGCCGCGGTTCCGGGTGGAGGCCGCCAACGAGCTGATCAAGGACGTGCCGCCGCCGCGGGACAGCAGCGAGCTGATGAAGTTCGCCTCCTCGCGGCTCGGCAAGACCGTGTTCGACCTGGAGGACGTGACCGTCCAGGCGGGCCCCAAGGTGCTGCTCAAGCACGTCACCTGGCAGCTCGGCCCCGGTGACCGCATCGGCCTGGTCGGGGTCAACGGCGCTGGCAAGACCTCGCTCCTGCGTGCCATGGCGGAGGCCGCCCGCAGTGAGGGCGAGAAGCAGCCGGCGGGCGGGCGGATCGCCGTGGGCAAGACCGTGAAGCTCGCCTACCTCTCCCAGGAGGTCGCCGAACTCGACCCCACCTGGCGGGTCCTGGAGGCCGTGCAGCAGGTGCGTGAGCGCGTCGACCTCGGCAAGGGCCGCGAGATGACGGCGGGTCAGCTGTGCGAGACGTTCGGCTTCAACAAGGAGAAGCAGTGGACGCCGGTCGGCGACCTCTCCGGTGGTGAGCGCCGCCGGCTGCAGCTGCTGCGGCTGCTGATGGACGAACCCAACGTGCTCTTCCTCGACGAGCCCACCAACGACCTCGACATCGAGACCCTCACCCAGCTGGAGGACGTCCTCGACGGCTGGCCCGGCTCGATGATCGTGATCTCCCACGACCGGTTCTTCGTCGAGCGGACCACAGACCGTGTCTTCGCCCTTCTGGGCGACGCCACTTTGCGGATGCTCCCGCGCGGGATCGACGAGTACCTGGAGCGCCGCCACCGCATGGAGGAGGCGGCCGCCGCCGCGGCTCCCGTGGTGGAGAAGGCCGCGCCCGAGAAGAGCGCCGCCGACCAGCGCGCCGCCAAGAAGGAACTCCAGCGGATCGAACGGCAGCTCGACAAGGTCTCCGAGCGGGAGACCAAGCTCCACGCCCAAATCGCCGAAAACGCCACCGACTTCGCGAAGGTGGCGGAACTCGACACCGAACTGCGCGAGTTGGCGGCCCAGCGGGAGGAACTGGAACTGCGCTGGCTGGAACTGGCGGAGGACGCGTAAGCCCCGGCACGCGCCGCACGCGAAGGTGCCGTGTGCGGGCGTGAAGGGTGGGTGAAGGCGCGTAACGGCGGTATCACGGGCCGGTCGTCCCTTGGGAACAGGGGTTGACCGGCCCGCTGTGTTGTCGGTGCCGAGTGATAGAAAGAGCCGTCTGAGAACCGTCTGAGAACAATCGGGTGTGGCGGAAACGCAGCGCCACCGAGCGCGGCGCCACATCGGTCACAAGGGGGAAACCGCTGATGAGCCAGCCGCCCAGCCAGCCGCCGAACGGAGGCTTCGGCGCGCCGCAGGACCCGCCGCCGCAGGGAGGGTTCGGCGCACCGCAGCCACCGCAGCAGCCGGGCCAGGCTCCGCAGCCCCCGGCGCAGCCGCCGCAGGCGCCCCCGACCCCGCCGACCGCCCCGCAGCCGGGCTACGGCTACCCGCAGCAGCCGCCCACCCCGGCGCCCGGCCCCTACGGCGCCCCGCAGCAGCCGGGCCCGTACAACCAGCCCGGCCCGTACGGCACTCCGGCCCCCGGCCCGTACGGGCAGCCGCAGCAGCCCGGCCCGTACGCCCCGCAGCCCGGTTACGGCTACCCGCAGCAGCCGCAGTACCCCGGCGCCCCCACCCCGCCGCCCGGTGGCTCCCGCAACCCGTTCAAGGGCAAGCCCGCCGTCGTCATCGGTGCCGCCGTGGCGGCGCTGCTGGTCGTCGGCGGCACCGTGTTCGCGGTGACCCGCGGTGACGACGACGGCGGAAAGAAGAAGAAGCCGGTCGCGCAGAAGACCGACGACGCCAAGCCCTCCGAGGACCCGGTCAACCCGGGCGACGGCAGCGGCGGCGGCGACGAGGACCCCGAGGACCTCAACGCGGGCCGCAAGGCCGGCGAGGCGAAGGTGCTCTGGTACAAGTCGGCGCCCGACGCGCCCGGTTCCGGCGCGGACGCCTACCCCGTGTGGATCACCGACAAGACGGCGGTGAAGGCCGCGTACAAGCAGGTCTTCGCCTACGACGTCGCCGACGGCACCCCGACCTGGGACCCGATCACCTTCCCGCAGAAGATCTGCGCGGTCACCCCGCAGAAGACGGCCGACAACAAGGTCGTCATCGCCTACATGAGCGGCTCCAGCGACCGCGCCGAGTGCAACCAGCTCCAGGAACTGGACCTGAACACCGGCGAGAAGGGCTGGACCGGCGAGGTCGCCGACGGCGAGCTGTTCGACTCCACGATCCAGATCGAGATGTCCATCACCGGCAAGACGCTGATGGTGGGCCGCTCGCAGTCCGGCACGGCGTACGACGTCACCAGCGGCAAGAAGCTGTGGGACAAGAAGAAGTACGGCGACGCCTGCTTCCCGGCCGCCTTCGCGGGCGGCGAGAAGCTGCTCGCGGTCTCCTCCTGCGGCGCGGGCGGCAGCAACGAGCACGACGAGGTCCAGGAACTGGACCCGAAGACCGGCAAGGTCAAGTGGACCTGGAAGCCCGACAAGGGCTGGCGGGTCGGCCGGGTCTACTCCATGAACCCGGTCGTGGTCTACAGCACCAACGAGGACAAGAACGCGTGGAACATCTCCACGCTCGGCTCCGGCGGCACCATCGCCTCGCAGGTCGACGTGGACGAGAAGTTCGCCCCCGAGTGCGGCTGGGCCATCCTCCAGCGCGACCTGCAGGGCTGCCAGGGCGTGGCCGCCGACGGCAAGAACCTCTACCTGCCCACCGAGGCCACCACGGGCGCCAACGAGATCGTCGCGATCAGCCTCGCCACCGGCAAGGAGAAGTGGCGGGTGAAGTCCCCGGCCGAGGAATCGATGCTGCCGCTGCGCATGGACGGCGACAAGCTCATCGCCTACGTCAAGCCGTCCTGGGAGGCCGGCGGCCAGGTCGTGTCGATCCCGACCGCGGGCAGCAGCCACCAGCCCACCAAGCTCCTGCAGCACCCGGAGGGCACCGCGGACATCGAGGACGGCTTCTACTCCGGCACCTACGACTGGGTCGACGGCCGCTTCTACCTCTCCACCACGCGGCTGTCCGGCAACGACGAGTCGAAGGAGAAGCTGATGCTCGCGTTCGGCAAGTGAGCCGCTTACCGCTCCCGTCCGCTTCGAGCCGTCGTCCCCTTCCCGAGGTACTCACACCATGACCACGCCCCCTCCGCCGCCGCCCAACCAGCCCCCGCAGGGGGGCGGTTTCGGCCCGCCGCAGGACGAGCCGCAGCAGCCGCCCGCGCAGCCCCCGGCCCAGCCGCCCGCGCAGCAGCCCGGCTTCGGCGCGCCCCAGCCGCCCGCCCAGCAGGGAGGTTTCGGCGCGCCCCAGGCCCCGCAGGCACCCCCGCCCGCCGCGCCGCAGGGCGGCTTCGGCGCCCCCACGCCCCCGCAGCAGCCCGCGGTCCAGCCGCCCACGCCGCCGCAGGGGTACGGATACCCGCAGCCGCCGACCCCGCCGCAGGGCTACGGCTACCCGCAGACGCCCCCGCAGGGCTACGGCTACCCGGGCCAGCCCGGCCAGCCGCCCACCCCGGCCTACGGCCAGCAGCCCTACGGCTACCCGCAGCCGCCGACCATGCCGATGCAGCCGCAGCCCGGCGCCTCCGGCGGCCGGAAGCTGAACGCGTCGATGCTGATCATCGTGGCGGCCGTGGTGGTCATCGCCCTGATCGTCGGCGGCGGCATCTGGTACGCGTCCTCCTCCGGTGAGGGCGGCAAGGACGACACCGCGAACTCCAGCGGCGGCACCGGCGGCGACAAGGGAGGGGACAAGGGCGGCGACAAGGGCGGCGACACCGGCGGCCAGTCCTCCGGGGCGACCGAGAAGGTCCCCTCCGACCCCAACTCCAAGGTCCTCTTCCAGGTCCCGGCGCCCGAGGTCAAGGACGACCGGACCATCCCGACCGTCGGCTCGTGGGTGACGGACAAGGTGTACGCCAAGAGCGGCGTCGCCGAGGTCGTCGGCTACGACCTCGACAAGGGCACCAAGCTGTGGACGATCAAGCTCCCCGGCCCGGTCTGCCAGGGCAGCAACCACGCCACCGAGGACAGCCGTACGGCGATCACCTTCCAGCCGAAGATGCCCACCAAGTCCCAGCCCTCGCACGGCTGCACCCAGGTCGCGGGCATCGACCTCGACACCGGCAAGAAGCTGTGGACCAAGACGGTCGAGAGCGGCACCCAGCCGATCAGCTTCGACAACGTCACGGTCAGCGGGAGCACGGTCGCGGTCGGCAGCACCAGCGGCGGCGCCGGCTTCGACATCGCCACCGGTGACCGGGTGTGGGCGCCGAAGGCCACGGACACCTGCTACGACGCCGGGTACGGCGGCGGTCCCAAGCTGGTGGCGGTGCGCAAGTGCGGCTCGTACGGCGAGCGCCAGCTGTCCATCCAGACCCTCGACTCGAAGTCCGGGAAGGTGATCTCGGAGTACAAGATGACCAAGGGCATCGAGTACGCCAGCGTGGTCTCCACCGAGCCGCTGGTCGTGGCCGCCGACGTCGGTGACTCGGCCGGGGACGGCAGCGGGATCTCGGACTTCTTCTCCATCGACAACAAGACCGGCAAGCTGCGCGCGCGTATCTCCGCGCCGGGCGAGCAGTTCAACGCCTCCTGCGACGGGATCACCAAGGTCGAGGAGTGCCGTCTGCTGGCTGTCGGCAACGACCGGCTCTACCTGCCGACCGAGAAGCACGACGGCAAGGCCGAGTACAGCGACACCAACGAGGTCATCGCCTTCGACCTGGCGACCGGCAAGCAGACCGGGCAGCGCGCCGACGCGGGCGACGGCTACGAGCTGTGCCCGCTGCGCATGGACGGCCCGAACCTGATCGCGTACAAGCGCGGCCCGTACGACAAGGGCGGGCAGGTCGTGTCCATCGACGGCGGCTCCTTCAAGGAGACGAAGCTGCTGGAGAACCCGGCCACGGAGTCGGTGATGGACGTGGAGCGCAGCATGCTCCCCGACTACGCCGAGCTCCTGTACACCGACGGCCGGCTGTTCATGTCCGACGTCTTCGCCAGCGAGCTCGGCTCCAGCGGCGAGGAGGAGTACCTGGTGATCGCGTTCGGCGCGAAGTAGCCGCTCGAACGCGTGTGTTCACGGCCCCGTCCCTGTTCAGGGGCGGGGCCGTTCACGTACCGCTCATCACCCTCGAATGAGAGGATTTTCGGCGATCCGGGGCAGTTCTCTCCAGTAGGGGGAGCGCAACGTCGAACAAGCGTGTAGCTTCCGGGGGCATCCACGGGGGAGTGTCTGTGGATGTGTGGGGATCCATTGGGGGGACTGGGGGGTTGCTCGATGGGAGTGCGGCTCATGGTGGTCGACGACCACCGATTGCTCGCCGAGGCACTGGCCTCGGCCCTGAAACTGAGGGGGCACAGGGTGCTGGCCGCGGCGGCACCGGCCGCGGGGGCGGCGGACCTGGTGATCAGCAGGGCGCCGGAGGTGTGCCTGCTGGGGACGGCGACACCGGCGGAGCCGGGGATGTTCGACCCGGTGGTGAAGATCAAGCGGGAGCGGCCGCAGGTGGCGGTGCTGGTCCTGGGCCCGGTGCCGAGTCCGAGGGGGATCGCGGCGGCGTTCGCGGCGGGGGCGTCCGGCTATGTGCGGCACGACGAGCGCATCGAGGGCGTGGAGCGCGCGATCATGAAGGCGCGGGCGGGTGAGGCGGCGGTCGCCCCGCAACTGCTCCAGGGCGCCTTCAGCGAGCTGCTCAACCCGGCGGCCCAGCCGGACGACGAGGGCCAGCGCCTGCTCCAGATGCTCACACCGCGCGAGGTCGAGGTGCTGGTCCGGGTCGCCGACGGCGAGGACACCCGCCTGATCGCCGCGGGCATGGGCATCGCCCCCTCCACGGCCCGCACCCACGTCCAGCGCGTCCTGATGAAGCTGGGCGTCGGCTCCCGCCTGGAGGCCGCGGCCCTGGCCGCCCGTACGGGCCTGCTCGACCGGGCGGGGCCGCTGGGGAACCGGGACCAGGAGCCGTCGTAGGGGTGCGGGACCAGGAGCCGTCGTAGGAGTGCGGGGCCGGCGGCCGGCCCCGCACGCGTGTCACTCGCCCCGCTCCTCCTCCGCTTCCGTCGCCGGGGGAGGCGGGGGAGGGGTCGGGCGCAGTTTCAGCCAGACCAGGAAGAAGACGCCGAGCAGCAGCATGCCCAGGCCGGTCCAGAGGTTGATGTTGACGCCCTCGGCCTTGTCCAGGGTGGCGTCGGAGGGGTTGATGCCGGCGATCGTGACGATGACGCCGTAGAGGACGAAGAGGCCGCCGATGAGGCGGCGCAGGTCGAAGATGCGGGCCGCGGTGGCGGACTTGGCCTCCAGCTCGGTGACCTCGCGCTGGACATCCTGCTCGGAGTATCCGTGGTGCTCGGACATGGTGCCTCCAATTCTCCCGCGCGGGGGTCAGAACGAGAACGGGATGTAGCAGGCGGCGGCGAGGATGATCGCGCCCCAGCCGAGCAGCGCGGGCCTGCGGTACCAGGCGTCGTCGCCCTCGGCCGGGGGTTCGCTCATGCCGGGCGAGCGGGTGCCGTAGACCAGGCCCTGGAGCTCCTCCATCGGCTTGGGCTTGGTGAACAGGGAGACCACGACCATCACCACCGCGCCCGCGACGAAGCCGACGATCGCGGAGACGAAGTTGGCGCCCTGGTCGGTGGGGATGTCGATGATCTCCTGCTTGTAGATCCAGAAGTAGTTGACCATCGCCGCGACGGTGCCCGCGAGCAGTCCCCAGAACCCGGACACCACGGACGCCCGCTTCCAGAACATGCCGACGATGAAGACGACGAACATCGGCACGTTGAAGAAGGAGAACAGCGTCTGGAGGTAGCTCATGATGTTGGAGAAGGACGAGGCCAGGAACGCCGTGCCCACCGACGCGCACACCCCGATCACCGTGATCAGCCGGCCGAAGCGGACGTAGTACGCGTCCTGCCGCCCCTTGACCACGTACCGGGCCCAGACGTCGTTGGTGAACACGGTGTTGAAGGACGACACGTTCGCCGCCATGCCCGCCATGAACGCCGCCAGCAGGCCCGTCACCGCGATGCCGAGCACGCCGTTGGGCAGCAGCTGCTCCATCAGGTACGGGATGGCGTCGTTGTACTGGTAGCCCGACTCCTCGGTGCCGAAGCCCGGGACCAGCGCCGCCGCGGCCAGTCCGGGCAGCATCACCAGGAAGACGATGAAGATCTTCGGGTACGCGGCGATCAGCGGGGTGCGCTGCGCGGCGCTGAGGTTCTTCGCCGACAGCGCGCGCTGCACCTCCGCGAAGTTCGTCGTCCAGTACCCGAAGCTCAGCACGAAGCCGAGGCCCAGCACGATGGTCAGCCAGTTGGCGCCGAGCGGGTTGTCGCTGCCGATGCCGGTGCCGCCCCAGGCGGTGGTGAAGTCGGCGCCGTGCGTCTCGGTGAGCGTGTCCGACAGGCCGTCCCAGCCGCCGACCTTCTTCATGCTCAGCGCGACCAGCGGGATCAGGGCCGCGAGGATCACGAAGAACTGCAGCACCTCGTTGTAGATCGCCGAGGACAGACCGCCCAGCGTGATGTACGCCAGCACGAAGGCGCCGGCCACCACGATCGCCACCCACTGCGGCCAGCCCAGCAGCGCCTCCACGACGATCGCGAGCGCGTACAGGTTGACCCCGGAGATCAGGATCGCCGCGAAGGCGAACAGCAGCGAACTGAGCAGATGCGCCCATTTGTCGAAGCGCAGCAGCAGCATCTCGGGGACCGAGCGCACCTTGGACGAGTAGTAGAAGGGCATCATCACCAGGCCCAGGAAGACCATCGCCGGGATGGCGCCGATCCAGTACCAGTGCACGGTGTAGACGCCGTACTGGGCGCTGTTGGCGGCCATGCCGAGGATCTCGGTGGCGGCCAGGTTGGCGGAGATGAACGCGAGGCCGGTGATCCAGGCCGGCAGCGAGCGCCCGGAGAGGAAGAAGTCGAGGCTGGTCTTCACCGAGGCGCGGGCGGCGAAGCCGATGCCCAGCACGACGACGAAGTAGATGCCGAGGATCGTGTAGTCGAGCCAGTTTGTGGGGAGCCGTAGCTCGGCAGCGGCCAGTGTGGCGGGGAATGCACCGTTTGTGGGGCTTTGCATCCCGACATTGAACCCCTCCGTCGTTCAACTTTGTTTGATTCCGGCGTTGACGCGACTGTCGAGTTATGATTACTTGTGTTTGTTTCTGTTCGGGTACGGGAATCCGTGGTGGGGAAAAGGAGTCCGGTGGTGAAGAAGACCTCGACCCGGCTGGCCGACGGTCGCGAGCTGATCTACTACGACCTGCGCGACGACGGCGTACGGGACGCGGTGGACCGCCGGCCCCTGGAGCCGACCGTCACCACCTCCGAGATCCGCCGCGACCCGCTGCTCGGCGACTCGGTCGCCATCGCCTCGCACCGCCAGGGCCGCACCTACCACCCCCCGGCCGACGAGTGCCCGCTGTGCCCCAGTGCGGGCGAGCGGCTGAGCGAGATCCCGGACTCCTCCTACGACGTGGTGGTCTTCGAGAACCGCTTCCCCTCCCTGGCCGGCGACTCCGGGCGCTGCGAGGTGGTCTGCTTCACCTCCGACCACCACGCCTCCTTCGCCGACCTCACCGAGGAGCAGGCCCGGCTGGTCCTGGACGCCTGGACCGACCGCACCTCGGAGCTGTCCCATCTGCCCGCTGTCGAGCAGGTGTTCTGCTTCGAGAACCGCGGCGCCGAGATCGGCGTCACCCTCGGCCATCCGCACGGCCAGATCTACGCGTACCCCTTCACCACCCCCCGCACCGCCCTGATGCTGCGCCAGGTGGCCCGGCACAAGGAGGCGACCGGCGGGGAGAACCTCTTCGACGCCGTCCTGGAGCGTGAACTCGCCGACGAGCGGGTCGTCCTCGCGAGTGAACACTGGGTCGCCTTCGTGCCGTACACCGCGCACTGGCCGTACGAGGTCCACCTGTACCCGCGCCGCCGCGTGCCGGATCTGCTGGCGCTGGACGAGGCCGCGCGCTCAGAGTTCCCCCAGGTTTATCTGGAACTCTTGAGGCGCTTCGACCGGATCTTCGGTGAGGGCGAGCCTCCGACGCCGTACATCGCCGCCTGGCACCAGGCGCCGTTCGGGGCGCTGGAGGAGTTCGAGGGCGTGGTCCGCGAGGACTTCGCGCTGCACCTTGAGCTCTTCACCATCCGCCGGACCAGCGGCAAGCTGAAGTTCCTCGCGGGTTCGGAATCCGGCATGAGCGTGTTCATCAACGACGTGCCGCCGGAGCGGGCGGCCGCGCGACTGCGGGAGGTAGCGAGCTCATGAAGTACCTGGTGACGGGCGGTGCGGGGTACGTCGGCAGTGTGGTCGCCCAGCATCTGCTGGAAGCGGGCCACGAGGTCACCGTGCTGGACAACCTCTCCACCGGCTTCCGCGCGGGCGTCCCCGCGGGCGCCGCCTTCGTCGAGGGCGACATCCGCGACGCCGCCAAGTGGCTGGACGACTCCTACGACGCCGTGCTGCACTTCGCCGCCTCCTCGCAGGTCGGCGAGTCGGTCGTGCAGCCCGAGAAGTACTGGGAGAACAACGTCGGCGGCTCCATGGCCCTGATCGCCGCCATGCGCGAGGCGGGCGTGCGCACGCTGGTGTTCTCCTCCACGGCCGCCACCTACGGCGAGCCCGAACAGGTCCCCATCGTGGAGAGCGCCCGCACCGAGCCCACCAACCCCTACGGCGCCACCAAGCTCGCCGTCGACCACATGATCACCAGCGAGGCCGCCGCCCACGGCCTGGCCGCGGTCTCGCTGCGCTACTTCAACGTGGCCGGTGCCTACGGCGCGTTCGGCGAGCGCCACGACCCCGAGTCGCACCTGATCCCGCTGGTCCTCCAGGTCGCGCAGGGCCGCCGCGAGTCGGTCTCGATCTTCGGCGACGACTACCCGACGCCGGACGGCACCTGCGTCCGCGACTACATCCACGTCGCCGACCTCGCCGAGGCCCACCTGCTGGCCCTGAAGGCCGCCGCGCCCGGCGAGCACCTGATCTGCAACCTCGGCAACGGCAGCGGCTTCTCCGTGCGCGAGGTCGTCGAGACGGCCCGTCAGATCACCGGGCACCCGATCCCCGCGGTCGTGGCCCCCCGCCGGGGCGGCGACCCCGCGGTCCTGGTGGCGTCCGCCGCCACCGCCCGCGAGCGGCTCGGCTGGAACCCGTCGCGCGCCGACCTCAAGGGGATCGTCGCGGACGCCTGGGAGTTCGCACTGAAGATCGCGGAGGAGGAGTAGTGGGGGAGCAGGTGCGCGACGGTTTCGCCGCGCTGTACGGATCCGCGCCCGACGGAGTCTGGTCGGCGCCCGGCCGCGTCAACCTCATCGGTGAGCACACCGACTACAACGACGGCTTCGTGATGCCCTTCGCGCTGCCGCACACCGCCGTCGCAGCCGTCTCCCGGCGCGACGACGGTGTCCTGCGCCTGCACTCGGCGGACGTCGACGGCGGCGTGGTGGAGCTGCGGCTCGACGACCTCGCCCCGGGGACCGACCGCACCTGGACGGCGTACCCGGCCGGAGTGGTCTGGGCGCTGCGCGAGGCCGGGCACCCGGTGACCGGCGCGGACATCCACCTCGCCTCCACGGTCCCGGCGGGCGCCGGCCTGTCCTCCTCCGCCGCCCTGGAGGTCGTCGTCGCCCTGGCCCTGAACGACCTGTACGAACTGGGCCTGCCCCGCTGGAAGCTGGCCCGGCTGTGCCAGCGCGCCGAGAACGTCTACGTCGGCGCCCCCACCGGGATCATGGACCAGACCGCGTCCGCCTGCTGCGAGGAGGGCCACGCGCTCTTCCTCGACACCCGGGACCTGTCCCAGCAGCAGATCCCCTTCGACCTCGCCGCCGAGGGCATGCGCCTGCTGGTCGTCGACACCCGCGTCAAGCACTCCCACAGCGAGGGCGAGTACGGCAAGCGGCGCGCGGGCTGCGAGCGGGGCGCGGACCTGCTGGGCGTGGACGCGCTGCGGGACGTGCCGTACGGCGAACTGGACGCGGCGCTCGCGCGGCTCGGGGACGACGAGGAGGCGGTGCGCCTGGTCCGGCACGTCGTCACCGAGGACGAGCGGGTGGAGAGGGCCGTCGCCCTGCTGAGGGCGGGCGACCCGCGGGCCATCGGCCCGGTGCTGGTGGCGGGCCACGCCTCGCTGCGCGACGACTTCCAGGTCTCCTGCCCCGAGCTGGACCTGGTGGTCGACACCGCGGTCGCGGCCGGCGCCCTCGGCGCCCGGATGACCGGCGGCGGCTTCGGCGGCTCGGCGATCGTGCTGGCCGAGGCGGCGGACGTGGACACCGTCACCAAGGCGGTCCAGGAGGCCTTCGCCGCGGCCGGCCTCACCGCCCCGCGGGTCTTCGAGGCGGTCCCCGCGGCGGGCGCCCGGCGCCTCAGCTGAACCGCTTGGTCAGGGTGTACTCCGTGATCCCCGGCGGATAGTCGGGGATCACGCACACCACCTCGTACCCGTGTCGCTGGTAGAACTCCGGCGCCTGGAAGTCCCACGTCTCCAGGCGTACGGCGGCACAGCCCCGCTCCTCACGGGCCACCCGCTCCGCCTCGGCGAGCAGCCGTGAACCGAGCCCGGCGCCCCGGTGGCGTACGTCGACCCACAGATAGGTCACGTGCAGCCAGCCCGCCCAGGTGTGTCCGACGAGACCTCCGGCCAGTTCGCCCGCGTCGTCCAGCAGCCACACGTGCAGCGGAACCTCGCGTTCGGCGGGGGTTCCGCGCAGCGCGCTGATCACCGGCGAGGCCGCGGTGTTGGTCTCCCGCAGCCGCGCACGAAGAAGATCGCGCCGCTCTTTGTCGACTTCTGTCTCCATTCGGAACATGCGGCTCACCATAAACGCCCGAACGGGTCAGTTCTGCAAATTGCCTTCCGCTCCCGGCCCCCGCCCGTACTCTGATGAACAGCGCCGGTGGGGGCCGGTGCTGATCAGGGGGCGAGACAGTCGGGTACGACGCCCGCGGTGGGGGTACCAGTTTCTGCACGGCGGCGGCCGTGTGGCTGCGCCAAACCGTGGGCGTCGTGCCTGCGCCTGTCGTCGTTCTCCGGACCAGTGGGGGTTTCAGTGGTTCGCATCCGAGTTCTGGTCGTCGACGACCACCGCATCTTCGCCGAGTCGCTCGCCGCCGCGCTGGCTGCCGAGCCCGACGTCGACGTCTCCGCCGCGGGCAGCGGTCCGGCCGCCCTGCGCAGCCTGGAGCGCGCGGCCGCCGAGGGGCGCCGCTACGACGTCCTGCTCGTGGACGCCGACCTGGGCGCGATGCCCGGCCTCAGGCCCGCCGTGCCGGTCCAGGAGGTGGGGGAGGACGGTCTGGTCGACGGCATCTCCCTCGTCGCCGGGGTGCGCTCGACGCAGCCCGGGGTGCGGATCGTGGTGCTCGCCGAGAAGGACGACCCGCGGCGGGCGGCGCTCGCGCTGCAGGCCGGGGCCTCCGGCTGGGTGGCCAAGGACTGCTCGCTGTCGCGGCTGCTGAACGTCATCCGGGGCGTGCTGCGCGACGAGACGCACCTGCCGCCCGCCCTGCTCACCGGTGTGCTGCGGGAACTGACGGCCGCGCGCAAGCACCGCACCGAGAGCGAACGGCTCGTGGAGTCCCTGACCCCGCGCGAGCGGGAGGTGCTGCGGTGCATGGTGGCGGGCCTGGGGCGCAAGGCGGTCGCCGAGCGCCTCTACCTCTCCCCGCACACCGTCCGCACCCACATGCAGAACGTGCTGGGCAAACTCGGCGTCCACTCCACACTGGCCGCGGTGGCACTGGCCCGCCGGGCGGGTGTGGGCCCGGTGGACCTGACGAACGACGTGGTGGAACGCGGCGGACAGCTGGCGTAGCGCTTCCGGCCTTCCGGCTTTGCGGTCTTCTGGCCTGCTAGCCGGGGATGTTGTCGAACGGCGCGGTCAGCTGCCGCAGCAGCCCGGCCAGTTCGCCGCGCTGGGCGCGGGACAGCTCGGAGAGGATCGCGCGCTCCTGCTCCAGCAGTCCGGCCAGGGCCTGGTCCGCGCGGTCGCGGCCCTCGTCGGTGAGCCGCACCAGCACCCCGCGCCGGTCACTGGGGTCGGGGAGCCGCTCCACCAGGCCCTTCTTGGTCAGCCGGTCGATGCGGTTGGTCATCGTGCCGGAGGTGACCAGGGTCTGCGTCAGCAACTGCCCGGGGGAGAGCTGGTACGGGGCCCCCGCGCGGCGCAGCGCGGTGAGCACGTCGAACTCCCAGGGCTCCAGGGCATGCTCGGAGAACGCCAGCCGGCGCGCGCGGTCCAGGTGCCGGGCCAGCCTGCTGACACGGCTCAGCACCTCCAGCGGCTCCACGTCGAGGTCGGGGCGTTCCCGACGCCACGCCGCGACCAGCCGATCGACCTCGTCCTCCATGACGATCAGTGTAGTGGTTGTGTCGACGTGAAGTCTCTTGATGTCGAGCATCTTGATATCGAGCTAAATCTGAGGGGAGGTGGCTGTCATGACGACACCCATCTGGGACCCCGCCCAGTACCTCCGTCACGCGGATCACCGGGCCCGCCCCTTCGCGGACCTGCTGGCCCGCGTCGGCGAACTGCCCGGCGACCGGCCCCGCATCGCCGACCTCGGCTGCGGCCCGGGCAATGTCACCGCCCTGCTCGCCGAACGCTGGCCCACCGCGGAGATCACCGGCTACGACAACTCCGAGGAGATGCTCGCCAAGGCCCGCGCGGACCACGGCGGCGAACGGCTCCACTTCACCCACGCCGACGTACGGACCTGGGTACCCGAACAGCCGTACGGTCTGATCGTCAGCAACGCGACCCTGCAGTGGGTGCCCGGGCACGTCGAGTGGTTCGGGGCCTGGGTGGAGGGGCTGGTGCCCGGCGGCACCCTCGCCTTCCAGGTGCCGGGGAACTTCGACTCCCCGAGCCACCGCCTGATGCGCGAGATCGCCGGCTCCGCGCGCTGGCGGGACCGCCTGTCCGGCGCCCTGCGCCACGACGGCGCCATCCGCACGCCGGAGGAGTACCTGGCCGAGCTGACCGGCCTCGGCTGCGAGGCGGACGTGTGGGAGACGACGTACATCCATCTGCTCCCCGGCGAGGACCCGGTCCTGGACTGGGTCAAGGGAACGGGCCTGCGCCCCGTCCTCACGGCGCTGGCGGACGACCCGGAGGCGAGGGACGCCTTCGTGGCGGAGTACCGCACGGCCCTGCGCGCGGCCTACCCCGCAGGCCCGCACGGCACGCCCTTCCCCTTCCGCCGCGTCTTCGCCGTGGCCCGCCGAAAGGAGACCTGATGCTGCACTCGGTCGACCACGTCCAACTGGCTGCCCCGCCCGGCTCCGAGGACGCACTGCGCGCGTACTACGTCGACGTCCTGGGCATGACCGAGCTACCGAAGCCCCCGGTCCTGGCGGCCCGCGGCGGCTGCTGGTTCGAGTCGGGCACCGTCCAGCTCCACCTGGGCATCGACCAGAACTTCCACCCCGCCCGCAAGGCCCACCCCGGCCTGCGAGTGACGGACATCGAGGCGTACGCGGCCCGCCTGAAGGCGCGAGGCGCAAAGATCACCTGGGACGACAACCTCCCGGGCCACCGCCGCTTCTACTCGGAGGACCCGGTCGGGAACAGAATCGAGTTCCTGGAGCGCCTCTCCAGCCCGTCCGGCGCTTGAGGCCGAGGCCGACGCCGTCCCAATCCCCCGCCCACCCGGAGGTGGCCGGGCAGCCGGGCCGTCCCGGCCTGTTCGGCGTTTGAGGGCGAGGTCGGCGCCGTCCCAATCCCCCGCCCACCCGGAGGTGGCCGGGCAGCCGGGCCGTCCCGGCCTGTTCGGCGTTTGAGGGCGAGATCGATGCCGTCCCAATCCCCCACCCGCCCGGAGGTGGCCGGGCAGCCGGGCCGTCCCGGCCTGTTCGGCGTTTGAGGGCGAGGTCGGCGCCGTCCCAATCCCCCACCCACCCCGCAGGTGGCCGCGCAGCCCGGCCATCCCAGCCCGTCCGGCGTTTGAGGACGAGGCCCGTTCAGGGCCGAAGGGGGGTCTGGGGGCGCAGCCCCCAGGGACGGGACGGGAAGGGGCGGCGGGGGCGAGAAACCGAAGGCGCCGCCCCCGTCGGCGCGCCCCGCCCTACGCCTTACGCCGCCCTATCAGGTGCGGCTTCGCCTCCAGCCCGTCCAGCCCGTGCCACGCCAGATTCACCAGATGCGCCGCCACCTCCGCCTTCTTCGGCCGACGCACGTCCAGCCACCACTGCCCGGTCAGCGCGACCATCCCCACCAGCGCCTGCGCGTACAGCGGCGCGAGCTTGGGATCGAACCCCCGGCTCTTGAACTCGCGCCCCAGAATGTCCTCCACCTGCGTGGCGATATCGGAGATCAGCGACGCGAACGACCCCGTCGACTGCGGAATCGGCGAGTCCCGGACCAGGATCCGGAACCCGTCCGTGTACTCCTCGATGTAGTCCAGAAGAGCGAACGCCGCCTGCTCGCACAGTTCACGCGGATGGCCGGCCGTCAGCGAACTGGTCACCATGTCCAGCAGCCGCCGCATCTCACGGTCCACGACCACCGCGTACAGCCCCTCCTTGCCGCCGAAGTGTTCGTACACCACCGGCTTGGAGACCCCGGCCTTCGCCGCGATCTCCTCCACCGACGTGCCCTCGAACCCCTTCGCGGCGAAGAGGGTGCGACCGATCTCCAGGAGCTGCTGGCGGCGCTCCGCACCGGTCATCCGGGTGCGTCGCGCACGCCGCGGCTTGTCGTTGCCCTGGGTACTGCTGGAGTCGGTCGCCACGGCGTCAATCATGCCGCCTTTGCGGCCTTGGCCCGGCGCGGGGAGCCTTCTTCCTCGGTGTTGCGGCGGGAATCGATACGCGAGCGTGACGGCCAGCGCACGTCGTACGCCCAGCCCGCCAGCTCGAACCAGCGGATCAGACGCGCGCTGGAGTCGAGCTGCCCGCGCATCACCCCGTGCCGCGCCGACGTCGGGTCGGCGTGGTGCAGGTTGTGCCAGGACTCGCCGCAGGACAGCACCGCCAGCCACCACACGTTGCCCGACCGGTCACGGGACTTGAAGGGCCGCTTGCCGACCGCGTGGCAGATGGAGTTGATCGACCAGGTCACGTGGTGCAGCAGCGCCACCCGTACCAGCGAACCCCAGAAGAAGCCGGTGAAGGCGCCCCACCAGGACCAGGTCACCAGACCGCCGATCAGCGCGGGCAGCGCCAGCGACAGCGCGGTCCACAGCACGAACTGGCGGGAGATCGCCCGCAACGCCGGGTCCTTGATCAGATCCGGCGCGTACTTGTCCTGCGGGGTCTGCTCCTCGTCGAACATCCATCCGATGTGCGCCCACCACAGGCCCTTCAGCAGCGCCGGAAGGCTCTCGCCGTAGCGCCACGGGGAGTGCGGGTCGCCCTCGGCATCGGAGAACTTGTGGTGCTTGCGGTGGTCGGCGACCCAGCGGACCAGGGGCCCCTCGACCGCCATGGACCCGGCGATCGCCAGGGCGATCTTCAGGGGCCGCTTGGCCTTGAAGGAGCCGTGGGTGAAGTGCCGGTGGAAGCCGATCGTGATGCCGTGGCAGCCCAGGTAGTAGAAGAAGACCAGCAGGCCGAGGTCGAGCCAGCTCACTCCCCAGCCCCAGGCCAGCGGCACCGCGGCCAGCAGCGCGAGGAACGGGACGGTGATGAACAGCAGCAGCGCGATCTGCTCGATCGACCGCTTCTGCTCCCCGCCGAGCGTGGCGGAGGCGGTCGGGGTGTCGTCGTTCGCCTGCGGGGCGTCTTCGATCACATCGGAGCTCGTGGTCATGGGCGTCCCCTGTGGGGTCGAGGGTGGTGAGACAAATGCCGGACGGCCGCGGGAACCGCCTTCCGGTTCGGGTGCAACGGTCCCTACGGTTCCGTAACCTACGGCGTCGTAAGTATGGCAGCGTGTCGCCTTGCGGCAAGAGCCCGTGAGACAGCGCGTCCGCCCCGGCACCTATCCTTGTGTCGGTCGGACAGCGCGGTCCGCTCTGATTTCTTCCCGGATGTCCGGACCGTATGCGGCGAGCCGCCGCGCGTGACGTGCCTTCGGGTTCCCTCCCAGACGAGCTTCAACACTGCAAGGAGCCGCACCTGTGAGCAGTGCCGACGACCTGACTACCAGCACCACGTCGAGCAGCAGTGAGCTGCGCGCCGACATCAGGCGCCTGGGTGATCTCCTTGGCGAGACCCTCGTCCGGCAGGAGGGTCCAGAACTCCTCGACCTCGTCGAGAGGGTCCGCCGACTGACCCGCGAGGACGGCGAGGCCGCGGCCGAGCTGCTGCGCGGCACCGAGCTCGACACGGCGGCCAAGCTGGTGCGGGCCTTCTCCACCTACTTCCACCTCGCCAACGTCACCGAGCAGGTGCACCGCGGTCGCGAGCTGCGCGCCAAGCGGGCCGCCGAGGGCGGTCTGCTCGCCCGTACGGCCGACCGGCTCAAGGACGCCGACCCCGAGCACCTGCGCCAGACGGTCGAGCACCTCAATGTCCGCCCGGTCTTCACCGCGCACCCCACCGAGGCCGCGCGCCGGTCGGTACTGAACAAGCTCCGGCGTATCGCCGCGCTGCTGGAGACCCCGGTCATCGAGGCCGACCGGCGGCGCCACGACACCCGTCTGGCGGAGAACATCGACCTCGTCTGGCAGACCGACGAACTGCGCGTGGTCCGTCCGGAGCCCGCGGACGAGGCGCGCAACGCGATCTACTACCTCGACGAGCTGCACGCGGGCGCCGTCGGTGACGTCCTGGAGGACCTGACGGCCGAACTGGAGCGGGTCGGCGTCAAGCTCCCCGACGACACCCGCCCGCTCACCTTCGGCACCTGGATCGGCGGCGACCGCGACGGCAACCCCAACGTCACCCCGCAGGTCACCTGGGACGTGCTGATCCTCCAGCACGAGCACGGCATCAACGACGCGCTGGAGATGATCGACGAGCTGCGCGGCTTCCTGTCGAACTCCATCCGCTACACCGGCGCCACCCAGGAGCTGCTGGACTCCCTGAAGACGGACCTGGAGCGCCTGCCGGAGATCAGCCCCCGTTACAAGCGGCTGAACGCCGAGGAGCCCTACCGGCTCAAGGCCACCTGCATCCGGCAGAAGCTGGAGAACACCAAGACGCGCCTGGCCAAGGGCATCCCGCACGAGGAGGGCCGCGACTACCTCGGCACCTCCGAGCTGCTGCACGACCTGACCCTGATCCAGACCTCGCTGCGCGAGCACCGCGGCGGCCTGTTCGCCGACGGCCGGATGAACCGCACCATCCGCACCCTGTCCGCCTTCGGCCTGCAGCTCGCCACGATGGACGTCCGCGAGCACGCCGACGCCCACCACCACGCCCTCGGCCAGCTGTTCGACCGGCTGGGTGAGGAGTCCTGGCGGTACGTGGACATGCCGCGCGAGTACCGGGCCAAGCTGCTCGCCAAGGAGCTGCGCTCGCGCCGTCCGCTGGCCCCGACGCCGGCGCCGGTGGACGAGGCGGGCGAGAAGACCCTCGGCGTCTTCCAGACGATCAAGCGGGCGCTGGAGGTGTTCGGCCCCGAGGTGATCGAGTCGTACATCATCTCCATGTGCCAGGGCGCCGACGACGTCTTCGCCGCGGCCGTGCTGGCGCGCGAGGCGGGTCTGATCGACCTGCACGCGGGCTGGGCCAAGATCGGCATCGTGCCGCTGCTGGAGACCACGGACGAGCTGAAGGCCGCCGACACGATCCTGGAGGACATGCTCGCCGACCCCTCCTACCGGCGGCTGGTCGCCCTGCGCGGCGATGTCCAGGAGGTCATGCTCGGCTACTCCGACTCCTCCAAGTTCGGCGGCATCACCACCTCGCAGTGGGAGATCCACCGCGCCCAGCGCCGACTGCGCGACGTGGCGCACCGCTACGGCGTACGGCTGCGGCTCTTCCACGGCCGCGGCGGCACCGTCGGCCGCGGCGGCGGCCCCTCGCACGACGCGATCCTCGCCCAGCCCTGGGGCACCCTGGAGGGCGAGATCAAGGTGACCGAGCAGGGCGAGGTCATCTCCGACAAGTACTTGGTGCCGTCGCTGGCCCGGGAGAACCTGGAGCTGACCGTCGCGGCCACCCTCCAGGCGTCCGCCCTGCACACCGCCCCGCGCCAGTCGGGCGAGGCGCTGGCCCGCTGGGACGCGGCGATGGACGTGGTCTCCGACGCCGCGCACGCCGCCTACCGCAGGTTCGTCGAGGACCCGGACCTGCCGACGTACTTCCTCGCCTCGACGCCGGTGGACCAGCTCGCCGAACTGCACCTCGGCTCGCGGCCCTCCCGCCGCCCCGGCTCGGGCGTCTCCCTCGACGGTCTGCGGGCCATCCCGTGGGTGTTCGGCTGGACCCAGTCGCGGCAGATCGTGCCGGGCTGGTTCGGCGTGGGCTCCGGGCTGAAGGCGCTGCGCGAGGCGGGCCTGGACACGGTCCTGGAGGAGATGCACGAGCAGTGGCACTTCTTCCGCAACTTCATCTCCAACGTGGAGATGACGCTCGCGAAGACGGACCTGCGCATCGCCCAGCACTACGTCGACACCCTCGTCCCCGACGAGCTCAAGCACGTCTTCGACACCATCAAGGCCGAGCACGAGCTGACCGTGCGCGAGGTGCTGAAGGTGACGGGCGAGGCGGAACTCCTGGACGCGACCCCGGTCCTGAAGCAGACGTTCAGCATCCGGGACGCCTACCTGGACCCGATCTCCTACCTCCAGGTGGCCCTTCTCAAGCGCCAGCGCGACGCGGCCGCCGCGGGCGAGGAGCCGGACCCGCTGCTGTCCCGGGCGCTGCTGCTGACGGTGAACGGCGTCGCGGCCGGTCTGCGCAACACCGGCTGACCCGGACCGCCATCACGAAGGGCGTCCCCGGGCGGGGGCGCCCTTCGCCGTACGTCAGGCCTTGCGGCGCCGGTACACCAGGAAGCCGCCCGCGGCCACCAGCACGGCGGCGGCCGCGCCGAGCAGGCCCACCGGGGCGCCGCTGCCGGTCTCGGCGAGATCGCCGCCGGGGGTGTCGCCCTGGGGGGAGGGCGCGGAGGAAGGCGTCGGGGCCCCGGAGGCGCCGGTGCTCGGCTCGGTGCTCGGCCGCGTGCCGGGCTCGGTGCTCGGGGCCGGGCCGGACGGCGGGGCGGACTCGTCGGAGTCGTCGTCCTCGCAGTCCGTCCAGAACACCTTGTGCTTGGCCGGGCCGTGCTCGCCGTCGAAGCTCCAGAACAGCTTGTAGTGGCCGTCCGGCAAGGTCATGTCCTCGGTGCGGCCGTGGCCCTCGGCGTCCAGGACCAGCTCGCCGGACTTCACGGTCCCGCCCTTGGCGCCGGCCGTGGGGGCCCAGGACTCGATGTGCCAGTCGACCTGTTGTCCGCCGTCGAAACCGAAGGCGTCGAGGTAGAACGTGCAGGCGTGGGGCTCGTTGTGGCGCGGCTCCTCGTCGGTGGCGGCATCGTGGATCTTCACGGTGCCGTTGTCCCCGGGCGGGGTGGCGTGGGCGGTGGGGGCGAGGAACAGCGCCGCCGCCGCGGCGGCGGACACGGCGCAGGCGCGGGTGAGGGTAGGCATGGGGCAGTCCATCTTCGTGACATGAACGGGAAGATGTGGAGGGGGCGGCTCAGCTTCCGGCCGCCGCCGACTCCGGGGCAATCACGAACAGGCAACACCCGGTTTCTTCACAGGGTTACGGCCGGTGCCTCACATCGTCGCGTACGCGCCCGTGATCAGGACGATTCCCGTGCCCGCCATCGCCCACGCGAGCCGGGTCCGGCGCAGGCCGCCCGCCACCACGACCGAGGCGAGCAGCAGGGCGCCGCCGAAGGGCACCCAGGCGTAGAGGACGCCGGCCGGGCCGGAGCGTACGACGTCGCTGGAGCCGGGCTTGACGACGACCGAGTACGTCCGGCCCTCGCGCACCGACGCGGTGTGGGCGATGACGACCTTGCTACGGGGCTGCGAGCCGCGCGAGACGGGGGTGTAGGGGCCGGTGCAGACGTTGTCGGCGCAGCGCGTCACCCGCACCGTGCCGCTCTCGCGCCCCTTGGTGAGCATCACGTGCTGCGCGGTGCCCCAGGACGCCCACACGCCCGCGATCAGGATCAGCGCCGCGACCGTGGCCATCGCCGCCGCGCGCCCGAACCGCAGCGCGGAGACGGCGCCCCGGCTGGAGATGACGGCACTTGGCATGGCCGCGATCCTTGGCCATTGCCTTGCTGAAAGTCAATCCGAGGCCGGTCGGGAACTCCGGGACCCCTTCCAACTTTCTTAAGATGAACGGATGGTGACGGGCACCGCCGTGAAACGGGGAGACCCATGAGCACACTGCTGTTCGGCCACGGCACGCAGGCATCGCGGTCCGCTTTCGACGGCATGTCGGCTGCCCGCGACGCCTGCTTCGGTCACCCCGGCCCCCAGCGGCGGCTCCGCGCCACCCCGCGGGCGGCCGCATGAGCACAGAACTGTCGGGCATCACCCCGCAACGCACCCGGGCCGTCCTCGTCGGCGTGGAGAGCTACGGCGGCGACCCCTTCCACGACCTCGACGGCTCCGCCCAGGACGCCCTCGGCCACGCCCGCTGGCTGCGCGCCCACGGCGTACCCGCCGAGAACATCCGGCTCTGCCTCTCCCCGCTCGCCCACCGCCGCGAACAGGCCGAGACCACCGCCCGCGACCTCGGCATCCCCCTCCTCGACGCCGACCACGCCACCGTCCACCGCGTCATCCGCGACGAACTCCCCGAATGGGACGCCGATCTGCTCTGGTTCGCCTGGAGCGGCCACGCCGCCGTCACCTCCGGCACCACCCGCCACCTGCTCATCCACGCCGACGCCCGACCCTTCGAGGACGCCGCCCTCGACACCGGCAACATCCAGAGCGCCCTCCTGTACAACCCGCGCTACCAGCGCATCCGCCACAAGATCATCAGCATCGACGCCTGCCGCAACCACGTCGAAACCCTGGACGTCTTCGGCGAGAGCCGCCTCGGCGCCGGCCCCCCGGTCCCCACCACCAGCCGCCTGCTCCTCCTGCACGCCACCCAGGACGGCGACATCTCCTACGGCGACCAGCGCGGCGGCGCCTTCACCCGCGCCCTGCTCGCCGAACTCGACGCCGCCGAGAGCCCTTGGCCGCCCGACCCGCGGCCCCTGATCGAACAGGTCCGCGGCCGGATGGCCGCCGACACCGGCCTCGCCCAGATCCCCGCCATCGACGCCCGCACCTGGGACGCCGAGCCACTGCACTACGCCGGCTACCGCCCCCGCACCCGCCCCACCTGGCTCCTGACCACCGACGAGGTCCTGCGCCGCCTCGGCAACCGCGGCACCTACCTCACCAACGACACCCTCCCCTACGTCGCCCCCGAAGACCCCGACCACCCCGCCCGCCCCGAAAACCTCCTCGCCCGCCTCGACGACCCCGCCCGCGGCAGATTCGGCGGCCCCGGCTGCGGACTGCTCCTCACCGGCCTCGCCGGCGCGGGCAAGACCCGCACCTGCCTGGAGATCGCCTCCCTCGCCGAACGCAGCGGCTGGCTGGTGCTGCACATCCACGACGCGGGCGCCCTGTCCGCACGCGTACTGCTGGAGGAGATCCAGGAAGAGCTCAAGGACCGCCAGGACCAGCGCGTACTGCTCGTCCTGGACTACCTCGACCAGCACATCCGCGACCAGTCCGGCCTCGACCTGCGCGACCTCGCCGACCTGCTGCACACCGAACGCGCCGAGGGCGCCCGCATCGCCTGCCTCGCCTCCGTCCGCCCCGGCGCCCTCGCCGAAGTACGCGCACGCGGATCGCGCACCCTGTTCGAGGAAGTCGCACTCGAACAGGCCGAAAGCCATCTGCGTACCGTCGCGGCCCGGATCTTCGAGCGGGTCGCCCCCCACGCCTACGACGCCTGGGGCGCCGACGACATGGCCCGGATCTGCGGCACCCGGCCCATCCTCGCGCTGCTGTTCGCCATCGCCTTCGAAGGCGCCCTCGACCAACGCGACGGCGACCCGCCCGCCGTCCCCCCGCCCGCGGAACTCGTCGACTGGCTCAACCGCCGCACCCGCCGCGACATCGCCTCCGCCGACGGCGCCCCGCGCGGCGAACCCGACCCCGTCCTCGTCCGGGCCAGCGCCCTCGCCACCCTCGCCTGCGTCCAGCGGCGGACCGCCATCGAAGACGTCGTCGACCGCTTCCTGCAGCACACGGCCCACACCCACCACACCGGCGAATCCGTCGTCGACAACCTGGAAGCACTCGGCTGGCTCGTCACCACCGCCGACGGACCCGACACCGTCGACACCATCCACGACATCGTCACCGACCAACTCCTCGAACAGAGCTGCCTGCCCCAGGCCGTCACCGTGGACACGGCCGTCCTGCGCGCCTTCCTCGACGCCCTCCTCGCCGACCTCACCGCCTTCCGACGGGCCGTCGGACACCTCAGCCGCTGGGCCCACGACCAGAGCGACTCCGTCCGCAAGAAACTCGCCGCCACCCTCTCCAGATGGCTCACCCGCCAAGCCCCCGACGTCCTCGCCCTGCTCCTGTCCATCCCCGACCAGGGCATGCGCGCCCTCGTCTCGATGAGCTCCGCGAGCCCCTGGCAACAAGCCGTCATCGACACCTGGGACAGCCTCACCGGACCCTGGATCGCCGCCACCACCCAACCCGGCCTCGTCCGCGTCCTGCTCACCGACGCCGTCCGCAACAGCCCCCGGCCCCTCCCACCCGTCCTGCTCGACCACGCCCACACCTGGCTCGACACCCACACCGCCGACGACCTCGACGCCCTCCAGCTCATCAGCGCCCTGCGCCGCGCCCACGACCCCGACGACGCCGAGCACACCCGCCTCGACGCCCTCACCCTCACCTGGCTCGACGCCCACGGCACCGCCCCCGAGGCCCGCTACGCCCTCCTCGCCCTGCTCACCGCACCGCACGACAGCGGCCCCGCCCCCGGCCCCGCCGTCCGTGACCGGGCCACCCGCACCACCATCGCCCTCGCCCACCAGCTGCGCGGCCGCCCCGACACCGAACGCCTCATTACCGCCCTGATGCGCACCGCCCACACCGACGAGGACGACAGCAACCTGCTGCACACCGCCGCCCGCGACTGGCTCACCCAGTACCGCGCCCGGGAACGCGCCACCTTCCTGATCTCCGCCACCCTGCGCCGCCGCGACCCCGACGTGAAACCCGGCCTCGCCGAACAGATCGCCCGCTACGCCCTCGACTGGCTCGACACCCACGGCCGCAAGGACAAAGCCTGCTTCGTCCTGCACGACATCCTCAGCCGCCGCGGCCAGACCACCACCATGGAACGGCGCGCCGTCGAGCACGCCCTGACCTGGCTCGCCCGCAACGGCACCACCGCACAGGCGTCCTTCGTCCTCCAGCCCCTGCTCCAGGTCCTGCGCCGCCAGGGCACCGCCACCGACCCCGGCCACCTCACCGACGCCGTCGACCGGGCGCTCACCTGGACCGACCTCCACCCCAAGGCCCCCGGCGCCGACTTCGTCATACGCAACCTCCTCGAATGGCAGGGCCTGTCCACCCGGAACCACGACGAGGCCGACATCGTCCGCCGCACCCTCGAACCGGCCGTCGACTGGCTGGACTCCTTCGGCGCCACCGCCGACGACGACCGGCTCCTCAAAGCCGTCTTCTTCCGCACCCACGCCCTCACCGAGCAGCAGACCGAACGCGTCACCGCCGTCGCCCTGGACCGGCTCCCGGCAACCCCCGAAGAGAGCGACCGGCACATCATCGGCGGCCTCCTGCGCGCCGCCGGGAACCTGCCCACCCCCACCAAGAACGCCGCCCTCGCCCGCGCCACCGCCTGGCTCACCGCCCACGGCACCGGAGCCGACGCCGCCCTCGTCCTCGGCCCCTACCTGCTCCTCGCCCAGCCCGACGAGATCCCCGCCGCGACCAGACGCACCGGCGCCGCCCTCGCCCTGGACTGGCTCCACGACCACGGCCGCACCCCGCAGGCCTTCGCCGTCCTGCGCAAACTGCTCTTCTACTGGGACGTCGCCACCGACACCCTCGACGCCACGCAGGTCATGACCACCATCATCGACCACGTCCTCGACTGGCTGGAGGACCCCGACGCCCACCACCCCCGGCCCGCGGACCCGGCAGAGGAGCACCCCCTCGACGACACCGACACCGACAGCTCCGAGAACTCCGCCGACCCCATCGCCTACCGCCGGCAAGTCCTCGTCCGCGTCCTGTTCCGCTTCGGCGCCCGCCTCACCACCACCCAGGCCCAACGCGCCGTCGACATCGCCCTGCGCCTCTACCGCGACCGGCCCCGCGAAGACATCGGCCCGGACAACGCCCTGCACTACCTGCACAGGCTGCCACCCCTGCCCGAGCAGACCGAACAGCGCCTACTGCGCCAGGTCCGGCGCGTCCTCACCCCCGGCATGACCAACCCCGCCGACGCCCGCCTCCTCCAGGCCGCCGTACGCCGCCAGCGCACCGCGGAGAACCCCGACCCCCGCATCGTGACGCGGGCCGTGCAATGGCTCGACCGGCACCACCGGCTCCCCGAGGCCGGCTTCGTCCTCTGCCACCTGCTCCAGTTCGAGCACCTGCCCGACGACGCAGAACAGCCCGCACTCGCCCACGCCCGCGCCTGGCTGAGGAAACACGAGAACACCGAGGACGCCGCCTACGTCCTCGCCCCCCTGCTGCTGCGCATGCAGCAGTCCACCGCACCCGACGACGGCACCGTCGGCCAAGCCCTCACCTGGCTCGCCGAACACGGCGCGAGCGAACCCGCCTGGCGCGTCATCTCCCGCCTCGCCGGCTACACCCCCGCCGCCCGCCACCGCGACACCCTGCACGCGTACGCCGTCACCTGGGCCGCGGCCAACCCCGGCACCGCCGACCACGACCGCCTCATGGCAGCCTTCGCCCCTACGAGTCGTACGTCTGCCGAGCCCGCTCCAAGCGCCCCTACGAGTTGTACGTCTGCTGAGCCCGCTCCAAGCCCTCGATGACCAGGCACTCCACCGCGTCCGCCGCCCGGTCCACGAAGTAGTCCAGCTCCTTGCGCTCGGCGGAGGCGAAATCCCTCAGCACGAAATCCGCCACCGGCATCCGCCCCGGCGGGCGCCCGATCCCGAACCGCACCCGGTGATAGTCCGAACCCATCGCCTTCGTCATCGACTTCAGACCGTTGTGCCCGTTGTCACCGCCACCCAGCTTCAGCCGCAGCGTGCCGTAGTCGATGTCCAACTCGTCATGGATCGCGACGATGTTCGCCACCGGCACCTTGTAGAAGTCCTTCAGCGCGTTCACCGGTCCGCCGGACAGGTTCATGAACGACATCGGCTTCGCCAGGATCACCCGCCGGTTCAGCGGTCCCGGCGGCCCGATCCGCCCCTCCACGACCTGTGCCTGCGCCTTCCCGGCCCGCTTGAACCTCCCCCCGATCCGCTCGGCCAGGAGATCCACCACCATGAACCCGACGTTGTGCCGGTTCATGGCGTACTCGGGCCCGGGATTGCCGAGGCCCACGATCAGCCACGGGGCATTGGCGTCGGTCGTCACGTACGTCTCCTCGATACGCGCCGGCCGCCGCTTCCCGGAAGGAAGCAGCGGCCGGCGAACAAGTAACTACGGCTTCGGCGCCGATCAGGCCTCGGCGGCCTCTTCGCCCTCGGCGGCCTCGCCCTCCGGGGCTTCCTCGGCCTGCGCGGCCAGGACCTGCAGCACGACCGCGTCCTCCTCGACGGCCAGGGTCACACCGCTGGGCAGCGTGATGTCCTTGGCGAGCACCGAGGCACCGGCCTCCAGGCCCTCGACGGAGACCGTGACGGCCTCGGGGATGTGGGTGGCCTCGGCCTCCACCGGAAGCGCGTTCAGCACGTGCTCCAGCAGGTTGCCGCCCGCGGCCAGCTCGCCCTCGGCGTGCACCGGGATCTCGACCGTGACCTTCTCGCCACGCTTGACCAGCAGCAGGTCCACGTGCTCCAGGAAGCCCTTCAGCGGGTCACGCTGCACGGCCTTCGGGATCGCCAGCTCGTTGGTCTTGCCGTCGATCTCCAGGGAGATCAGAACGTTCGGCGTACGCAGCGCCAGCAGCAGGTCGTGGCCCGGAAGGGTCAGGTGCAGCGGGTCGGAGCCGTGGCCGTAAAGAACACCGGGCACCTTGCTGTCACGGCGGATGCGGCGGGCCGCACCCTTGCCGAACTCGGTGCGGGTCTCGGCGGCGAGCTTCACCTCGGACATAACGATCACTCCTCGTAGGGTGAGAAACGGACAGGGTCACCCGGCCACGAACGGCCTGCTACGAAGAGCGCGTCGATAACGGACCGCCGTACACATGAGTACGGCCTCCCTCGCCGAGCAACTGCAGCAGTCTACTCGGCAGGGGAGGCCACACCCAAAACGATCTTTCAGCGGAGCCCGACGGCTCCTACTGCTCGTCGAACAGGCTCGTCACCGAACCGTCCTCGAACACCTCACGCACCGCACGCGCGATCGTCGGCGCGATCGACAGCACCGTGATCTTGTCCAGGTCGTCCGCCAGCTCGCCCGGCGTCGGCAGCGTGTTCGTGAACACGAACTCGCTCACCCGCGAGTTCTTCAGCCGGTCCGCCGCCGGACCCGACAGCACACCGTGCGTCGCCGTCACGATGACGTCCTCCGCGCCGTGCGCGAACAGCGCGTCCGCCGCGGCACAGATCGTGCCACCCGTGTCGATCATGTCGTCGACCAGCACACACACCCGGCCCTTGACCTCACCCACGACCTCGTGGACGGTCACCTGATTCGCCACGTCCTTGTCACGCCGCTTGTGCACGATCGCCAGCGGCGCACCCAGCCGGTCGCACCAACGGTCCGCGACCCGCACCCGGCCCGCGTCCGGAGACACCACCGTCAGCTTCTCGCGGTCCACCTTGCGGCCCACATAGTCCGCCAGCAGCGGCAGCGCGAACAGATGGTCCACCGGACCGTCGAAGAAACCCTGGATCTGGTCCGTGTGCAGGTCGACCGCGAGAATCCGGTCCGCACCCGCCGTCTTCATCAGATCCGCGACCAGCCGCGCCGAGATCGGCTCACGACCACGGTGCTTCTTGTCCTGCCGCGCATAACCGTAGAACGGCACGATCACGGTGATGGAGCGGGCCGACGCACGCTTCAGCGCGTCGATCATGATCAACTGCTCCATGATCCACTTGTTGATCGGAGCCGTGTGGCTCTGGATCAGGAAACAGTCCGCACCACGTGCCGACTCCTGGTACCGCACATAGATCTCGCCATTGGCGAAGTCGAAGGCCTTCGTCGGGACAACCCCGACACCCAACTGCTGGGCGACCTCCTCGGCAAGCTCGGGGTGGGCGCGGCCGGAGAAGAACATCATCTTCTTCTCGCCGGTCGTCTTGATCCCGGTCACAGCACTGTCTCCTCAGAGGTGTCTCAGCTGGAAGTCGAGAGAACGCACCAGCCCGTCCCGGCTGGTGCGAGAGGCCGTCTCAGCTGGTTAGGTGCGGATGTGCACTTATCACGGTACGCCGTCCCCGACGCACCTGTTTCCGGTCAGCTTCCGCCGTCCGACTCCCGGGACGCCACCTCGGCAGCCTTCGCCGCGGCACTCCCCGGACGCTTACGGGCCACCCAGCCCTCGATATTCCGCTGCTGACCACGGGCCACGGCCAACGAACCGGGCGGAACATCCTTCGTGATCACGGACCCGGCAGCGGTGTACGCACCGTCCCCGATCGTGACAGGCGCCACAAACATGTTGTCCGAACCCGTCCGGCAATGCGACCCGACCGTCGTGTGATGCTTGTCCTGCCCGTCGTAGTTCACAAACACACTCGCGGCACCGATGTTCGTGTACTCACCGATCGTCGCGTCCCCGACATACGACAGATGCGGAACCTTCGTCCCCTCACCGATCGACGCGTTCTTCGTCTCGACGTACGTCCCGATCTTGCCCTTCGCCCCCAGCCGCGTCCCCGGCCGCAGATACGCGAACGGCCCCACCGACGCCTCCGCACCCACCTCGGCCCGATCCGCCACCGTGTTGTCCACCCGCGCCCCCGCGCCCACACGCGTATCGGCCAGCCGGCAGTTCGGACCCACCTCGGCACCCTCACCGAGGTGCGTGGCCCCCAGCAGCTGCGTACCCGGATACACCACCGCGTCCTGCTCGAACGTCACCGTGACATCCACCCAGGTCGTCGCCGGATCCACCACCGTCACCCCGGCCAGCATCGCCTCGGTCAGCAGCCGGTCATTGAGAATCCGACGCGCCTCGGCAAGCTGCACCCGGTTGTTGATACCGGCGATCTCCCGATGATCCCCCGCGACCGACGCACCCACCCGATGCCCCGCCTCACGCAGAATCCCGAGCACATCCGTCAGATACTCCTCACCCTGACTGTTGTCCGTACGCACCTGCTTCAGCGCATCGGTCAACAGCGCCCCGTCGAACGCGAACACCCCGGAATTGATCTCCCGGATCGCCCGCTGCTCCTCGCTGGCGTCCTTGTGCTCCACGATCGCGGTGACGGCACCGGTCGCCGCGTCCCGCACGATCCGGCCGTACCCGGTCGCGTCCGGCACCTCGGCCGTCAGCACCGTCACGGCGTTGCCGTCGGCGGAGTGCGTGGCGGCGAGCGCCTGGAGCGTGGCGCCGGTCAGCAGCGGGGTGTCCCCGCACACGACGATGACGGTGCCCTCGACCCGGCCACCGAGCTCTTCGAGCCCCATCCGGACGGCGTGCCCGGTGCCGTTCTGCTCCGCCTGCACGGCGGTACGGACGTGCGGATCGACCTCGGCGAGATGCGCGGTGACCTTCTCGCGGGCGTGGCCGACGACCACGACCAGGTTCTCGGGCCGCAACTCACGCGCGGCGGCGAGCACATGTCCCACGAGGCTGCGACCACAGATCTCGTGCAGCACCTTGGGTGTGGCGGACTTCATACGGGTGCCCTCACCCGCTGCGAGAACGACGACGGCTGCCGGGCGAATGGCGCTCACGGAGTTGCCCTTCGGCTTTTGGGATGGGGTGGGGTGACATCCGCAGGATACCGGGGCGTTTCGCGGGGGAAATGAGAGCGGGCCCTGACGTGAAAGTCAGGGCCCGCTGGGCCGGCTCCCGGGGGAGGACTCGAACCCCCATAAGTGACACCAAAAGACACCGTCTTGCCCTTAGACGACCCGGGATGGCCGCTATGTCCGGTTCGATGAATCGCCCGGACGGACAGCCTCTACTATGCCGTACCACCAGCCCTCGATGCGACGGTGTAGGTCAGCGCTCATGAGTACTGCGACTCTCAGGCAGCCGTGGTAGCCCTCGCCTGTGTTGGTTCGGTTGGTCCTGGGGTTGTGCTTTTTGAGGCTTGTTTTCAGCAGGTCGCCAACTTGGATGCCGACTTGCTCGGCCCAGTAGGACTCGGCCGCCGGGATGTCTGCAGACTCATGGATGTTGACTGAGAATCGTCGGCGCTCAGGTTCCACACCAAGCAGGTCCAGCCAGCTGAGGAAGACCCTGATCATGTTCGGGTCGCTGTTCACGAAGATCACGCGTCGGTGAGCTCCGGGCTTGGCCTTCGCGCCCTCGGACCAGTAGAGACCCACGCCGATCAGAAAGAGCTCGCGTGGGGTGAGGGAACCGACTTGGGCGTATGCCCTGTTCCGCATTTCTTCCCTCGCCGCTCGACGGTTCTCGACGGCCCGCTGTACGCCCAGCCGTGCCGCACTTGTGTCTGGGGGCTGACGCTCGGGTGACGGGAGGTCCCGCACCCACAGGGAGATCGAACTCTTCGAGCACCCCAGCTCCGCTTGGATCCGGTCGTACGTCCACCCCTGCTTGCGCAGTTCCCGTGCCCTGTCGCGCAGGTCGTCCTTGGCGCGAGGGCGTTTGGTCCACTCCGGGGGAGGCTCGCCCTTTACCAGCCGGTTGAGGATGTCGTTGTTGTAGACCTTCAGCTCGTCCCGGATCTGCCGGAGGCTGTAGCCCGCGCGCCGTAGCGCCACCGCCCGTTCCCGCAGGCCCTCGAAGTCGGCGTACTTGCCTTCCGCATGTGCCATAGGCATACCGTCCGGCCGGAATCGGATCTTCCGGGGTCGAACAGTAAGCGATTCACCAGTTCGAGGGATTTCGGGGCGTTCTGCGTTCGGACGGTCACTCGGGGTGGTGTAGGCCAGTACCGGAAACTCGCCGGAAAAGCCGCGCCCGGCGCCCGTAGGCTGGGAGGCATGACCGCGACGGGGGAAGACGACACCGGGGCCCGTACCGGGCCGTGGTGGTGGGCGAGGTGGCGCAGTGCCGCGCTGGACATTGGGCTGGCGGCCGTGTCCGCGCTGGAGTGCGGGGCGAAAGGGTTCAGCTTTGCCGCGGACGCGGGGATCCCCGCTTTCGTGGGTGTGCTGTTCGGGGTGCTGGCCGGTTCGGTACTGGTGGTGCGCCGGCGGTGGCCCATCGCCGTGGTGCTGGTGTCGATCGCTGTGATGCCTGCCCAGATGGGCTTTTTGATGATCCTGGTCGGTCTGTACACGCTTGCCGCTTCCGAGCTGCCGCGGCGGATCATCGGGGCGCTTGCGGCGATGGCGACGGTCGGGATGCTGATCGTGACGTTCGTCTGGCTGCGTCAGGGTGTGGATCAGGGCGATCTGGAGTTCGGTGGCTGGTTCGTGCCGTTCGGCGCGATCACGACGTCGCTGGGGATGACGGCGCCGCCTTTGCTGCTCGGTCTGTATGTGGGTGCGCGGCGTCGGCTGATGGAGTCGCTGCGTGAGCGTGCGGACAGTCTGGAGCGGGAGCTGCAGCTGCTCGCCGAGCGTGCGGAGGAGCGCGCGGAGTGGGCGCGTGGTGAGGAGCGCACGCGGATCGCGCGCGAGATGCACGATGTGGTGGCGCACCGGGTGAGCCTGATGGTGGTGCATGCGGCCGCGTTGCAGGCGGTTGCCCGTAAGGATCCGGAGAAGGCGGTCAAGAACGCCGCTCTGGTGGGTGACATGGGTCGTCAGGCGTTGACCGAGTTGCGCGAGATGTTGGGTGTGCTGCGGTCCGGTGGTGATGCGGGGGCCGAGCGGCGTCCGGCGGTGCCGTTGGCGGCGGTGGGGGCTGCCGCTGCGGCTGCCGCGTCGCGGGAGGCTTCGCGGTCGGTGGAGGAGTCCGAGGGGCCGTCTCTGGCGGAGCTGGACGAGTTGATCGGGCAGTCCGCGGCGACGGGGATGGTGGTGGCCCTCTCGGTGGAGGGGGACGCGCGCAGTTATCCGCCGGAGGTGGAGCAGACGGCGTACCGCGTGGTGCAGGAGGCGTTGACCAACGTGCACAAGCATGCGGCGGGTGCGAAGACGTATGTGCGTCTGGCGCATCGGGTGTCGGAGATCGCGATGCAGGTGGAGAACGAGCCTCCGCCGGAGGCGGCGTCTTCCGCGCGGTTGCCGTCGGGCGGGAATGGCCTGGTGGGGATGAAGGAGCGGGTTTCCGCGTTGGGTGGGGTGTTTGTGTCGGGGCCGACGGATGCCGGGGGGTTCCGGGTGTCGGCGGTGATTCCGGCGGTGTGAGGCCTTGCGGCTTTCCGTGAGGCCTTGCGGCTTTCAGGGTGCGGTGAGCCGTACGGGTTCGGTGCCGGCGACCAGGGTGGTCAGGGCGGTGTCGATGTCGGGGCCGAGGTACCAGTCGCCGGTGTGGTCGAGGGTGTAGACGCGGCCTTCGGTGTCGATGGCGAGGAGTGCCTGGCTGTCGGTTTCGGCGCCGAGGGGGCAGACCTCGGTGTCGAGGGCGCGGCCGAGGTCGTTGAGGGTGCGGGCCATGTGCAGGCCGTGGAGTGGGTCGAGGTGCAGGGGGACGGGGGCGACTTGGCGGCCGGGGCCGGTGGGGTTGATGTGGAGTCCGCCGAATTCGGCCCAGGCTTCTACCGCGGCGGGGAAGACGGTGTGGCGGTGTCCGGCGGGGGAGGTGTGTTCGCGCAGGGTGTCGGCCCAGATTTCGGCTTGTTTGATGTCCCAGCGGCCGGGTTGCCAGCCGGCGGCGCGCAGGGCGGCGTCGACGGGTACGGGGAATCGGGTGGTGGACGTGCGGTCCGGGTGCATCTGCCCTCGTTCGTGCGGGTGTGTGGGTGGGGGCCGCGGCCGGTCAGCCGTCGTCGCCCGCGGGGTCGATGACGCGTACGCCGAAGTGGGCGCTGAGGGCGGCGCAGGCGCGGCAGGGTGGGGCGAAGCCGCCGTGCAGGGGGTCGCCGTCCTCGCGGATGTGGCGGGCGGTGAGTTTGGCCTGTTTCAGGGCTTTGCGTGCTTCGCCGTTGGTCATGGGTTTGCGGGCGGCACGTTTGCTGCGGGCGGCGTCGATGTTGGAGATGTGCCGGGAGATGAGGATGGTTTCGGCGCAGCGGCCGGTGAAGCGGTCGCGTTGGGCGCTGGTGAGGGTGTCCAGGAAGTCCTGGACGAGTGGGTGGAGTGTGGGTGGCTGGTCGCCGCGGGCGGCGGTGCCGGTGAGGGTGGCGCCGCGGACGGAGAGGGCGGCGGCGATGGTGGGGAGTATGCCGTCGCGGCGGTGGCGCAGCGTAGGCGTGTGGGGGGCTTCGGTGGCGCTCCAGCCGATGCGGGGGTCGCCGGACGCGGGGCCGTCGGTGGTGCCGGTTTTCGGCCCGCCGTGTGGTCCTGTCTGCGTCGCGTTCATGATCGTCATCCCCTCCCGAGCATCCCCCCGGACGACACAGAGTGCCAAATGCCGTGGCTGGTGCGGAAGCTGGGGCGGTGCGACACGCCCGGGTTTGGGCAGGCTGTCACGGTGGGGTGACGGCTGGTCACGGAAGCGGAGGGGTGCTGACTGGTGCCCGGTGACCGGTGTCGCCGTACCGCATAGGCTGTCGCCACCGCGATCCATGCGGTTGACGCGTGGAGAGAAGTCGATACGGGGCGTAGTGGCCGAAGGGGGTCATCGCGCGCCGTACCAGAATGCCGCAGGGGGCAACCGCCATGACGACAGGTCGGCTCGGGCTGGGGACGCCTCCCGGCCGTCAGGCCGGGGGACACGCCGCGCCGCCGAACGCCGCCTATGCCGGGCAGGTCGTGCATTTCCCGGATCCGGTGAGGGCTGCCCGTCATCCCAGAGGGGTGCGGGTGGATGAGCACGGCTACCCGGACTTCTCGCCTTATGCGCGGGCGGCCGCGGAGATCGCGGAGCCTCCGGAGGGTTTCGGTGTCGATGAGTTGCGGCTGACGGATTACGTGTCGGCGAACGCGGCGCTCGCGGCGACGGGGCACGAGTTGTGGGACACGGTGCCGTCGGTGGCTACGCCGCACGGCTGGACGTGGCATCACGTGGTGGGTACGCGCCGTCTGGAGCTGGTTCCGGTCGAGGTCAAGGCGTTGCTGCGGCATCACGGCGGGATCGCGACGGCGGCGGTGGACCAGAGCAAGCGGGGTACGCGGCCGTTGCAGGAGACGCGTCCGGCACATTTCGGGCTGCCGAAGTCCGGGGTGGCGGTGAGTGAGTCGCAGGTGCTGGGGGTCGAGGAGGATCTCGGTTACCGGTTGCCGGGTGCGTACCGCTCGTTCCTGAAGGCGGCGGGTGGGTGTGCGCCGGTGGGGTGTGCGCTGGACGCGGAGCTGGGGCTGTTGATCGACCAGCCGTTCTTCACGGTGCGGGACGAGGCGGCGGTCAACGACCTGGTGTACGTCAACAAGTGTTTGCGTGACCATCTGACCAAGGACTATCTGGGTGTCGGCTTCGTCCAGGGTGGTCTGCTGGCGGTGAAGGTGAAGGGCGAGCGGATCGGGTCGGTGTGGTTCTGCGCGTACGACGATGCGCGGGATGTCGATCCTTCGGTGCCGCCGGCCGAACGTGTGGAGCGGTTGTTGCTGCCGTGCGGTGAGGATTTCGATGCCTTCCTGTCCCGTCTGGCGGGTTCTCCGCCGGAGTTGGAGACGGTGGCGAACCTGATGGTCGACGGTGGGTTCGCCCGCTGCGTGCCGGTGTCCGGTGCGGTGTCCGATTCCGTGTCGGGGGAGTGAGTTTCGCGATGGTGACGTTCGCTCAGGCGCAGGAGCGCGCCGAGGAATGGATCAACGGTGATGTGCCGGCGTATCAGCATCGTGAGGTGCGGGTGCGGGAGTTCGAACTGGGCTTTGTCGTCTGGGCGGAGGACCGTGCGGACGGGCCGCGTTCGGATGGTGGTGCGCAGCGGCTGGTGATCGCCCGGGACAGCGGGGAGGCCACGTTGTGGCCCGCGTTGCCGGTGGGTGAGGTGATTCGGCGGTACGAGGAGGAGTACGGGCGGATTGCGGATGCCGAGCCGGAGCCTGTGCCTGCGGCGCCTGCGCGGGTGGATTTGAATCAGACGTCGTTCCTGTTGACTCCGCCGGAGTGGTTGCAGGAGGCGGCGGATCAGATGGGGATTCCTGGGCGGCGGGGGTCGGAGGGGTCTGGGGGGTCCGGGACCGGGGCGGGTGCCGGTTCTTCTACTGGGTCTTCTTCCGGTTCTTCTTTTGGTTCCGGTTCTGGTTCCGGTTCTGGTTCTGAGGAGCTGGCGCGGACGCAGGCTGGGCCTGCTGGGGCTGGGGCTGCTTCGGGTGCCGGAGTGGGTGCCGGTTCTGGTTCTGGTTCTGGTTCGGAAGAGCTGGCGCGGACGCAGGCCGGGGTGCCGGGGTCGGGTACTGATTCCGGAATTGGTGGTGCGGCTGCGGCGAGTGCGCCGTCTTCCGCGCCGGGGGCGCCAGTTGCGTCCGGGGGGAGCGCGGCCTGGCCGGACGCCCCTGGTGCGAGTGGTGCCGGTGAGGGCGCGGGGGCTTCTGTGGGGGCGCCCGGTGTTCCGAGTGCGCCGGGTGCGACTCCCTGGGCCGGTACGGACACGAACGCGGACGCGGAGGAGGACCGTTCCGTCCCGCTGCCCGCGACCGTGTTCGCTCCGCCGTTGAGCGAGGTCGACGACAGCACGCCGCCGCCGGCCGCGCCGGACGCGAAGACGGCGCTGATCTCGGGCGGCAGCCAGCTGCCGCGGACGACGGTTGCACCGGCGCTCGACGACGCGCACACGCCGGGCGCGCACGGCGGCACGCCGGCGCCCGGAGTCCCGAGTGCGCCTGGCGTGCCCGGTGGTACGCCCGCGCCGGGTACGCCCTCCTACGGGCACCCGCACGGACCGGGTGGTGCGGGCGGACCCGGCACACCCCCTCCGGGCGCCCCCGCGCCCGGTGCCACGCCTCCGCCTCCGTCGAGCGCCCCCGCGCCGGGGCGGTCCCTTGCGCCGAACGCCGGGGACATCGCGGATGCCGCGACAAGCAAGGCAGCGCCTCCGCCGAGCCGCGCGCGGGGTGGCGCGACCCCGCCGCCTCCTCCGAGCGCCCCGGGTACGCCGGGCGCGCGTCCGGGTGCTACGCCTCCGCCCGCGCCCCCGGCGCCCGGAGCGCCGGGCACGCCCGCGGGCGGCGCCTACGTCCCCACGCAACTCGTCTCCTCGCTCGGCCCCGACGGCCCCGAGGCTCCCGCCGGTCCGGGCGCACCCCAGCCCCCCGGCGCGCCGACTCCTCCGGGCGCCCCCCAGCCGCCCGGTGCGCCGGGTGCCCCCGGCGGTACGCCTCCGGGTGGGGTGCACCACGCGGCCACGATGCTCGCGGACCCGAGCCAGCTCGGCGGCGCAGGGGGCGCTCCCCAGCCGCCGGGCGCCCCGGGCGCACCGCACGCGCCGGGCGCACCCGGAGTTCCGGGCGCTCCTGGCGCACCCGCCGCCCCCGGCGCACCGCAGCCCCCGGGCGCCCCCGGCGCACCGCAGCCCCCGGGCGCCCCCGGCGGGCCTGGCGCCCCCGGTCCCGCCGGCGCCGGTCGCGGTGCCGTGCACCACGCGGAGACCGTGCTGGCCGCGCCCCCGGTCGGCGGCCCCGGCGCACCCCCGCCACCGCCCGCCCCCGGCGCTCCCGTTGCTCCGGGCGCCCCCGGGATGGCACCGGGCGCCCCTCAGCCGCCGATGCCGCCCGGTGCGATGCCGCCGCCCGGTCACCCCGTTCCCGGGCAGCCCCCGGCGTACGGCTACCCGCAGCAGCCCACCGGTCAGCCGACCGTGGGCCCCGGCTACCAGGCCGTGCTGCGCTACCGCGCGCAGGACGGTTCCGAGCAGCAGCTGATCCGGCGTTCGGCGCCGGGCACGCCGCACCCGGAGTGGCAGATCTTCCACGAGCTGCGCGCCATGAACGTGCCGTCGGACCAGGTGCTGGAGCTGCACACCGAGCTGGAGTCGTGCGAGCTTCCGGGTGCCTACTGCGCGCGGATGATCCGCGAGCAGTGGCCGCAGGCGCGGATCACGAGCATCGCGCCCTACGGCACGGACCACGCGAGCCGGCAGCAGGGCATGCAGCAACTGCTGGCGCACCAGGGCGAGCTGCACCAGGTGGCGGACGGCCCCGCGCGGCCCGCGCCGGTGCGGGCGCCGCTGCCGCCGGTGCAGCCGGTTCCGCCGATTCCCCCGGAGGGGATCGCGCAGGAGCTGGCGGGCGCGTTCGGGCCGGGGATCTTCCGGTTCGAGCAGGCCGCCGTGTCCCGGCAGGGCGTGCCGCCGGTCGTCGCGCACACCCTGGTGGTGGCGGGCCTGCCGATGGACATGGGCCCCTTCTTCTGGGCGCAGGCCCAGCCGGGGCGGCCGGTGCCGACGCTGGCGGAGCTGGCGGCCGAGCGCGGGGTGCAGCCCGCCGCGGACGCGGGCTCGTACCTGGTGATGGGCAGCGACTTCGGGCGGGCCATCTGTGTGCAGTACGGCACGGCCAACATCGTCGCCGTTCCGGTGGAGGCCGGTCCGGGCGGTGCCCCGGTGCCGCCGCAGTTCGTCAACACCGGGCTGCCGGAGTTCCAGCGCTGCCTGGCGCTGCTGGGCCGGATGTGGCGGCTGCGGTTCGGCCTGAACCAGGAGCAGGCGGGCCGCTGGACCGTCGACTTCCAGGCCCAGTTGGCCTCCCTCGACCCGGCGGCGCTCGGTTCGCCGGAGAGCTGGTGGTCGGTGCTGCTGGAGCAGATGTGGGACGGGCTCCTGTGAGCCGGCGCCGCTGAGCGCCGCGCACGCGTGGAAGCCGGGCCCGGTCATGACGACCGGGCCCGGCTTCTTCGTGTGCCCGTGACCTGCGACCGGAGTGTCGCGTTATGTTCCTTTCCTCCCCATACATCAAGATGTCCGCGAAATCATCATTTCGCGTCCGTCCGATGGAGAGGGGTTCCCGCATGAGCGGCTCACCGGTCCCGCCCCGCGGCTTCAGGGCCGTACGAGGGCGAGAGCGCGGCTACCGTCCCGAGCAGGTCGACGCGTACACCGCGGTGCTCTCCCAGGACCGGGACGCCGCTTGGGAGCGCGCCGCCCGGTTGACCGTGCTCGCCAAGGAGCTGGAGGCCGAGGCGGTACGGCTGCGCGAGACCGTCGCGCAGCTCGCGCCGCAGACGTACGAGACGCTCGGGGAGCGCGCACGGCGCATCTTCCAGCTCGCGTTGGAGGAGGCCGCCACCGTGCGCGAAGGCGCGCACCAGGAGGCGCAGCGCCTCGCGGAGGCGGCGCAGGCGCACGCGGACAGCGTGCACGGCGCGGCACAGGCGTACGCCGACACCGTGCGCGCCGAGGCGGAGGAGCACTCCCGCCGGCGCCTTCTCGCCGCGCGCGCCGAGGCGGACGAGACCCGGATCGCCGCCCGGCGCGCGATCAAGGAGAGCCGCGGCGAGGCGCTCGGCGTCCTGCGCGAGATGCGCCGCCGCACCACCGGCATGCTCGCCGAGCAGACCAGGGAACACGCCGAGCGCTGGGCCGAGTTCGAGCGCGAGACGGCGGCGCGCGAGGCCGCCGCCGACGCCCGGCACGCCGAACGGATCGCCCGCGCGGAGGCCGCGCTCTCCGACGCCGGGCAGGCGTTCGCCGAGGCCGAGGTGGTGGGACGGCGGCGCCAGGAGGAGGCGCGTGCGCGGGCGGCCGAGCTGATCGCCGGGGCGCGCGTGCGTGAGGAGCGGATCGCGCGCGAGACCGAGCGCGTCCTGCGTGAGCACGGGGAGCGCTGGGACGACGTACGCGCCCAGATGGACCACGTACGCGCCAGCCTTACCACCCTCACCGGGCAGGCCGTGGCGGAGTAGGAGCGGAAGGGCGCGCGGACGAACAAAGGGGGCGCCCGGGCTCGTGGCTGCCCGGGCGCCCCTGCTCATGCGCCCCCGCTCAAGGTCACTGATACGTGATGTCCGAGGCGCTGTAGCGGCAGTACGTGCCGTCCGCGCCCTTGCCCAGGGACGTCGGCTCGGCGCCGGTGCTGTTGCCCTTGAACCGCTCGCAGATGGTGAGGTTCTTGTTGCCCACGACCGTGACGCCGGAGAACGTGGCTGTGTCGCCGTAGTTGCTGTTGATGCCCACCAGGACCTTGCCCGGCGCGGTCGCCCGCACATTGCTGAGGACGATGTGCCGCTGGTACTGCTTGGAGCAGTTGCCGCACGAGCGGACCAGCTTGCCGAAGTCCTCGACCTGGAAGTTGCGGACGGTGAGGGTGCCGGCGCCGTTGAACTGCAGGACCTTGTCGTCCGCCTTCCGGGCGCCGCCGCCGTCCACCAGGTAGGTCGCCGAGGACGACTTGCCCTTGAAGGAGGCGGCGTCCTCGCCGACGTCCTCCCACCAGACGTTCTGGAGCGTGCAGCTGCCCAGGCAGTGGACGCCGTCGGCGGCGGGCGAGCCGAGGACGACGTTCTTCAGCACGGCGCCGTCGGCGAGTTCGAACAGCGGGTCCTGGCTCTCGGACTGGCTGTCGCTGCCGAGGTCACCGGAGCCGTAGAAGCGCTTGAGGGCGCCGTCGTAGGTGCCGGACACCTCGATCGTGGAGCTCACGGCCTGCTTGCCGACGGGCGTGGGCCACGCGCCGAGGGTCGTACCGCTGGTGGCCGAAGGAGACGCGGACGGGGAAGCGGACACGGAAGCGGACGCCGATGCGGACGCCGTCACGGAGGCCGACGGCACCGCCTCCCCCTGCGCCACCAGCCGCCAGCTCTTGCCGCTCGACTTGTCGCAGGAGTTCTGCTGCGCCAGCGCCGACTTGACGTTCAGGCACTTCGCGCTGTTGGCGTTGACCAGGTGGTACGCCTCGCCGACCGAGGCGAGCTTCCACACCTGTGCCGCGCTGCCGTCGCACGCCTCCTGGCGTACCGCCTTGCCGGCCGATGTCGAGGCGCCCTGCACGACGGCGCACAGCCCGGACGCGCTCTTGACGGTGAAACCGCCGTCCGCGTCGGACAGTTGCCAGACCTGCGTGCCCGCGCTGTCTGCGCACGCGCGCGTGGTCAGCTGTCCGGCGGCGGTGGGGGCGGTCAGGCAGGTGTCGTCGGCCGCGTTCACCAGCCGGTAGGTGCCCGCGCCCGGCCCCGAGGCGGAGGCCGTCATCAGCATGCCGCCGCCGACGGCGCCCGCCCCGAGCGCGGTGACCAGGCCGCCGATCAGAAGAACCCTGCGGCCGTTCTGCTTCCTGCGCCGCGGCCGGTGCCTGCGGGCCGTTGCTCTCTCGCTCACGTCGTCGCTCTCGTTCGAGTCCGGAAAGTTTCGAGTCCGGAAAGTTCAGGGGGGACGGAAGCGCTGCTGCGCTGTCCGTCCCCCTGTCGTCACCGACCGAGCGAAAGGTTGCCGTGTTGTGGCGTCGGATAAGTGAGCGCGCCCGCTCAGCCCCGACGGCGTACGGCCCCCGCCAGAATCCATCCCTCCACCGCCTCGTACTGCCGGCGCTGCTCCTCCGCCTTCTCGTGGCCCGACGCCACGGTCCCGAGCCAGCCGAAGAGGAACCCGGCGGGAATGGAGACGATGCCGGTGGTGGTGAACGGGAACCAGTTGAAGTCGGCCTCGGGGAAGGCCGAGAACGGCGACCCGGAGACGAGGTTGGTGCCCGGCATCAGCAGCAGCACCACGAGCGTGCCGCCGATGAGTGTGCTGAGCAGGCCGGTGCGCGTGTAGCGGCGCCAGAAGAGGCTGTAGACGAGGGCGGGCGCGATGGCGGAGGCGCCGATGCAGAACGCCAGCGTGATCAGCGGCTGGAGGCTGCGGTGCTGCATCATCGTGGCCAGCAGGATCGCCGGGGCGCCCACGGCGAGGGCGCTCAGCCGCGCGATCATCATCTCGCGCCGTCCGGACCACTGCCGCAGCCGGTCGGCGAACACGTCGTGGGCCAGGGAGTTGGCGCAGGCCAGGATCATGCCGGCGACCGAGGCCAGCAGGGTGAGGAAGATGGCCGTGGTGACCGTGGTGAACAGGAAGGTCTCCGCGGCGGACACCTCGGTCCCGAACGCGGCCTGCGTGCCCAGCAGATAGGCGCTGTTGCCCTGCGGGTCCGCCCCGGCGATCACCGCGCGCCCGATCAGCGCGGTCGCGCCGAAGCCGATGACGGTGATGACGAGGACGAACAGCACCACCGTCGAGACCGCCCAGGACATTGAGCGGCGCACCTGGCGGGCGCTGGAGGCGGTGTACATGCGCATGGTGACGTGCGGCAGGACGCCGCCGCCGAGGACGACGGCGAGTTGCGAGGTGAACATGTCCAGGCCCGGGTAGGGGCCGCCCGCGAACTGCAGCCCCGAGTTGAGGAAGGCGGAGCCCACGTCGCTGTTGCCGGCGGCGGCGGTGAACAGGGCGCCCGGATCCCAGTCGAACCGGCTGAGCACGAGCGCGGCGACGACGGCGCCGGAGCCGAGCAGCATCACCATCTTCAGCATCTGGATGAGGGCGGTGCCCTTCATGCCGCCGATCGCCGCGTAGCTGATCATCAGGGCGCCCAGGCCGATGATGCAGCCCGTCTTCAGGGTCTCGCCGGAGAAGCCGAGGATGAAGGCGAGCAGCTGGCCGGTGCCGGCGAGTTGGACGACCATCAGCGGCACCAGGGCCAGGAGGGTCACCGCGCAGGCGGCGATGCGGACGGCGCGGCCGGGCATCCGGCGGGTCAGCGCGTCGCCCATGGTGAAGCGGCCCGCGTTGCGCAGCGGTTCGGCCAGCAGGAACATCAGCAGCATCAGCGACAGCGCGGTGCTGAGCGCGAGGACGATGCCGTCGTAGCCGTACATGGCGATGACGCCGGTGGTGCCGAGCACGGTGGCGGCGGAGATGTAGTCGCCGCCTATGGCGAGGCCGTTGCGCATGGCGGACAGCGAGCCGTAGCCGGTGTAGAACTCGTCCAGGTCGTCCCGGTCGGGGCCGGTCATCACGCACAGCAGCAGCGTGATGGTCACGACGGCGGAGAAGGCGACCAGGGACATCGTCTGGGTGTCGCCGCTGAACTGCGAGGTCATCGTGCGGCCTCCTGGCGCCGGGCGTCGACGGCCGCCTGCTTGCGGATGCGTTCCGCGACGGGGTCGACGTAGCGGCGTGCGGTGTGTTCGTAGAGGGCTATGGCCACCCAGGTGACCGGGAGCTGGATCAGCGCGAGGAGCAGTCCGGTGGGCAGGCCGTCGGTGACGGTGCTGGTCATGAAGGACGGCGCGGACGCCGAAAGGATCAGGAAGAGGACGAAGTACCCGAGCGCGGTGATGGTGGCGGTGCGCCGCTGCCAGCGGTAGGCGGTGCGCAGGACCCGCAGATCGCTGTGGTGTCCGAGTGGGGGATGGCGTGGGGGCCGGTACTGCGGGGGTTCGGCCGGGGCCGGCGGCTGCCAGGGGTAGGACGTGTACTGCTGCTGGTGCGGTTGCTGGGGGTACGGCGGATACGGGTCGGTGGACATCCCGTGCTCCTTGCGTGCGGCTCGGGTCCGACGTGCGGACCGCAGGGATGCGTGGGGGGCGGTGGAGCGGTGACGCACGCTACTCGGTGGTAGCTACAAGTGCGAGGGTTTACGCAAACTGATCGGTCGGTACACGCGGAACTTTCACCAGTACCGGCCTGACCTCGGGTGTTACCCCCGTTAACTCATACTTTTCGAAGCTGTTCGACCCAAGTGGGTGGCTGAAACCATTCGCCCTGCAAACCATTCGCCCTGCAAACCGTTCGCCTTACAACGCGCGCCGGAAGGCGATGCCCGGCCGGTGGTGCGGAAGCCGTTGCGCTCCAGGACGGTCCGGGAGGCGAGGTTGTCCAGCGTCGTGACGGCGGTCAGCGCGGTGAGCCCGTACGCGCGCGGGGCCAGCTCGCACAGCGCGGCGACCGCGGCCGTGGCCACGCCCCTGCCCGCCGCGCGCCGCCCCACGCGGTAGCCGAGCTCGGCACTGCCGTCCTCGACGTCCATCAGGTTGATCCGGCCGACCAGCCGGTCCATTTCGCCGACATCGCCGAAGGCGCCGGAGTCGCCGAGGCCGCCGAAGACCAGGTGGAAGTGGCAGATCCCGGCGTCCTGCTCGGCGAGCACCGCTCGGTGGCGGGCTGCGAACCCGGCGGGTGCGAAGTAGGCGTCGCCCCGGTCGGGCACCGTACGCGCGAAGTACGCGCGGTTCTCCCGCTCGAAGGCCAGCAGCTGCTCCGCGTGCTCCGGCCGCAGCCGTTCCAGCCTCACCATGGCGCCCAGGGTAGGCGCGGTCAGTCGCCGAGCACCGGGAATTTCCGGGGCGCGAGCAGCAGCAGGACGAGCACCGCGAGCGCGGCCGCGCAGGCCGCCCCGAAGTACACCGCGTGCACCGCCTCCGCGATGGCGTGCCGGGTCGCTCCGGGTGCCGTACCGGCGTCCAGCGCGCGGGTCACCGAGTCCAGGTCGCCCGCCCCGCCCAGACGCGCGGCGAGGACCCTGTTGGCGACCGCGCCGAACACCGCCGCGCCCAGCGTCTGCCCGGTCTGCCGGCAGAACAGCACCGACGCCGTGGTGGTGCCCCGCTCCGACCAGCCCACGGTCGACTGCACGCCCACGATCAGCGGGAGCTGGAACAGCCCGAGCGCGCCGCCGAGCAGCAGCATCAGCAGGGCCGGCTGCCAGGCTTGGCCCGGATAGGGCAGGAACGGGAAGGCGAACAGGATCAGCGCCGCCAGCCCCATCCCGAGTACCGCGGTGTCGCGGAAGCCGATCCTGCGGTACACGTGCTGGCTGAACGCCGCCGACACCGGCCAGCTGAGCGTCCACACCGACAGTACGAATCCGGCGGCGACCGGGCCCAGACCGAGCACCGACTGGGCGTAGGTGGGCAGGAACACGGTCGGCGCGACCATCAGCAGCCCCAGCGCGCCGAGCGCCAGGTTGACCGCGGCGATCGTACGGCGGCGCCACACCCACCCCGGGATGATCGGCTCCGCGGCCCGGCGCTCCACGACCACCACGACCGCCGCGAGCACCAGCCCGGCGGAGAGCAGGGCGAGCGAGGGCGCCGACAGCCACGGCCAGGCCACCCCGCCCTGCACCAGCGCCGTCAGCAGCACGCCGCCGCAGGCGAACACGGCCAGCGCACCCGCCCAGTCGACACGCGTGCGTACGGACGTTCTGCCGTCACGCGCGCGTGCCGACGATTTCCGCTCCGGCTCGTGCAGATGACGCACGATCAGCCACAGTGCCACCGCCCCGACGGGCAGATTGACCAGGAAGATCCACCGCCAGTCGGCGTACGCGGCCAGCAGCCCGCCCACGCCCGGACCGGCCACCGCGGACAGCGCCCACACCGTGGACAGCTTGGACTGGATGCGGGGCCGCTCCTTGAGCGGGTACAGATCCGCGGCGAGTGTCTGCACGGTCCCCTGGAGCGCGCCGCCGCCGAGGCCCTGCACGATCCGGAACGCGATCAGCGCGGCCATGTTCCAGGCGAGGGCGCACAGCAGCGAACCGAGCAGGAACAGCGCCGCGCCCGCCACCAGCACCGGTTTGCGGCCGAAGGTGTCGGAGAGCTTGCCGTAGACGGGCAGCGTGACGGTGACGGCCAGCAGGTAGCCGGAGAACAGCCAGGAGAAGTACGAGAAGCCGCCGAGGTCGCCGACGATCTGGGGGACCGCGGTGGAGACGACGGTGGCGTCCAGGGCCGCGAGGGCCATCGCCAGCATCAGCGCCGCCACCACCGCGCCGCGCCGCCCGGTCCCGGCGGGCGGTGCCGTGTCGCGTACCGCGGGTCTCGTATCGCCGCCCACCGGATTCCTTTCCCCCTGCACCTATGTGCCGCGGACCAGCTTCCCACTTGCGCCTCACGCGACGGGAGGCACGAGGGTGTACGGGACCGGAGGAGGAGACAACCCCGAGAAAGATCCGTCGAAGGGTGCACGGCCCCTAGGGGTTCCTCCGTACCAGGGCTCGGGGAGGGTTCGTACCGGCGGAGGACGAGACGGCACACCCACCGTCCTTAACCTGGCTTTACGCCGCTGAGGGGCGGCTGGCAGGCCTCACGGGGGTGGGGTTTTCCCCCGGAAAAGAGTGGACCGGGCACCAGCGCGCACCGGCCCCTCCCGGCGCCAGACTCTTCGACGTAACGCAGCGCACGACCACGACTCACCGCTTCGCCGAACACCACGACGTACCGCTTCGCACGACTGCGACGCACCGCTTCGTACGACATCTGTTGACCGACATAGGAGATTCATCATGACTTCGGCCGTGACCATTCCCAGGCACGGGGGCACTGGAGGGCGTACGGCCGTTGCCGCCCGGGCGCGGCAGGTCGTCAAGGCGTACGGGTCCGGCGAGACCCGTGTCGTCGCCCTGGACCATGTGGACGTGGACATCGCGCGGGGACAGTTCACCGCGATCATGGGCCCCTCGGGGTCCGGCAAGTCCACCCTCATGCACTGCCTCGCCGGTCTGGACACCGTCACCAGCGGTCAGATCTACCTGGACGAGACCGAGATCACCGGCCTGAAGGACAAGAAGCTGACCCAGCTTCGCCGGGACCGGATCGGCTTCATCTTCCAGGCGTTCAACCTGCTGCCGACGCTGAACGCGATCGAGAACATCACGCTGCCCATGGACATCGCGGGCCGCAAGCCCGACCGCGACTGGCTGAACCGGGTCGTGGAGACCGTCGGTCTGGCCGGCCGGCTCAAGCACCGGCCCACCCAGCTCTCCGGCGGTCAGCAGCAGCGTGTCGCCGTGGCGCGGGCGCTGGCGGCGCGGCCGGAGATCATCTTCGGTGACGAGCCGACCGGAAACCTCGACTCCCGCGCGGGGGCGGAGGTTCTGGGCTTCCTGCGCCGTTCGGTCGACGAACTCGGCCAGACCATCGTGATGGTCACCCACGACCCGGTCGCCGCCTCCTACGCGGACCGTGTGCTGTACCTCGCCGACGGCCGGATCGTCGACGAGATGCACAAGCCGACCGCCGAGGCCGTGCTGGACCGCATGAAGGACTTCGACGCCCGGGGGCGTACGTCATGACCGTGCTCAAGACATCGATGCGCAACTTCTTCGCGCACAAGGGACGCATGGCGCTGTCGGCCGTCGCCGTGCTGCTGTCGGTGGCCTTCGTGTGCGGGACCCTGGTGTTCACGGACACCATGAACACCACCTTCGACAAGCTGTTCGAGGCCACGTCCTCCGATGTGACGGTCAGTTCGAAGCAGGCCTCCGACACCGGTGAGACCACCGACGACACCGGTAAGCCGCCGGTGATGCCGGCCTCGGTGCTTGAGGAGGTGCGCGGCGCGCAGGGCGTGAAGTCGGCCGAGGGCGCCGTCTTCTCCACCTCGGTCACCGTCGTCGACGGCGACAAGGACAGCCTCTCGCCCTCCAGCGGCGCCCCGACCATCGTCGGCAGCTGGAACAGCAACGAGGCCCGCACCATGAAGATCACCTCCGGTGCGGCGCCCAAGGGCCCCGACCAGGTGATGGTGGACGCGGACACCGCCGACAAGCACGACCTGAAGCTCGGTGACGAGATCGGCGTCATCAGCGCGGTCGGCACGCACAACGCGCGGATCTCCGGCATCGCCGACTTCGAGGTCACCAACCCTGGCGCGGCCATCTTCTACCTGGACACGAAGACGGCCCAGCAGGCGCTCGTCGGCGAGCCGGACGTCTACACCAACGTCAACGTCACGGCCGCGGCCGGCGTCAGCGACGAGCAGCTGAAGAAGAACGTGCTCGCCGCGACCGACGGCGCCTACAAGGTGCAGACGGCCAAGGAGACCGCCGACGCCAACCAGAAGGACGTCGCGGGCTTCATGAACGTCATGAAGTACGCGATGCTCGGCTTCGCCGGGATCGCCTTCCTCGTCGGCATCTTCCTGATCATCAACACCTTCTCCATGCTGGTCGCCCAGCGCACCCGGGAGATCGGCCTGATGCGGGCCATCGGCTCCAGCCGCAAGCAGGTCAACCGGTCGGTGCTGGTGGAGGCGCTGCTGCTGGGTGTCGTCGGTTCCGTCCTCGGTGTCGGTGCGGGCGTAGGCCTGGCGATCGGCCTGATGGAGCTCATGGGCTCCATGGGCATGGAACTGTCCACCGCCGACCTGACCATCGCCTGGACCACCCCGGTCGTCGGCCTGGTGCTCGGTGTGGTCGTCACCGTCCTCGCCGCCTATCTGCCGGCCCGCCGCGCGGGCAAGGTCTCCCCGATGGCCGCCCTGCGTGACGCGGGCGCCCCGGCGGACGCCAAGGCGGGCGTGGTGCGCGCCGTGCTCGGCACGCTCCTCACCGCGGGCGGCGGCTACGGCCTCTACCTGGCCGCCTCGGCCGACAAGGCCAAGGAGGGCTCGCTCTGGCTGGGCCTGGGCGTGGTGCTCTCCCTGATCGGCTTCGTCGTCATCGGCCCGCTGCTGGCCAGCGGTGTGGTGCGGGTCCTGGGCGCGATGATCCTGCGGATCTTCGGTCCCGTCGGCCGCATGGCGGAGCGCAACGCGCTGCGCAACCCGCGCCGTACGGGCGCCACCGGCGCCGCCCTGATGATCGGCCTGGCGCTGGTCGCCTGCCTCTCGGTCGTCGGCTCCTCGATGGTGGCCTCGGCCACCGACCAGCTCGACAAGACCGTCGGTACGGACTTCATCATCCAGTCCGACAGCGGCCAGCTGATCACCCCGCAGGCCGTCGAGGCGGTCAGGAAGACGCCGGGTCTGGAACACGTCACCGAGTACAAGATCGCGGAGGCGGACTACACCACCCCCGACGGCAAGACGCTCAAGGACACCGACGTCACCGCGGCGGACCCGACCTACGCGCGGGACCTGCGGACCGAGGTCGTCGCCGGCAACCTCGACGACGCCTACAAGCCGGACTCGATGTCCGTGCCCGAGGACTTCGCCAAGGACCACGGCATCAGCCTCGGCTCGAAGATCGAGCTCGCCTTCAAGGACGGCGAGACCGCCGAGCTGACGGTCCGCGCGATCACCAGCAGCGAGGTCGTCATCGACGCGGGCTCCAAGTACATGTCGATCGACACACTCGCCAAGTACGTGCCCGCCGACAGGATGCCGCTCGACCAGCTGGTCTTCGCCTCGGCGAAGGACGGGCAGCAGGAGGCCGCGTACACGGCCCTGAAATCCGCGCTGGACGGCTACCCGCAGTACGAGGTGCGCGACCAGACCGACTACAAGGAAGCGCTGAAGGACCAGATCGGCCAGCTGCTGAACATGATCTACGGCCTGCTCGCCCTCGCGATCATCGTGGCGATCCTGGGTGTGGTGAACACCCTCGCCCTGTCGGTGGTCGAGCGGACCCGGGAGATCGGCCTGATGCGGGCCATCGGCCTCTCGCGGCGCCAGCTGCGGCGGATGATCCGCCTGGAGTCGGTGGTGATCGCCCTCTTCGGCGCCCTGCTCGGTCTCGGCCTCGGCATGGGCTGGGGCGCCACCGCCCAGCAGCTCCTCGCCCTGGAAGGCCTGAAGGTCCTGGAGATCCCCTGGGGCACCATCGGCGGCGTCTTCATCGGCTCGGCCTTCGTGGGCCTGTTCGCGGCACTGATCCCGGCGTTCCGGGCGGGGCGGATGAACGTCCTGAACGCGATCGCCACCGAGTAGGCGGCGCACGGAAAGCCACCGCATACGGGGGTTGCGGGGGAACGGGGGAGACGGGGGAACGGGGGAAACGGGGGAAACGGGGACCGGTGCCGGGAAGCCTTGGGGGGCTTCCCGGCACCGGGCTTTTTCCGGCCCGCCATCGGCGGCGTCGGCACCGTTGTCCCCAGGGGCGTGGCCGTCCACTGTCCACAAGCCCGTGGTTGTCCACAGGTCCGGCGGCTGTCGGTGGGGCGTCGTACGCTGGAAGGCACCCCCGGCCCGCAGCGCGTGTCGGGCGGTTCGTGTTGCCCACCCCCCGACGAAAGCCGCCCCGAATGAGCCTGCACGGTCTGCTCGACGCCGTCGTCAAGGACCCCGCCCTCGCGGAAGCGATCAGCGCGGCCACTGACGGCAACCGCATGCACGTCGACCTCGTCGGCCCCCCGGCGGCCCGCCCCTTCGCCGTCGCCGCCCTGGCCCGAGAGACCGGCCGCCCGGTGCTCGCGGTGACGGCGACCGGCCGGGAGGCCGAGGACCTCGCGGCGGCCCTGCGCAGCCTGCTGCCCCCCGAGGGCGTCGTGGAGTACCCCTCCTGGGAGACCCTCCCGCACGAGCGGCTCAGCCCCCGCAGCGACACCGTCGGCCGCCGCCTCGCCGTCCTGCGGCGCCTGGCCCACCCCCGCCCCGACGACCCCGAGACCGGCCCGGTCTCCGTCGTCGTCGCACCCGTGCGCTCCGTCCTCCAGCCGCAGGTCAAGGGCCTCGGCGACCTGGAACCGGTGGCCCTGCGCACCGGCCAGACCGCGGACCTGAACGACGTCGTGGAGGCCCTGGCCGCCGCCGCGTACGCGCGCGTGGAGCTGGTCGAGAAGCGCGGCGAGTTCGCCGTACGCGGAGGCATCCTCGACGTCTTCCCGCCCACCGAGGAACACCCCCTGCGCATCGAGTTCTGGGGCGACGACGTCGAGGAGATCCGCTACTTCAAGGTCGCCGACCAGCGCTCCCTGGAGGTCGCCGAGCACGGCCTGTGGGCGCCGCCCTGCCGCGAACTGCTGCTCACCGACGACGTACGCGCACGCGCGCGTGCCCTCGCCGAGGACCACCCGGAACTCGGCGAACTGCTCGGCAAGATCGCCGAGGGCATCGCCGTGGAGGGCATGGAGTCCCTCGCCCCGGTCCTCGTCGACGACATGGAGCTGCTGCTCGACGTCCTGCCCAAGGGCGCCATGGCCCTGGTCTGCGACCCGGAGCGGGTACGCACGCGTGCCGCCGATCTCGTCGCCACCAGCCAGGAGTTCCTCCAGGCCTCCTGGGCGGCCACCGCGGGCGGCGGCGAGGCCCCCATCGACGTCGGCGCCGCCTCCCTGTGGTCCATCGCGGACGTCCGCGACCGGGCGCGCGAGCTGGACATGATGTGGTGGTCGGTGTCGCCGTTCGCCGCGGACGGCGCCTTGGACGAGGCCGACACCCTCAAGCTCGGCATGCACGCCCCCGAGACCTACCGCGGCGACACCGCCAAGGCACTCGCCGACACCAAGGGCTGGCTCGCCGACGGCTGGCGCGCGGTCTACGTCACCGAGGGCCACGGCCCCGCGGCCCGCACGGTCGAGGTGCTCGGCGGCGAGGGCATCGCCGCCCGCCTGGACGCCGACCTCGCCGAACTCAGCCCGTCCGTCGTGCACGTGGCGTGCGGCTCCATCGACTACGGCTTCGTCGACCCGGCGCTCAAGCTCGCCGTCCTCACCGAGACCGACCTGTCCGGGCAGAAGGCGGCCGGCAAGGACGGCGCCCGCATGCCCGCGCGGCGCCGCAAGACCATCGACCCGCTCACCCTGGAAGCGGGCGACTACATCGTCCACGAGCAGCACGGCGTCGGCCGCTACATCGAGATGGTCCAGCGCACCGTACAGGGCGCCACCCGCGAGTACTTGGTCGTGGAGTACGCGCCCGCCAAGCGCGGCCAGCCCGGCGACCGGCTCTACATCCCCACCGACCAGCTGGAACAGATCACCAAGTACGTCGGCGGCGAGGCCCCCACCCTGCACCGCCTGGGCGGCGCGGACTGGACGAAGACCAAGGCCCGCGCGAAGAAGGCCGTCAAGGAGATCGCGGCCGACCTGATCAAGCTGTACAGCGCGCGCATGGCCGCCCCCGGCCACGCCTTCGGCTCCGACACCCCCTGGCAGCGCGAGCTGGAGGACGCCTTCCCCTACGCGGAGACCCCGGACCAGCTCACCACCATCGCCGAGGTCAAGGAGGACATGGAGAAGTCGGTCCCGATGGACCGGCTCATCTGCGGCGACGTCGGCTACGGCAAGACGGAGATCGCGGTGCGCGCCGCGTTCAAGGCCGTCCAGGACGGCAAGCAGGTGGCGGTGCTGGTGCCGACGACCCTGCTGGTGCAGCAGCACTTCGGGACGTTCTCCGAGCGGTACTCGCAGTTCCCGGTCAACGTCCGCGCCCTCAGCCGCTTCCAGACCGACACCGAGGCCAAGGCGGTCCTGGAGGGCCTGAAGGACGGTTCGGTGGACGTCGTCATCGGCACCCACCGGCTGTTCTCCTCGGAGACCAAGTTCAAGGACCTCGGCCTGGTCATCGTCGACGAGGAGCAGCGTTTCGGCGTCGAGCACAAGGAGCAGCTGAAGAAGCTGCGCGCCAATGTGGACGTACTGACGATGTCCGCGACACCGATCCCCAGGACCCTGGAGATGGCGGTCACCGGCATCCGCGAGATGTCCACCATCACCACGCCCCCGGAGGAGCGCCACCCGGTCCTCACCTTCGTCGGCCCCTACGAGGAGAAGCAGATCGGCGCCGCGATCCGCCGCGAACTGCTGCGCGAGGGTCAGGTCTTCTACATCCACAACCGCGTCGAGTCCATCGACCGCGCGGCCGCCAAGCTCCGCGAGATCGTCCCCGAGGCGCGGATCGCGACCGCGCACGGCCAGATGTCGGAGTCCGCGCTGGAACAGGTCGTCGTCGACTTCTGGGAGAAGAAGTTCGACGTCCTGGTCTCCACGACGATCGTCGAGTCCGGCATCGACATCTCCAACGCCAACACCCTCATCGTGGAGCGCGGCGACAACTTCGGCCTCTCCCAGCTGCACCAGCTGCGCGGCCGGGTCGGGCGCGGCCGGGAGCGCGGTTACGCCTACTTCCTGTACCCGCCGGAGAAGCCGCTCACCGAGACCGCGCACGAACGCCTGGCGACCATCGCGCAGCACACCGAGATGGGCGCGGGCATGTACGTGGCGATGAAGGACCTGGAGATCCGCGGCGCGGGCAACCTCCTGGGCGGCGAGCAGTCCGGCCACATCGCGGGCGTCGGCTTCGACCTGTACGTGCGCATGGTCGGCGAGGCGGTGGCGGACTACCGCGCCTCCCTGGAGGGCGGTGTGGAGGAGGAGCCGCCGCTGGAGGTCAAGATCGAGCTCCCGGTCGACGCGCACGTCCCGCACGACTACGCGCCCGGCGAGCGGCTCCGCCTCCAGGCCTACCGCTCCATCGCCTCCGCCAACACCGAGGAGGACATCAAGGCCGTACGCGAGGAACTCGTCGACCGCTACGGCAAGTTGCCCGAGCCGGTGGAGAACCTCCTGCTCGTGGCGGGCCTGCGCATGCTGGCGCGCGCGTGCGGCGTCGGCGAGATCGTCCTGCAGGGCAACAACATCCGCTTCGCGCCGGTGGAGTTGCGCGAGTCCCAGGAACTGCGGCTCAAGCGCCTGTACCCGGGCTCGGTGGTCAAGCCGGCCGTGCACCAGGTGCTGGTACCGCGCCCGAAGACCGCGAAGGTGGGCGGCAAGCCCCTGGTCGGACGGGAACTGCTGGGCTGGGTCGGGGAGTTCCTGGCGTCGATCCTGGGGTCATAGTTTCCCTACGGCGCTTCGTGACGGCGGTTCAGGAGCCGCGCCGGAACAGCATCGCGGCCAGGGTCCGGAAGACCTCCTCCGGGTCCTGGCCGCCGGCCGGGCCGTCCAGGTTGTGGCCGAGCAGCAGCGTGGCGAAGCCGTGCGCGAGGGACCAGGCGGCGACCCCGGCGAGACGGGGGTCGATGCCGAGTTCGTCGGGGCGCACGGAGGCCACCGCGCCGCGCAGGGCGTCCCCGGCGAGGGCGCGGGCGGTGGTGAGTTCGAGGTCGTCGGCGCGCAGCAGTTCGGGTGTGAACATCACCTGGAAGTGTGCGGGGTGCTCGCGGGCGAAGCGCACGTAGTGGACGCCCGCGTCCTTCAGGTCCTTCGCCTTGCCGAGTTCGGCCGCGAGCAGCCCGAACCCTTCCGCCGCGATCGCCGTCAGCAGGCCCGTGCGGTCCTTGAAGTGGTGCGCGGGCGCCGCGTGCGAGACCCCGGCGCGGCGGGCCAGATCGCGCAGGCTCAGCCGGGAGGGCCCGTCGGCGGCGATGACGTCGAGCGCGGCGGTGAGGACGGCGCGCCGCAGGTCACCGTGGTGATAAGGGCGTTCGGCGGACTTCTTGGCCGGTGCGTCGGGGGTCATGTCCAGCAGAGTACGCGGAATCTAGCCATTGACAAGTTGAGGGTCGCTCGGGCAATCTTGTCGGTGTCAAGTTGAGCGGGCGGCGGACCGGCCTCCCGTGAACCGACCCATGGGCTGCCGGCCGAGGAGTCGGACGGGCCGCCGGATGCAAGGGGGAATCAGCATGTCGACGTACGAGGAAGTGGGCGGCGGAGTCGAACCGGCCCGCGTCCGTCAGCTCTGGCACCTGCTGGAGCCGCTGCACGCGGTGGTGTACTACGCGCCCCAGGTCTTCGAGGAGGCCGCCGCACTCGGGTACGACACCGGCGAGCGCTGGCCGAGCTACTTCCCCTTCCGGGCCGCCCCGTTGGGCCGGGTCGGCAGCGAGCGGGTGTCCTCCGCCTTCTACAGCTTCAGCCCCCGCGCGGTTGCCGAGCACATGGACACGGCGTGGAAGACCGCGAGCCCGGACGACGTGCTGGCGGCCAGGCTGCGCGGTATGGACCGCACCTACCGCGCGCTGTTCGGCGACCGCGTCGACAGCCCGGAGCTGGCGGAGGCCGCGGCCCTGGCCCGGCGTGTGGCCGAGGCGGCGAACACGGCCGGGCGCCCGCTCGCCGCGGCCAACGCCGAACTGGACTGGCCCGAACCGCCCCACCTCCAGCTCTGGCAGGCCGCCACGATCCTGCGCGAGCACCGGGGCGACGGGCACCTCGCCGCTCTGCTCGTGGCCGGCCTGGACCCGGCCGAGTCGCTCGTCTCCTTCGCCGCGATAGGCGCCGCGTCCGTCGAGCGCTTCGAGAGCCGGGGCTGGAGTGCCGAGGAGTGGGCGGCGGCCCGTGAACGCCTCGTGGCGCGCGGTCTGTTGAACGCCGACGGCACCGCTACCGAGGCCGGCCGCGCCCTGCGCCACGACATCGAGGAGCACACGGACCGCCTCGCCGCCGACCCCTGGCGTGCTCTCGGGCTCCAGGACATCGACCGACTCGCCGATCTGCTGGGCGAGTTCTGGGTCGCGGCGATCTCCTCGGGCCTGCTGCCTTCCGAGTCGACCCTGGGGATAGGCAAGGTCTGAGCCCCGGCGGCACAGCCCCGGCCGTCGGCCCCGGACAAGGCGAAGCCGTCCGCGGGGTGGTGGGGCTCCGCGGACGGCCTCTGTTTCACGATGGCTCAGGACACCCTGCAGCGGTCTGCCCCGCGGTGGGGACGAACCGCCGGGAGGGTATCGGGACCTCCGTGGGTCAACGGGCTATGGCTGCTCGGGCCGGTCGCGGTCCATGCCGAGCGCGCTCTCGCCCCTGCGCTGCGCGTCGTCGACCTGGCTCTCGTACTTGTTGCCCGTCTTCTCGTTGACCTTCTTCTCCGCGGTGTCGGACATGTCCTTGGCCTTGTCCTGCATCCCGCGGTTGCTCTTGAACTTGTCGAAGATGCCCATCCAGAGCTCCTTCCGGAGGTGACTCAGAACCGACGATACGCCGCTGATGCGAGGAATGCGCATTTTCCATGGATATGGTCTGGACCTCTCGGCCGCTACCGTGAGAGCAGCAAACCGGCACACAGGGGAGGGGCGCATCGTGATGCGTCTGAGGGGCGGGGCGGCGGCCTGTGCCGCGGCACTCGGAATGGCGCTCGTACTGACGGGCTGCGAGGACCTGGGCGACCTGCCCCTGGACGACGAGTCCTCCGGCTCCGCCCAAGGGGGGCCCGGATCCGGACGCGCCGTCAGTCCCCTGGACAACCCCGACGGCACCCTGCCGGGCCTCGCGCTCGTGACGAGCGAGGACGACGAGGCCGCGGCCCGCAAGCTGATCGACGGTGTGCGGACGAAGGGGCGGGGGCCCAAGACGGGCTACGCCCGGGACGAGTTCGGGTACGCGTGGATGGACACGGCGGACGGTGTGCCGCTGGCGAGGAACGGTTGCGACACGCGGAACGACGTGCTGAAACTCCACGGGCACAATGTCGAGTTCCGCGCCGGCTCCGACTGTGTGGTCGTGTCCATGGACCTGTATGACCCGTACACCGGCAAGGACATCGCCTGGAAGAAGGCGAAGGCCACCGAGGTGCAGATCGACCACGTTGTGCCGTTGTCGTACGCCTGGCAGATGGGAGCCGCACGCTGGAGCGAGGAGAAGAGGCGGCGGCTGGCCAACGACGTGCTGAATCTTCTGCCGGTCTCGGGCTCCGCGAACTCCGCCAAGCGCGACTCCGGCCCGGCGTCGTGGCTGCCGCCGAACAAGGCGATCCGCTGCTCGTACGCGGTGCGGTTCGCGCAGGTGGCGCAGAAGTACGAACTGGCCGTTACCTCGGCGGACAAGGCCATGATGCTTCAGCAGTGCGGGGCGTAACCCGGCTCAGCCCGGCAGAACGTCCTCAAGTTCCAGCAACTCCCGCGTGGTCAGCGTGAACTCCACGGCCCTGGCGGAGTCGAGGATGGAGGCCGGGCGGCTGGCTCCCGGAACCGGGATCACTGCCGGGGAGCGAGCCAGCAGCCAGGCCAGGACGATCTGCTGGGGACTGACGCCGCGTTCGGCCGCGATGCGGTGGAAGACTGTGCCGGTGGAGGTGGGGCCGGAGGGTTTGTCGAGGGAACTGCGGGAGATGCCGCCGAGCGGGCTCCAGGGCAGGAAGGCAAGGCCCAGCTGTTCGCTCAGCCGCAGCTCGGGCTCACTGCCGCGGACGGCGGGTGAGTACTGGTTCTGCACGGAGACTAGCCCGGCGCCGAGGATCTGATGTGCCTGGCGGATCTGGGCGGTGGTGACATTGGAGATGCCGGCGGCGCGGATCGTGCCGGTGTCGAGCAGTTCGCGCAGCGCGCCGACGGATTCCTCCCAGGGTACGGCCGGGTCCGGCTTGTGCAGCTGGTACAGGCCGATCGCCTCGACGCCAAGGCGCTTGGCGGAGGCTTCGGCGGCCTCCTTGAGATGGGCGGGGGCGCCGTTGACGGTCCAGCTGCCGTCGCCGGGGCGGCCGCGGCCGCCCTTGGTGGCCACCAGGACATGGGAGGTGTCGCTGCCGTAGCGGGCCAGGGCACGGGCGATCAGCAGCTCGTTGTGGCCCACCTCGTCGGCGTGCCAGTGGTAGCTGTCCGCGGTGTCGATGAGGGTGACGCCGGCGTCGAGGGCGGCGTGCACGGTGGCGACAGCCCGCGTCGGGTCCGGGCGGTGCTCGATGGACAGCGGCATGGCGCCCAGGCCGATGGCGCTGACGGCGGTGTGGGCGAGGGGGCGGTACCGCATGGTGGCCTTGTTCCTCATGCAGTGGGAGCGGCGGGTACGGCGAGGGCCTCGGCGACGGCGCCGGGCAGCCAGTCGGTGGTGCGGGAGAAGAGGAAGCCCAGCGCCTTCGCGCGGGCGTTGCTCATGGCGTAGTGGCGGTCGAAGGAGAACGGCGACGCCTCCTCGCCCTCGGGGACGATCCGGTAGACGGCGTCCGAGTCGGCCTGCGTGACGACGATCCCGGCGAGGTCGTACACATCGAGCGGGCCGTCGGAGCAGGCGTTGACCGGGCCGGTGAAGTCGGCTGCGGCCGCCCATAACAGCAGCTCCGCCAGCTCCTCGTAGTGGATGAAGACCGTGGGCAGCGCCTTCGCGTGCACGGTGATCTCCTCGCCCCGGGTGACGCGCCCGGCATAGTGCGCCAGCCGGCCGGTGAATTCCAGCGCGCCACCGCCGAGCACATGGGCGCTGCGCACCGTGGCGAAGGTGAATCCGCCGGCGTTGGCGAAGACGCCCTCGGCCTGCCGCTTGCCCTCGGCGTAGTGCGCCTCCAGGTAGGTGTCGTCGTGCCAGGGCAGGTCCATGTCCACCTGCCAGGTGGTCGGGTCCACGCTCTCCTCCGGCACGGGCGTCCCCGAGGGCACGGCAGGCAGGGCGGCGGTCGCGGGGTCGTAGACCTCGATCGTGGAGGTCATGACGTAGCGCCGGGTGCGGCCGGCGAACGCCCGGGCGGCGATGGCGGCCTGTACCGGGGTGTAGCAGACCTGGTCCACCACGACGTCGAAGGTGCGGCCGGCGAGCGCGGCCGTCAGGGCGGCCTCGTCGTTGCGGTCGACGACAAGGTGCTCGATGCCGGCAGGCTGCGGGGTGGAGCCGCGGTTGATCACAGTGACCCGGTGGCCCGCGGCTCGCGAGCGCTCTACCAGGAGCTTTCCGATATACCGGCTTCCGCCGATGACGCAGATCCTTTGCATGCCTCCATCCTGGAGACCTATCGTCAACAGCAGAAGTCATGACTTGCTGGATGAGTATTAAGGAAAACTGTTGATCGATGTGCAGCGGCTCCGGGTCCTGCGGGCGGTGGCGGAGCACGGCAGCTTCAACCAGGCGGCCGTGGCCCTCCGCATCACCCCCTCGGCCGTCTCCCAGCAGGTGGCAGCCCTGGAACGCGGTCTTGGCACCCCGGTCGTCGTGCGCAGCACCCGAGGCGTCACCCTCACCCGGGCCGGCCGGATCATGGTCGGCGCCGCCGAATCCGTCGCCGCGGAGCTCGAACACGCCCAACAGCAGGTCGCCGCGCTCAGCACTGGCCGCACCCGGCTCACCGTCGCCACTTTCACCAGCGGCGGCAGGCTCCTGCTGCCCGCCGCTCTCACCCAGCTCATGGCGGCCCATCCCCGCACCGTGCTCCACGTCAGGGAGGGCGAACCCGAGGACACCCTTCCGCTTGTCCGGCAAGGCGCCGTGGACCTCGCCCTCGCCTACCACTTCGACGGCCCGCTCCCGGTCGGACCCGGTCCCGGTCTGGAGTGGACGCCGCTCCTGGAGGACCCCCTGCACGTCGTCCTGCCGCAGGGGCACCGACTTGCCGACCATGACGCGCTCGACCTTGCCGATCTGGCGGCCGAACCCTGGGTGCTCGGCTGCCTGAAGACCGAGGCGTACCTGCGCCGCTTCGCCGAGCACGTCGGCTTCGATCCGGAAATCCGCGGGACCACCACCGACTACTTCTTCGCCCGCTCCCTCGTCGCCGCAGGCATGGGAATCTCCCTGATCCCCTCCATCGCACTCACCCCCGGGATCCCGGGGGTGAGCACCGTCCCGATCAAGTCGCCGGGCCCGATCCGGTACATCGGCGTCGCCACGCTCAGAGGCCGTGACCGGCCCCATGTCACGACGCTCATTCACACCCTGCGCGAGCAGGCGACGGGGCACGACGGGCATTGATCCGCCACCGGGCCGTCGCACGCCGATGGGCTGCATGCGACGGGCGTTCTTCAAGGCCGTCGGGGCGCGAGGTAGGTTTCGCCGCCCACGATGGAGTCGACCGGGCCGTCCGTGTCCCGGGCGCCCGCTGGAGACCGGCCCGCCCCGTCGTCCTCATCGGCAGACCGGCAGGCGGCTCTGGTGCGGTGCGCGCGGCTGACGCCGACCACGAGCGTCGGCGTCAGCGGGTGCGGTGCTGCGCGGTGTCCGCTCAGCCCAGCTCGTCCAGGTCGAGGATCTCGCCGGAGGGCTTGTCCGCCGGGACGGGCTTGTCGTAGTCGCTGAAGATGAGCGAGCCCTCGTCCGAGGGGGTGTCGCTGACCAGCTTCAGCACATACGGCTCGCCCTCGGTGGCGACGTAGAGGGTGTAGCTCTCCTTGCCGTCCTTCTCGTGCAGGGTGATGGCGGGCGTGCCGTCGACATCGGTGGTCTTGCCGCGGGTGGCGTCGGACCGGGTGTCGTCGGCGTCGCCGAGGACCGTGTTGATGTCGCAGAAGTCGGTGAACTCCTCGGCGTCCGGGCCCTTCGCGGACATCTTGGTCCACTTCCCGGCCAGCATGTCCACCACCGCGTCGGCCTCGCCCTTCGGCTCACCCTCGCTCTGGGCGCGCAGGAAGTCCTCGTCGTACTTCATGTAGATGGTGTCGCCGCTCTTGATGAGGTCGGCGCGGCCCTCGCCGCCGATGCTCAGGTTGCCGGCGCAGTCGCCCTTGCGGTCGATGGCCATGTCCAGGGTGATGGTGCCGCCGGACGCCTCGTCCGGGATGTCACCCTGCATGCGGAACGAGTCGGCCTCGACGGTGGCGTCGATGGCCCGTTCGGCGATCTCCCCGCCGGACAGTCCGGCGAAAGGTTCCTTCTTGCCGGCCTGCTCGGACTGTCCGGCGCCTGCCTTGCCCTTTCCGTCGGCCTTGTCGTCCCCCTGGCAGCCGGTGACGGCCATGGTGGCGACGGCGGTGAGGCAGAGAGCGGCTAGTGCGGTGCGACGCATGGGTGTTCCTCGGTGAAGACAAGCGCGTGGCGCGCTGGGGGTGGTGGGTTGATGCGGTGGGCCGCCCTCGGAGCGGGCGGCGCGGCGACGGCGGCTGGGCCGGGGAGACGGCCGGCCGGGTCGGGCCGGCCGGGCTGATCAGGGGCCGGTGAGGCCGATCACCCCGGTCGAGCGGCGCGCGCCGGTCAGGCGGACTTCTTCCAGTCCTGGCAGCCGGACGTCTTGAAGTAGGCGTCCGAGGCGGCGATGGTGACGACGGCCGTGCCGCTCACGTTGTTGTTCGCGATGATCGAGTCGATGGAGTGGTCGGCGTCCTTGGTGCGCTCCCAGTAGCAGGCGTCGTCGGCGTTGCCGCTGGACTTGTAGGTGCCGGGGGCGATGTCGACGCCGACCCGGAGCATTCCGGCGTCGCCGGACATCTCCGAGGCCGGGGAGCCCTTGGCCTTCTCGTCGACGGCCTCCCAGTCGTTGCAGTCGCTGGAGCTGAAGAGCTTGTCGGTGCCCTTGATGGTGACGTAGCTCGTGCCGGTCACGTTGTCGTTGGCCAGCAGCGAGTCCATCTCCCCGGAGGCGTCCTTGGCGCGCTCCCAGTAGCACATGCCGTCGGTGTTGCCGGTGGTGCGGTAGGTGCCGGGCTTGACGTCGGAGCCGACCTCGAAGTCCCCGTCGCCCCCGAAGGCGACCTTCTTCTCCTCGGCCTTGTCCCCCGTGTCCGACTTCTTCTTCCCGGACGTGCCGCGGTCCGCGGACGCCGAGGAGCCCTTGTCGGAGGAGTCGCTGGAGCCGCCGTCCCCGGAGTTCGCCGAGACGGCGCCGATGACGACGATGCCCACGACGGCGCCCAGCGCGATCTTGCTCTTCATGCCCATGACTGTGTCCCCTCCCAGAGGGGCGACCGCCCCTTCGGCTGGTCGCCCGTTCGACGGGTCAATAAGACCATTAGCTGTGAACCGAGTCAACACGGTTCACGGGATTGGATGTGTACACGGCCGTGAATGCCGGGATCTTGGATGCGTCGGTATGCTTCGACGCCACAGCCGCGGGCAGGTCAGGTCGGGGCGGAAAGGGGAGTCGGGCGTGCAGGACAACGCGACAGAGGTGACCGCGGCCGGAATCGCGCGGCTCGCGGGTGTGGGGCGGGCCGCCGTGAGCAATTGGCGGCGCAGGCACGCGGACTTCCCCAAGCCCGTGGGCGGCACCGAGAGCAGCCCCTCCTTCGCGCTCGCCGAGGTCGAGGCCTGGCTGCGCAACCAGGGGAAACTCGCCGAAGTCCCGCTGCGTGAACGGGTCTGGCAGCACCTGGCCGGACATCCCGCGGGCCCGGTCACCGCGCTCACCCACGCCGGGTGCGTCCTGCTGCTCATCCATGACCGGCCCACCCGCTGGCTGGAGGTGAGCGCGGGTTCCGACGAGCGGCTCGCGGCGATGCTTCCGGAGGTGCTGGAGCAGGTGCTCGTGGCGCGGTTCGGGGAGGCGGCGGGGAGGGCGGCGTCACGACGGGCGGCGGGTGTGAACCCGCGGCCGACTGTGGACTCCGCACATGCTGTGAACAGCTCGGACGGTGTGAACTCGCGTGGCGGGGCGCAGGGTCGTGCCGATGTGAACGAGTCGGGCTCTGTGAACACGGGCGCGAAGGGCCGCGCTGTGAACACCGCACCGGCCGGTTCGGGTGTGAACACTTCGCCCACCGCCGCGGGTGTGAACACCGCACCCGACGTACACACGCCGGGCGCCCCGAGCATCCCGGGCGCCCCGGGCGCCCCCGCCCCCCACACCCCCGCCCCCCACACCCCCGCCGTTCACGCCCCCACCGGCCCCGAGATCCTCCCCTCTGCCCCCCTCCTCCGCGGCGCCGCCGAGCTGGCCGCCGAACTGGGCGGCGCCCGCCAGGCGTTCGAGTTCCTGCTCGGCCGGCACCTCGACGCCAACCCGCGCCAGTACACGCTCACCCCCGCCGAACTCGCCGGTCTCATGGCCGACCTCGCCGGCCCGGCCCTTACCGCCCTCGACCCGGCCTGCGGCACCGGCGCCCTCCTGCGCGCCGTCGACCCCCGCCCCGACCAGGAGCTGTACGCCCAGGACAGCGCCCCCGACCTGGCCGCCGTCACCGCGCTCCGGCTCGCCCTGCGCTCCCGCGCCACCGTGCGCGCCGCCGTCGGCGACACCCTGCGCGCCGACGCCCACCCCGACCTGCGCGCCGACACCGTCCTGTGCCACCCGCCGTTCAACGAGCGCAACTGGGGGCACGACGAACTCGCCTACGACCCGCGCTGGGAGTACGGCTTCCCGGCGCGCACCGAGTCCGAGCTGGCCTGGGTGCAGCACGCGCTTGCCCGGCTGAAGGACGGCGGCACCGCCGTGCTCCTCATGCCGCCCGCCGCCGCCTCCCGACGCTCCGGCCGCCGCATCCGTGCCGACCTGCTGCGGCGGGGCGCGCTGCGGGCGGTCGTCGCGCTGCCGGTGGGCGCGGCGCCGCCGTACAACATCCCGCTCCACCTGTGGGTGCTGCGCCGGCCCGACAAGACGCCCGCGCAGCCCGAGGTGCTGCTCGCGGACGCCGGGCAGTTCGCGACGGAGGGGCGCGGCGGGCCGGACTGGCGGGCCGTGCGGGACGCGGTGCTCGACGCCTGGCGTGTCTTCGACCGCACCGGCACGCTCGATGAGCGGCCGGGCCTCGCCCGCGCGTTGCCCGTCATCGACCTGCTCGACGACGACGTCGACCTGGCCCCGGCCCGTCATCTGCCTCCGCCCACGGCCGCCGACGGCGCGGAGGCGCTCGCGGACGTCCGGGAGCGCCTGGGGGAGACCCTGGGGCTCGCGGGGCAACTCACGCCCCCACCGGCCGCGCACACGCCCCCCGTGCGCTGGCCGCTCACCACCATCGGCGAACTCGCGCGCGGGGGCGCCCTGGTGATGCGCACCGGCGGAAACGGCGGTCACGCGCGCGTGCCCGTGCTCACCGACCACGACGTCCTCGCGGGAACGGCGCCCTCGGGGACGCTGCCCGAGAGCGATGAGGAGCCGGTGCTGACCGAGCCGGGCGATGTCGTCGTGCCGGTGCTCGGCGGCGGCTCGGTGGCGCGTGTGATCGACGACACGACGGGGGGCGCCGCCCTGGGGCGCAACCTCGTGCTCCTGCGCCCCGATCCCACGGCGCTCGACCCGTGGTTCCTCGCCGGGTTCCTGCGCGGCACCGCCAACAACCGCCAGGCCAGCAGCTACGCCTCCACGGCCACGCGGCTGGACGTGCGCCGGCTCCAGCTGCCCCGGCTCCCGCTCGACGAACAACGGCGCTACGGCGCGCGCTTCCGCGCCCTCGACGAGTTCGAGCGGGCGCTCAGGCGTGCGAGCCGGCTCGGGGAGCAGCTCGTGCGCGGGATGTACGACGGTCTGACCGACGGGACGGTCGCTCCGGACTGAGGAGCGCGGTCCGGCGCGAGTCGGGGGCGCGGACCGGGGGACCGGCAGGGGAAAGTGATCAGTACAACAACGGTTCGGTACAACCCGGGACCGGTTACCGCTGTCGGCCTATACGCTCGAACTCTGTTGTTCGTCCCCATCGCTCACCGGTCCAGGAGCAGTCATGTACGGCCACGGCGCGGCGCCGCCCACCCGCAGCGCGGCAACGGTCATTTCCCTGCGCGTGCTGTTCGCCGCCCTCGGCTTCCTGTCGTGCGGGATCCTGGCGTGCGTGCCGCTGTTCCGGATCGCCTTCCTGCGCGGGCGGGTGGGGGACTGGGTGCTCGCCTGGGCGAGCCTGCCCGTGTCCATCGCGTGCTTCGCGGTGGTCGGCTCGGTGCCCGAGTCCGACCGGCGCTCCGACGTCGCGGTGGCCATCGTCCTGCTGCTCGGCGCGTTCAGCTCCGTGTACTTCCTGGTGATGGACATCCGCTTCCACAGCGCGCAGCAGCGCCAGTACGGCGGCTACGCGCCGCACGCCACCACGGTGCACGCCCCGAACGGCCCCGCGGGCTACGGCTTCCCGCAGCAGGCCTCGCCGTACACGACCGCGCCCACGCAGCCGCCCCTGGCCCACCAGCCGCCCCCGCCGATGCCGCACACCCCGGTACCCCGCCCGCCGGTGCAGGACCCCGTGCCCCCGGGCCCGGTCCCGGCACCTCCGCCGCCGCAGCGCCCCGCGCCCGCGCGCATCGACCAGGTGCGCGCCGAGCTGGACGAGCTCAGTGACTACCTGCGCCACCACGACGGCAGCGGCAACGGCGACACCGAGGGCGGAAGGTGAGCGTGGCGACAGGACGGACCGTCGCCGGCCGGTACGAACTGTCCACGCTCATCGGACAGGGCGGCATGGGCCAGGTCTGGACGGCCTACGACCGGCGGCTCGACCGGCGCGTGGCGGTGAAGCTGCTGCGCCCCGACAAGGTCGCGGGCCAGGAGGCGGAGGAGCTGCGCCGCCGGTTCATGCGCGAGTGCCGGGTGACCGCACAGGTCGACCACCCCGGGCTGGTCACCGTGCACGACGCGGGCAGCGAGGGCGAGGAGCTGTTCCTCGTCATGCAGTACGTCGACGGCGCGGACCTCTCCGACCACCTCGCCGAGCACGACCCGTACCCCTGGCCGTGGGCGGTCGCGGTCGCCGCGCAACTGTGCGCCGTGCTGAGCGCCGTGCACGCCGTGCCGATCGTCCACCGCGACCTCAAGCCGCGCAACGTGATGGTGAAGCAGGACGGCACCGTCACCGTCCTCGACCTCGGCGTCGCCTCCGTGATGGACGCCGACACCACCCGCCTCACCCACACCGGCACGCCCATCGGCTCGCCCGCGTACATGGCGCCCGAGCAGGCGATGGGCGGCGCGGTCGGCCCGTACACCGACCTGTACGCCCTCGGCGTGCTCATGCACGAACTGCTCAGCGGCGACGTGCCGTTCTCCGGCTCCACCGCGCTCGGGGTGCTGCACCGGCACCTGTACGAGCCCCCGCTCCCGGTGCGCCGACTGCGCCCCGAGGTGCCCGAGGCGCTCGAAGCGCTCGTCCTGCGCCTGCTCGCCAAGGACCCGCAGCACCGCCCGGCGTCCGCGCAGGAGGTGTACGAGGACCTGGCGGCGCTCCTGCCCGCGCGCGGGACGCCCACCGGGGCGCCCCTCGACCCCACGCGCCCCTTCCTGCGCCCGCACGCCCCCTGGCCGGACCGTGCGCGCACCCCCGCGCCCCAGCCCGCCCCCGCCACCCCGGTCACGCCCGCCGCCGAGAAGCCGGACGTCGCCCGCGCGGTGGACGAGGTCAAGCGCCTCCTTGGCGAGGGCCGCATCACCCAGGCCGTCGACATCCTGGGCGCGATCCTCCCGGTCGCCGCCGAACAGCACGGCGAGCACTCGCCCGTCGTGCGCACCCTGCGCAAGCAGTACGCGGCCACGCTCATGGACGACGGCCAGTACCGGCGCGCGCTGCCCGTCCTGCGCTCCCTGGCCGCCGAACGCGCCGCCGAGGTCGGCCACGCCGACCCCCAGTCCCTGCGCTTCCGCTACGACGCGGCCCAGTGCCTGGAGCAGCTCGGCGACCCGGCGGCGGCGCTCAGCGAGTACCGTTCCCTGCTGCCGTACTACGAGAACCAGTACGTGTCCGGGGACCCCGAGCTGGCGCACGACGTCCGCCGCCGCATCGGCCACCTCCTGCTCGCCCTCGGCGACCGGGGCGCCGCCCACGAGACCCTCGTACGTCTGCTCCACGACGTGGAGCGCATCAAGGGCCCCGCCCACCCCATGGCGGCGGAGATCCGCCGGACGCTTCAGTGGCTGGGGCAGATGCGTGGCTAGCGAGGACGGGAGCCCGGATCCGGAGCGCAGGGCGGCGATCGAGCGGATCATCGCCCCGCTGGAGGCGAACATGCCCGACGCCGGGGACTTCGGCTTCGAGGCGATCCAGCGGCTCGGCAACCCCGTGCCGATGCTCGTGCAGAACGACGGCGAGGAATGGCTGGAGCTCTGGCTGGAGCCGTTCGGGCAGGACTACTGGCTCCGGCCGGGGGAGGCGGTGTTCGTCACCTCGTACGGGGTGTGGAACGACCACCCGTTCGAGACGGTCCACGAGCCGGGCCGGCTGACCGTCTGGGCCACCTCCTGGTTCGCCACGGTTGCCGACCGCGACGGCAACGAATTCCCTCCGGGCGCCCGGGCCGACGCCGACGGCTGATGTGCCGGTGCCCGAAGTCCTGGTGAATCGTTGGTCGAATGGGTTGGCCAGAGCTTGGCCACTGCCTACCATCGATCATCGCAAGACTTTGTGCACCGTCGCACAAGCTCCTCGGGAGGTTTCCTTGCACCGCCGCAATCGCCGCCGTCGCACCGCGCTCCTCCTCTCCGCCGCCATCGCGGCGGCGCCCGTCCTGACCGCCTGCGGAAACGATGCGCATCCGGGCGCGGCGGCCGTCGTCGGCGACCAGCGGATCACCGTCTCCCAGCTGGAGAACAGGGTGAACGAGGTGCGCGCCGCCCAGCGCGCGGCCGTGGCGGACGAGGCGCAGTACGCCCAGGTCGTGGCCCGGACCGGCAGCCTCACCCGCGACACCCTGCACGGCATGGTGCTGGAGAGAGTGCTGCACCAGGCCGCCCAGGACGAGGGCGTCACCGTCAGCCGCAAGGAGATCCAGCGGATGCGCAGCGGTCTCGAACAGCAGACCGGCGGCGCCGAGGCACTGGAGACGGCCTGGCTCCAGGAGTACGGGGTCGCCCCGAAGCACCTGGACGACAACCTCCGACTTCAGCTGGAGGCGCAGAAGCTCGCCGCCAAGCTCGGCACCGACCCCAGCCGTCCGGAGTTCTGGAAGGCCCTGTCCGTGGCGTCCAAGAAGCTCGACGTCGACCTCAACCCGCGCTACGGCACCTGGGACGTGGAGAAGAGCAGCCGCGTCGACGCCAAGACGCCGTGGGTGCGCGAGGTGACGGCGGCGGGTTCGCAGCAGCAGCCGGCGTAGGCGGCGGGTGCGGTGGTGCGGTGACGGCGACGTCACACCGCTGGCGGTGAAGGGCGTCGTCACACCCTGTGGTCATACGATCACATGCATTTCCCTGCCTGTGGACAACCGCCCCGACCCCGTCCACCCCGTGCGTTAGCTTCGAACCGTGAACACCACCAGCCCCGAAGCCGCCCCGGCCGCCACCGGCCGGATCGTCCTGCTCACCACCAGCCACCGCGTCGCCCCCGGCCTGCTCTCCTGGCCCGCCTGGCAGGCGCTGCGCTCCGCCGACAGCGTGCTGTGCGCGGACGGCGCGCACCCCCAGCTGCCGTACCTGCGCGAGGCCGGGATACGGGTGGCCGAGGCGTCCCCGACCGCCGAGGAACTGGTCGACGCCTGCGCCGGCGGACACACCGTCGTGGTCGTCGCGACCGGAGAGGGCGAACCGGCGCTGACCGACGGCCTCGCCCGGCTCGCCGGTTCCGGCCGGGTGTCCATGCCGGAGCTGGAACTGCTGCCCGCCTCCTACGACCTGCCCGGCGCCCGCCTCCTCGACCTCGTCCAGGTCATGGACCGCATCCGCGCCGAGTGCCCCTGGTCCTCGCAGCAGACCCACAAGGGGCTGGCCAAGTACGGCATCGAGGAGGCCTACGAACTCGTCGAGGCGATCGAGGAGGGCGACCGCGACGAACTGCGCGAGGAACTGGGCGACGTGCTCCTCCAAGTGGTCTTCCACGCCCGGATCGCCGAGGAGGACCCCGACGCCCCCTTCTCCATCGACGACGTCGCGGGCACGATCGTCACCAAGCTGATCCACCGTCACCCGCATGTCTTCGGCGACGAGACCGCCAGTACCGCCGAGGAGGTCAAGGAGCACTGGCTGCGCACCAAGGCGCAGGAGAAGCAGAGGGAGTCGGTCACCGACGGCATCCCCCTCGGCCAGCCCGGCCTCGCCCTCGCCGCGAAGCTGGCCTCCCGGGTCAGAACCGCGGGCCTGGACGTCCCCCTGCCGAGCACCGACGGCATCGGCTACGAACTCCTCGCCCTCGCCGTGCGCGCCGAGGCCGAGGGCATCGACCCGGAGGCGGCACTGAGAGCGGCGGGACGGGCCTACCGGGACGCCGTGCGGGCTGCCGAGGGGCTGGAAGGTTAGTACGGTTACGCACAGAGCTGGCTCTGGGGCACGGGGGCATACATGTCGGGCGTGTTGGACGATTTGGCGGCTGCGGCGGCCGGGGTTCTGGTGTCGTCGATGTGCTCCGAGGGCTGGGAGAGCGGGGCGAAGCAGGCGTTCGTCCACCTCTACAAGCGGGCCATGAAGCAGGACGTGAGCGCGGACCTGGAGGAACACCGGGGCGGCGTGTGCGACGGGATGCTGCTGCCGCAGGACGTGGCCCGCATCTGGCAGGGCAGGATCCGTGAGGCGTTCACGAAGGAGGTCATCGCCACAGACGTCAACCGGTTCATCAAGGACTTCCGGCAGAGCGACATCACCTCCTGTCCGACCTGTGAGAGCCGGGTTGAGCACCGCGATATCTACTGCGGGGAGTGCGGCGACGTCCTCGGCGCCGGTCCGACACCGGTGAGCGCCCGCTTCGTCATCCCGGACGAGAACCGGCAAGCGCATTCGCTCGGCGACGTGTTCGCCGACCTTTTCCGCCGCCCATTACCTCCTGACCCCGACCCTGGCGGCCCCGACCCCGCACCCGGCCCCGACCCCGACCCCGACCCCGCTCCCGGCCCCGACTCCGGCCCCGCGCCCGCCTCGTCCGAGCCCGCCCAACCCCCGTACGCCCAGGATCACATCGACTACCGGCACGCCCATCTCAATGCCCCAGTGATCGGCGTTCAGCACAACCACTACCGCTCCTCGCCACCCGCGCTCGCGGACTTCTGGCCCCGGCTCAGCGAGTTACGGCGCGGCGCCGTGGGCATCCACCCTGTCAGCTGCTTCGACGACGAGCCCGAGTTGCCGCCGTACGTCCCGCGCGACCGGGACGCCGAACTCGACCGGCTGGTGGCGAAGGGGCTGAGGGAGGGCGGGCTGGTCGTCGTCACCGGGGAGCCGCTGGCCGGGAAGACGGCCACCGCCTGGGCCGCGCTGGAGCGCAACGCAGGCCCGGACACCAGGGTGTTCACGGCCCACCCGGGTACGGATCTGCGGGAGCTGCCGACGGCTCTGCGCGGACGGGACCGCACGGGAACGTACGTGGTGTGGCTCGACGACCTGGAGGACCATTTCGGCGAACCGGGGCTGGTTGCGGGGCCGTTGGCGCAGCTCCCCCATCAGGGCGTACTGGTGCTGGCGACGATGCGGGACGCGGCGTACGAGGCGCACCGCTTCGGCGACGACCAGACGGCACGCGCCCTGCGGGGCGCCCGTACCGTGGATCTGACCTGCGAGTGGAGTACGGCGGAGCTCGCGTGGCTCGCGGAGTCGAACGACCCACGGCTGAGCGCCGCGGCGTGGCGGCGAGGCGAGCTGGGGGTCACCCAGTTCCTGTCCGTGGGACCGGAGTTGTGGGAGGAGTGGCGCCGGGCGAGTAGGTCCGGCGGACGGGCCACCGCCCACCTGCTGGTGCGGGCGGCCATCGACGCGGCCCGTTGCGGGGTCACCAGTGGGCTCTCGGCGGAGACCTGGGACTTCCTGATCAACGAACAGAAGATCTACGGAAGCGAGGTGCGGCTGAAGCTGCCCATCCGGCAGGAGGACCTGGACTGGGCGACCAGACCGCGGCTCGGCGTCAGCGGGCTGCTTGTGCCCGGGCGCGAGAAGGGGGCCTGGCGCGCGGCCGGGGCGCTCGTCGCGGACGCGGCACGTCACCCGGAGGTGCCGGTCCTCACTTCTTCCCTCTGGGGGGACATGGCCTGGATGGCCGGGCTGTACAACCTGCCCGAGCGCGAGACGGTGTCACGGCAGGCCCGTAGCGCCGTGCGGCGCTGGGCCGAGGCCGGTGAGGATCCCGCCGCCCCCTCGATCCTCGCCACGCTGGCGACGTGGGCCGGTGACGGTCCCGAGGCGGAGCGCTGGTTACGCAAGGTGGGGGAGGAGGATGAGCAGCAAGCCTATATGCTCGGCCGCTATCTCCTCCTGGAGAAAGGCGAGTTGAGCAAAGCCCTCCCCTATATACAGACGGCGGCCGAGGCCGGGAACCCCGACCCGGCGAAGGAACTGGGTTTCCTCCTCCTGGTGCGCGCCCTGCACTGGCTCGGCGTCGCGGCCGAGCAGGGCAACGCCTCCGCGGCGGAACTCCTCCCCGCGCTCCGGACGGCACTGCAGGACGAGAAGCTCCAGGCCGCCCTGGCCCACCACGGTGCCCCCGACCCGGAGGCGCCCGCCGTCCCCGGCCCGGCCTTGTCGGCCGAGCGTGCCATCGGCGTTGCCCTCGACGTCCTCCTGGGCCGAGCCCCCACCACCCCTCCGGATACCGTCAAGGAGTGACCAACCACCCCACCCCCGACCAGCACGACACCCCTGACCGCGACCAGCACGACACCCCCGACCCCGACCAGCACGACACCCCTGACCGCGACCAGCACCACACCCCCGACCCCGACCAGCACCACACCCCCGACCCCGACCAGCACCACACCCCCGACCCCGACCAGCACCACACCCCCGACCGCGACCAGCGCCGAGCATCCACCCCCGACCAGCCCCACCCCACCACCCCCGCCCGCCCCACCCCCGGCACGCCCCCACCCCCCACCCTCTTCACCTGGGATTTCGCCGCCAACCCCTACCCCGCCTACGCCTGGCTGCGGGAGCACGCCCCCGTGCACCGGACCACGTTGCCCAGCGGTGTGGAGGCGTGGCTGGTCACGCGTTACGCCGATGCCAAGCAGGCCCTGGCCGACCAGCGGCTCAGCAAGAACCCCGAGCACCACGACGAGCCCGCGCACGCCAAGGGCAAGACCGGTATCCCCGGTGAGCGCAAGGCCGAGCTGATGACGCATCTGCTGAACATCGACCCGCCGGACCACACCCGGCTGCGTCGGCTGGTCAGCAAGGCGTTCACGCCCCGCCGGGTCGCGGAGTTCGCGCCGCGCGTGCAGGAGCTGACCGACCACCTCATCGACGGGTTCGCGGAGAAGGGCAGCGCCGACCTCATCCACGAGTTCGCCTTCCCGCTCCCCATCTACGCCATCTGTGACCTGCTCGGCGTCCCGCGCGAGGACCAGGACGACTTCCGGGACTGGGCGGGCATGATGATCCGGCATCAGGGCGGACCGCGCGGTGGGGTCGCCCGGTCCGTGAAGAAGATGCGCGGCTACCTCGCCGACCTGATCCACCGCAAGCGTGCCGCGCTGCCCGCCGAGCCCGCCCCCGGCGAGGATCTGATCTCGGGCCTCATCCGCGCCTCCGACCACGGCGAGCACCTCACCGAGAACGAGGCCGCGGCCATGGCGTTCATCCTGCTGTTCGCCGGGTTCGAGACGACCGTCAACCTCATCGGCAACGGCACCTACGCCCTGCTCACCCACCCCGACCAGCGCGCGCGGCTCCAGGCCTCCCTTGCCCAGAAGGAGACGGACCTCCTGGAGACCGGAGTCGAGGAACTCCTGCGCTACGACGGCCCCGTGGAGCTGGCCACCTGGCGGTTCGCCACCCGTCCCCTGACCATCGGCGGCCAGGACATCGCACCCGGCGACCCCGTGCTGGTCGTCCTGGCCGCCGCCGACCGGGACCCGTCGCGGTTCGCCGACCCCGATTCGCTCGACCTCGCCCGGCGCGACAACCAGCACCTGGGATACGGCCACGGCATCCACTACTGCCTGGGCGCCCCGCTCGCCCGGCTGGAGGGGCAGACCGCGCTGGCCACGCTCCTCACTCGGCTGCCCGACCTGCGGCTCGCCGCCGAACCGGCCGATCTGCGCTGGCGCGGCGGCCTCATCATGCGTGGACTGCGCACTCTGCCGGTCGAGTTCACCCCCGGCCGCTGACCGCTCGACCACAACTCGCCCGCGCCGCAAGCGAAGGCCGATACGGGCGGTACGCAAACATGACACGCACTCAAGTTTGTGATCTTCACGTGATCTGTGCGGCATTAACTTGTGACAAGTGATCGTCTGCCTATACGTTCACTCGTCAGCGCGGCACCTCGAACTGACGGACGCCGCGCAGGTCCCTTGCTGTCTCCGAAAGGTCCCCGCATGCTCTCCGGGAACGGTCGTCACCGTCGCCCCCGCCAGGCTCCGGCCCTCTTCGTCGCGGCCGGAGTGACCGGCTCCGCCATCGCCATCCCGCTGCTCGGCGCATCCGGCGCGAGCGCCGCCGACGGCACCACCTGGGACCGGGTGGCGGAGTGCGAGAGCGGTGGCTACTGGAGCGAGGACAGCGGAAACGGCTACTACGGCGGCCTCCAGGTCACCCAGGAGAACTGGGAGCAGTACGGCGGTACGACGTACGCGCCCAGCGCCGACCAGGCCAGCCGCTCCCAGCAGATAGCCGTCGCCGAGCGCATCCTCGCCGACCAGGGTCTCGCCGCCTGGCCGACCTGTGGCCCGCTGTCCGGTCTTGAGGCCGACTCGGATGCGGCCGATGTCGACACGGGTGTCGACGAGAGTGAGTCCGCTTCGCCCGGTAACTCCGATTCATCCAGATCAGATGGTTCGTCCAACTCATCCAACTCGTCCGGCTCGTCCGATGTGCTGGATTCCGTCGACGGCGGTTCCGCGAACGAGTCCGACTCCCAGGGTGCAGACAACTCCACCAAGTCGGACAAGTCCACCGAAGATGCGGAATCATCAGACTCGGCGGAGTCTGGCGACCCCTCGAACACGTCCGAGAACAACCCCTCCCAGGGGGCCGAGGGCGACCTCACGGGCACCCCAGGTCGTGACAACTCGGACAGCTCCGGTCTAACCGATGGTGATTCCGCCCTCATTGAGACCGAAACGGGCGCCGGTACCGGCCGCCACCGTGGCGAGCCCGCCGACGAGAGCGCCGCCGACGACTCGTACGTCGTCCGTGACGGCGACAGCCTCGTGGGTATCGCCGACTCCTTTGCGGTGGACGGCGGATGGCGCGGGCTCTACGCCGCCAACAAGGAGACCATCGGCGCCGACCCCGACCACATCATCCCCGGTCAGACCCTTGATCTTGAGGGCGAAACGGTCGAAAACCAGCAGTAGTTGACGTCACGTTTGGTGCTGAATGCCCGTTTTGGCGACAGTGTGGGATGAGTCTCAGAAGCCCTGATCGTCTTTGAAATTCCGCGGATCGCGTGTCTACGGTCAGGACCGCTCGCCAACACGAGCCCCGGCTGCCGCAACGCCGAATCCTGCCAGCGGCCGTACGGGAACAGTCGTCGCGTCAAGCGCCGTAGGCAGGAGCGGGGGACCCAAGGTAAGTGCCGGGACCGGCAGTTGAGGCAACTCGACCGCCGGCACCGGCTAGGGGTGAAGCCGCGCACCGCACGAGTGCGCGGCCGGGCAACTCAACCGGCCCGAACCCGACAGCTCACCTCGCAGGCGTCGGTGAGGGGATCGATCCATGCTGTTTTCCGGCAAGGGCAAGCACCGTCGTCCGTCCAAGGCCACTCGCGCCATCGCCATCGCCGGTGTCACCGGCGCCGCCGTCGCCGCCCCGCTGATGGCGGCCGGCAACGCCTCCGCCGCCACCGCCTCCGAGTGGGACGCCGTCGCCCAGTGCGAGTCCGGCGGCAACTGGTCCATCAACACCGGCAACGGCTACTACGGCGGTCTGCAGTTCTCCGCCTCCACCTGGGCCGCGTACGGCGGCACGCAGTACGCCGCCACCGCCGACCAGGCCAGCAAGGCCCAGCAGATCGCGATCGCCGAGAAGGTGCTCGCCGGTCAGGGCAAGGGTGCCTGGCCGCACTGCGGTGTGAACCTGTCGAGCACGCCGTACACCGGCGCCGCCGCCACCACCCCCGCGCCGCGTGCCACCGAGGAGCAGCCGGCCTCCCGCACCGCCGAGCGTCCGGCGCAGAAGACCCAGAAGGCCGAGAAGAAGGCCCAGACGACCGTGACCACCCCGACCGGCAAGAAGGTCAAGAAGGGTGACGGCGAGTACAAGGTCGTCAAGGGCGACACCCTCAGCACCATCGCCGAGGAGCACGACGTCAAGGGCGGCTGGCAGAAGCTGTACAAGCTGAACAAGGACATCGTCGCGGACGCCGACCTGATCTACCCCGGTCAGCAGCTGCACCTCAAGTAATCCCATAGCCGGACGACAGGTCCCTCATACCGGCCTCCTCCATACTGGAGGCCCCGTGAGGGCCACCCCCGTCCCCACGGGCTCCCCGCCCCGGTGCGTGTTCCCCCGTACGCACCGGGGCGGGGCTTTTGCCGAAAGCCCCCCGCTGCCGAAGCCGTCCCGCTGCCGAAGCCGTCCCACGGCCGAAGGCCGAAGCCCTCCCGCTACCGGGCCCGCTTCGTTGCGCACACCACCGATCCTTTGTTCCGCGAAGAAACAATGGGTACCGTCTGTCCTTGTCCACGGGACGGTCGGTCGGCTGGCCGAAGTCCCTCAGGCGGTTAGGCTCTAGTCGCAAGGCTCACGTGCCCCGCACTTCAAGCGTCACATCCCATGAAGGAGATGCTCGTGCCGTCCATCGACGTCGTCGTAGCCCGGGAAATCCTGGACTCCCGAGGCAACCCCACGGTCGAGGTCGAGGTCGGCCTCGACGACGGCAGCACGGGTCGTGCCGCCGTTCCCTCCGGTGCCTCCACCGGAGCCTTCGAGGCCATCGAGCTTCGCGACGGCGACCCGAACCGCTACCAGGGCAAGGGTGTCGAGAAGGCCGTCCTCGCCGTCATCGAGCAGATCGGCCCGGAGCTGGTCGGCTACGACGCCACCGAGCAGCGCCTGATCGACCAGGCCATGTTCGACCTGGACGCCACCGACAACAAGGGCTCCCTCGGCGCGAACGCCATCCTCGGCGTCTCGCTCGCCGTGGCCCACGCCGCCTCCGAGGCCAGCGACCTCCCGCTCTTCCGTTACCTGGGCGGCCCCAACGCCCACCTGCTGCCCGTCCCGATGATGAACATCCTGAACGGCGGCTCGCACGCCGACTCCAACGTGGACATCCAGGAGTTCATGATCGCCCCGATCGGCGCGGAGTCCTTCTCCGAGGCGCTGCGCTGGGGCACCGAGGTCTACCACACCCTCAAGAAGGTGCTGAAGGGCCGCGGCCTGTCCACCGGCCTCGGCGACGAGGGCGGCTTCGCCCCGAACCTCGGCTCCAACCGCGAGGCCCTCGACCTCATCCTTGAGGCCATCAAGGAGGCCGGTTACACCCCCGGCGAGCAGATCGCCCTCGCCCTCGACGTCGCCGCCTCCGAGTTCTACAAGGACGGCAAGTACCTCTTCGAGGGCAAGGAGCGCTCCGCCGCCGAGATGACGGAGTACTACGAGGAGCTCGTGGCGGCCTACCCGCTCGTCTCCATCGAGGACCCGCTGTTCGAGGACGACTGGGCGGGTTGGAAGGTCATCACCGACAAGCTCGGCGACAAGGTCCAGCTGGTCGGCGACGACCTGTTCGTCACCAACCCCGAGCGCCTCGCCCGCGGCATCGAGGAGGGCACCGCCAACGCCCTCCTGGTCAAGGTGAACCAGATCGGTTCGCTCACCGAGACCCTGGACGCCGTGGAGCTGGCCCAGCGCAACGGCTTCAAGTGCATGATGTCCCACCGCTCCGGCGAGACCGAGGACGTCACCATCGCCGACCTGGCCGTCGCCACCAACTGCGGCCAGATCAAGACCGGCGCCCCGGCCCGCTCCGAGCGCGTGGCCAAGTACAACCAGCTGCTGCGCATCGAGGAGATCCTCGACGACGCCGCGGTGTACGCCGGCCGCTCGGCGTTCCCCCGCTTCAAGGGCTGATCACCGCCCAGGGGTAGCCAGTCGTACGTACGTCCCCGTACTCGGTCCCGTACCGTGTGCGGGGACGTACGCGTGTGGAACGGGAGGCGGGGCAGATGGCCGTGAAGGACCGGGACCGGTTCTCCACCGCGACCAGGATCAGGCTGCTCGGGGAGCAGACAGCGGCCCGGGTCTACCGCTCCCAGACCAAACGGCAGGCCCGCCGCTCCCGGCTGACCGGCCGCGCCGCGCTGCTCGCCCTCGTCGTCTGCTCCCTGGTCGTCGCGCTCGCCTACCCGATAAGGCAGTACGTCGCCCAGCGCGCCGAGATCGCCGAGCTGGAACAGCAGCGGGAGCAGGCCCGGCAGCGGGTGGAGGACCTGCGCGACCTCAAGGCACGCTGGAAGGACGACGCGTACGCGGAGCAGCGGATCCGGGAGCGGCTGCACTACGTGCTGCCGGGCGAGACCGGGTACGTGGTGATCGACCCGGACGCCGTCAAGCGCACCCGCGCCGACCAGGGCGCCGCCGACCGTGCCTGGTACGCCAATGTCTGGGACGGGGTCGACAAGTCCGACGCCGCCGACCGATAGACAGAGACGAAAGACTGTAAACACTGTTATGGAAACGCCCCCGCCCACCACGCCGCGCACCCAGCCGACCGACGCGGACGTCGCGGCCTTCCAGCAGCAGCTCGGCCGCCCGCCGCGCGGGCTGCGCGCCATCGCGCACCGGTGCCCCTGCGGGCAGCCGGACGTGGTGGAGACGGCGCCCCGGCTGCCGGACGGCACGCCCTTCCCGACGCTGTACTACCTGACGTGCCCCAAGGCGAACTCCGCCATCGGCACGCTGGAGGCGGAGGGCGTGATGAAGGAGATGACGGAGCGGCTCGCCACCGATCCCGAGCTGGCCGCCGCCTACCGCGCCGCGCACGAGGACTACATCCGGCGCCGGGACGAGATCGAGGAGCTGAAGGGCTTCCCCAGCGCGGGCGGTATGCCGGACCGGGTGAAGTGCCTGCACGTCCTGGTGGCGCACTCGCTGGCCGCCGGGCCCGGCGTGAACCCGCTGGGCGACGAGGCGCTGGCGATGCTGCCGGAGTGGTGGCGCAAGGGCGCCTGTGTGACGGGAACTCAGGAGGACGCCCAGTGACGCGTGTCGCCGCCATCGACTGCGGTACGAACTCCATCCGCCTGCTGGTCGCCGACTGCGACCCCGCCACGGGTGACCTGGTCGACCTGGACCGCCGGATGACCATCGTGCGGCTCGGCCAGGGCGTCGACCGGACCGGCAGGCTCGCCCCGGAGGCGCTGGAGCGGACCTTCGCCGCCTGCCGGGAGTACGCGGCCGCCATCAAGGAGCACGGCGCCGAGCGGGTGCGCTTCGTGGCCACCTCCGCCTCCCGGGACGCGGAGAACCGGGACGACTTCGTGCGCGGCGTCATGGAGATCCTGGGCGTGGAGCCCGAGGTCATCAGCGGCGACCAGGAGGCGGAGTTCTCCTTCACCGGCGCGACCAAGGAACTCACCGGGCACGACCACCTGCCGAAGCCGTATCTCGTCGTCGACATCGGCGGCGGGTCCACGGAGTTCGTCGTCGGCGAGGACCATGTGCGCGCCGCCCGCTCCGTGGACGTGGGCTGCGTACGGATGACCGAGCGGCACCTGGTGCGCGAGGGCGCCGTCAGCGACCCGCCGACCGCCGAGCAGATCGCGGCGATGCGCGCGGACATCGAGGCCGCCCTCGACCTCGCCGAGCGGACCGTGCCGCTGCGCGAGGCGCGCACCCTGGTGGGCCTGGCCGGCTCGGTGACCACGGTCTCCGCCATCGCCCAGGAGCTGCCCGAGTACGACTCCGCCCGCATCCACCACTCCCGGGTCTCGCGCGAGCGGGTCCGGGAGATCACCGAGTGGCTGCTGCGCTCCACGCACGCCGAGCGGGCCGCCGTGCCCTCCATGCACCCGGGGCGGGTGGACGTGATCGGCGCGGGGTCGCTCGTCCTGCTGGCGATCATGGAGCGGATCGGTGCCGAGGAGGTCGTCGTGAGTGAGCACGACATCCTCGACGGCATCGCCTGGTCGGTGGCGTAGCCCCCACTTGTTACTGCTCGGTAGCGTTCGCTTGAGCAGGTCATGTAGCGTCTGAGCGGGTTCGAGGGGTCCTTGAGGACCCCTCCTTCGCACTCCCGCGAGAAAGTTCGTGAAGTTCTTCACAAGGAATTGGGTCCGGCGATGCCCCGTAAAGGGGCCGGTTGGCCCTTCCGGGGGGCCAACACCCCCTTGAACATGTTCAGAAGAGGTGTATGGAGCCCCTGTCGGAAGCGGCCCTCCGGGAGTGTTTCGGACCCCTCACAGCGCCTTCGAATGCAAGGAGAGGCAGCTCACGCGCCCTTGACAACGGTCGGCGCCGGACGCCGGTTCCCTCTCATCGGCATGATGTGGATCACGCGGGCCGGGGAGGATAACACACCCCCCGGCCGAGCTTGTGAAGGGGCGCACGAGCTACCCCCCAGGGGCGGGTGGATACTCGATGGCATGAGCACCACGGAGCGTCCCAGGATCCTCGTAGTAGGCGGTGGGTACGTAGGACTGTACGCAGCTCGGCGCATCCTGAAGAAGATGCGCTACGGCGAGGCGACCGTCACGGTCGTCGACCCCCGGTCGTACATGACCTACCAGCCCTTCCTTCCCGAAACCGCCGCCGGCAACATCTCCCCGCGCCACGTCGTCGTCCCGCTGCGGCGCGTGCTGCCCAAGGCGGAGGTCCTCACCGGCCGGGTCACCACCATCGACCAGGACCGCAAGGTCGCCACGATCGCCCCGCTGGTGGGCGAGGCGTACGAGCTGCCGTTCGACTACCTGGTCATCGCGATGGGCGCGGTCTCCCGCACCTTCCCGATCCCCGGCCTCGCCGAGCAGGGCATCGGCATGAAGGGCATCGAGGAGGCCATCGGCCTGCGCAACCACGTGCTGGAGCAGCTCGACAAGGCCGACTCCACCACCGATGAGGAGATCCGCCGCAAGGCGCTCACCTTCGTCTTCGTCGGCGGCGGCTTCGCCGGCGCGGAGACCATCGGCGAGGTCGAGGACATGGCCCGCGACGCGGCCAAGTACTACAGCAGCGTCTCCCGCGAGGACATGCGCTTCATCCTCGTCGACGCCGCCGACAAGATCCTGCCCGAGGTCGGCCCGAAGCTCGGCAAGTACGGCAAGGAGCACCTGGAGGCCCGCGGGGTCGAGGTGTACCTGTCCACCTCCATGGAGTCCTGCGTCGACGGCCACGTCGTGTTGAAGAACGGCCTTGAGGTCGACTCCAACACCATCGTGTGGACCGCCGGTGTGAAGCCGAACCCGGCGCTCGCCCGCTTCGGCCTGCCGCTCGGCCCGCGCGGCCACGTCGACTGCCGGCCGACGCTCCAGGTCACCGGCACCGACTACATCTGGGCCGCCGGCGACAACGCCCAGGTCCCGGACCTGGTCGGCCGCAAGGCCGGCAACGAGAACGCCTGGTGCCCGCCGAACGCGCAGCACGCGCTGCGGCAGGCCAAGGTCCTCGGCGACAACGTGGTGTCCGGCATGCGGGGCTTCCCGCAGAAGGAGTACAGCCACGCCAACAAGGGCGCCGTCGCGGGTCTGGGCCTGCACAAGGGCGTCGCGATGATCGTCGTCGGCAAGTTCAAGATCAAGCTCAAGGGCCGGCTGGCGTGGTACATGCACCGCGGCTACCACGGCCTGGCGATGCCGACCTGGAACCGCAAGATCCGGGTCTTCGCCGACTGGACGCTCGGCATGTTCCTCAAGCGCGAGGTCGTGGCGCTCGGTGCGCTGGAGTCCCCGCGCGAGGAGTTCTACGAGGCCGCCAAGCCGGCCCCGGCCGCCGTCGCGCCGAAGACCGAGGAGAAGGCCAAGGCCTCCTGACCTCCCTGGGTCGCTGAAATCCCCGAAGGACCTTCCGCCATCCGTGGTGCGGGAGGTCCTTCGGCGTTCCCGGGCCCGTGGGCCACATGTGCTCCAAAACGCCGACGGGGGACTGCGCAGCCGCCCTGTTGGTGTTTACGTGGGTACTTGGACATCAGGTATCCCGTTCTCCTGGGGCATGGAGGTGTGCGCCATGGCAGACGCCGCGCCGCGGCTGGTGGGCCTCGTCGAACAGTTGCTGGGAGGACCGCTCCCGGTGCGTATCCGCGCCTGGGACGGTTCGCAGGCGGGTCCGCCGGGGGCACCGGCGCTGGTCGTCCGCAACCGCCGGGCCGTGCGCCGGCTGCTGTGGAAACCCGGCGAACTCGGTCTCGCCCGCGCCTGGGTGGCCGGTGACCTCGACATCGAGGGCGACCTCTACACCTGCCTCGACCTGCTCTCCGGCCTGATCTGGGAGCGCGGCGAGGACGCCCGCTCGACCGGTCAGGCACTGCGCGACCCCGAGGTCCGCGCCGCGGTCCGGGGGCTGGTCGCCATGACCGGGATCCCGCTGCCGCCCGCGCCCCCCGAGGAGGAGGTCCGCCGCCGCGGCCACCTCCACACCAGACGCACCGACCGCCGCGCCATCAGCCACCACTACGACGTCGGCAACGACTTCTACGAGATCGTCCTCGGCCCGTCCATGGTGTACTCCTGCGCCTACTGGCAGGGCCCGGACGACACCCTCGAAGCGGCCCAGTACGACAAGCTCGACCTGGTCTGCCGCAAGCTCGCCCTCCAGCCCGGCATGCGGCTGCTGGACGTCGGCTGCGGCTGGGGCTCGATGGCCCTGCACGCCGCCCAGCACTACGGCGTGAGCGTCGTCGGCATCACCCTGTCCCAGGAACAGGCCGCCTACGCCCGCAAGCGCGCCGCCGACGAGGGGCTCACCGACCGCGTCGAGATCCGCGTCCAGGACTACCGCGACCTCAAGGACGGCCCCTACGACGCGATCTCCTCCATCGGCATGGCCGAACACGTCGGCGCCCAGCGCTACCTGGAGTACGCCACCCATCTGCACGGGCTGCTGGACGTGGGCGGACGGCTGCTCAACCACCAGATCTCCCGCCGCCCGCAGCGCGACGAGTCCACGTACCACGTCGACGAGTTCATCGACGCCTACGTCTTCCCCGACGGCGAGCTCCAGCCCGTCGGCGTCACCGTCGCCCAGCTGGAGCGCGCCGGGTTCGAGGTGCGGGACGTGGAGGCGATCCGCGAGCACTACGCCCGCACCCTGCGCCACTGGGTGGCCCGCCTGGAGGCCGACTGGCCGCGCGCGGTACGGCTCACCAGCCCCGGCCGGGCCCGGGTGTGGCGCCTGTACATGGCCGCCTCCGCGCTCGCCTTCGAGCGCAACCGCATCGGCGTCAACCAGATCCTGGCGGTCCGCACCCCCGACTCCGGCGCCTCCGGGATGCCCCTGCGCGCCCGCACCTGGAACTGAACACCGAAGGGCCCCGCCTCCGAGGGGAGACGGGGCCCTTCACCGAGCCGGGAACCGGCGCGCGGCCGATTCGGGCCGCCGGCGCGCCGGGCAGCGCCGACGCGGTGCCCTGTCACGCGCCCGAACCCGCCAATCGGCGCCGCCCGACGTCCGCGGCTACTCCGACTTGATCGCCGCGAGCATGTTCAGCCGCGCCGCCCGCCGGGCCGGCCACAGGGCCGCCAGCACGCCCACCACGGCCGCCAGCAGCAGGAACACGCCCATCCGGGTCCAGGGCAGGATCAGTTCGTACGTCGGCATCTTCGCGGCCAGCAGTTCACCGGCCGCCCAGCCGAAGAACACGCCCAGACCGATGCCCAGCACCCCGCCGAACAGGGAGATCACCAGGGACTCCAGCCGGACCATCCGCTTGATGCCCTTGCGGTCCAGGCCGACCGCGCGCAGCATGCCGATCTCCTGCGAGCGCTCGAACACCGACATCGCGAGGGTGTTGATGACGCCGAGGACCGCCACGATCACCGCCATGGCGAGCAGGCCGTAGACCATGTTCAGGATCAGCGTGAACATCTGCGCGATCTCGTTGGAGATGTCCTTCTTGTCCTGGACCGCGATGGCCGGGTTGTTGCCGAGGGCCTTCTCCAGCCGGTCCTTCGTCGCCTGGGAGGTGCCGTCCGCCGTCTTCACCATGACCTGCATGTCCGCGGGCTCTTCGAGGTGCGGGGTGAGGATGCGGTTGTCGATCATGATCCCGCGGATCATCTCGTTGCCCTCGTAGACCCCGGCGACCGTCAGCCGGTCCGACTTCCCGTCCTCGTAGTGCACGGTGAACGCGGAACCGGCCCGCCAGCCCTTGGACTTCGCCGTCTCGTCGTCGACGACCACCTTGCCGCCGCCGACCTCGAAGGCGCCGCTGTCCACGGGCAGCTCGGTCAGCTTCGCGATGGAGGAGCCGTCGACGCCGGTGAGGTACTCGGTCTCGCCGCCGATCCGCGAGGGCGCGTTGCGCAGCGGGCTGGTGGCGGTGACCCCGTCCAGCCCGCGCAGCGTCCGGTCGACGTCCGTGGACAGGGAGTTGCCGTTGGCCATGGAGACCACGTAGTCCGCGCGCAGCGACGAACTGGCCATCTTGTCGATGCCCTGCTGGAGGCTGCCCGCCATCACCGTCATCCCGGTGATCAGGGTGAGCCCGATCATCAGCGCGGAGGCGGTCGCGGCGGTACGGCGCGGGTTGCGCACCGAGTTCTGCCGGGCGAGCTTGCCGGACACCCCGAAGATCCGCATGACCGGCGTGGCCGCCGCGATCAGCGGGCGGGACAGCAGCGGCGTCAGGATGAAGACACCGATGATCAGCAGGACCGCGCCGATGCCCATCGGGGCCTGGCCGCTGGAGCCGTCCATGCCGGTAGCGGCGAGGACGACCGCGATGCCCGCGGCGGAGAACAGCGCGCCGAGCGTGTTGCGCAGCACCAGCGACTTGGTGGTCGCCTGGGCGTGCAGGCTGCTCATCGCCGCCACCGGCGGGATCTTCGCGGCCCGGCGGCCCGGCAGCCACGCCGCCAGCATGGTGATCACCACGCCGACCCCGAGGGCGGTGCCGATCGTGCCGGAGGAGATGACCAGGGGGCCGTCGGGGACGGTCGCGTCGAGCGCGCCCATCAGGGAGCGCAGGCCCGCGCCGATGCCGATGCCCGCGAGCAGACCGGCCGCCCCGGCGACCGCGCCGACCACGAACGCCTCGATCAGCACCGACCGCGTCACCTGCCGGCGCGAGGCACCGACCGCGCGCAGCAGCGCCAGCTCCTTGGTGCGCTGGGCGACCAGCATGGTGAAGGTGTTGGCGATGATGAAGGTGCCGACGAACAGCGAGATCCCGGCGAAGACCAGCATCCCCTGCTTCAGCCCGCTCATGGACGAGGAGATCATCTCGGCCTGGTCGTCGGCGAGTTCGGCGCCGGTGACCGTCTCGACCCTGTCCTTCGGCAGCGCCTTGTCCAGCGCCGCCTTCAGCCGGTCCTCGCTGGTCCCGGCCGCGGCCCGGACGTCGATCTCGTCGTACGTGCCCACCTTGCCGAACAGCTTCTGCGCCGTCGCCGTGTCGAACAGGGCGAGGCTGCCGCCGGCCGCGACATTGCCGTCGTCGGTGGTGAAGATGCCGACCACGGTGGGCTTGAGCACCGGTCCGTCGACGGAGAGCCGCACGGTGTCGCCGACCTTGTACCCGGTGCGCTTGGCGGTCTCGGAGTCGATCAGGACCTGGTTCTCGCCCTTCGGGGCGTGCCCGCTGACCAGCGGGTACCGCTCGTCCTTGGTGCCCCAGTAGTTGCCGCCCTGGGACTGGAAGCCGTCGCCGACGAGGTCGCCGTCCTTGTCGGCGACGGCGGTGAAGCCCTGGACGACGCCGATCGCGGAGGCGGCACCGGGGACCTCGGCGCTGCGCTCCAGCAGTTCGTCGGTCAGCTCGGGCGTCCGGGCGAGCTTGTTGCCCTCGGACTCCTGGGCCTCGGCGGTGACGGCGACGTCGACATGGTCGAAGCCCTTGGCGGAGCTGTTCTGCAGGGCGTTGGAGAGGGTGTTGGTGAAGACCAGGGTGCCGACGACGAACGCGACGCCGAGCATGACGGCGAGCACGGTCATCATCAGGCGGGCCTTGTGCGCGAGGACGTTGCGCAGGGCGGTGCGGAACATCAGGAGGTGCGGCCCTTCGCGTCGAACTGCTTCATGAAGTCGAGCACGGCGTCGGCGGTGGGCCGGTACATCTCGTCCACGATCCTGCCGTCGGCGAGGAAGACCACGCGGTCCGCGTAGGCGGCGGCGACCGGGTCGTGGGTCACCATCACCACGGTCTGCCCCAACTCCCGTACGGAGTTGCGCAGGAAGCCCAGCACCTCGGCGCCGGAGCGGGAGTCGAGGTTTCCGGTGGGCTCGTCGCCGAAGATGATGTCCGGCCGGGAGGCGAGGGCACGGGCGACGGCGACGCGCTGCTGCTGGCCGCCGGAGAGCTGGGAGGGGCGGTGGCCGAGCCGGTCGCGCAGGCCCACCATGTCGATGACCGAGTCCAGCCACTGCCGGTCCGGCTTGCGGCCCGCGATGTCCATCGGGAGCGTGATGTTCTCCAGCGCGGTCAGCGTCGGCAGCAGGTTGAACGCCTGGAAGATGAAGCCGATCTTGTCCCGGCGCAGCTTGGTGAGCTGACGGTCCTTCAGCGAGCCGAGCTCGGTGTCGCCGATGCGCACCGAGCCGGAGGAGAAGGTGTCCAGGCCCGCCACGCAGTGCATCAGCGTGGACTTGCCGGAGCCGGACGGGCCCATGATCGCGGTGAACTCGGCCTGCCGGAACTCGACGGAGACCCGGTCCAGGGCGACCACCTGGGTCTCGCCCTGTCCGTAGACCTTCGAAAGATCCGTGGCGCGCGCGGCCACGGCGGTGGCCCGGCCGGCGATAGGTGTGGTGGTCACGTGAAGGCGCTCCTCGGCAGACGTGGACGTGTTCGGGGGATGTGTTCCATCGTCCGCTGCGGGGGCGGCCGTGTAGTCAGCCGCTGTTCCGGTTCCGAAGGCAGACTCGGGTCGCACCGGGAGCCGGGGTGTCATACCTGGGGATGACGGCGGCCCCTGAGAGACCTCGCGTCAAGAACAGGTGGAGCGTCCTTGTTCGGCAGGTGAAATTCCGTCATTCCGCATGCGTGGCCGGGCGTCGCCCGCAAGGCTATTGGCAAGTGCGGATGGCCCGTACCGTCGGCTGATGCCCCCTCAGACGTCAATAAAATAAGACAACATCGGGCCGTCCTTCGGCTGTTCGGGGGATGTATCCCGATAGGCTCGGAACCTCAACGCGGAGCCCATGGCCTGCCCGGATGGTGGAATGCAGACACGGCGAGCTTAAACCTCGCTGCCCCTCGCGGGCGTACCGGTTCAAGTCCGGTTCCGGGCACTTCCGACCCCTGCACGGCCGCCCGATTCGCGGTCTCTTTCCGTGCATCCTCCATCGAACACTTCACCGCACGAACCGTTGACAGCGGCTGGTTGCGATCGGAGACTCACGTCATCAACTCGGTGAAACAAACTTCACCCGACGAACACAAGCGCGACCGCAGCCTTTCGTACATGAAGGGAACGACCGATGCGCACCACCGTCGGCATCATCGGAGCCGGCCCCGCGGGCCTCCTCCTCGCCCGGCTCCTGCACACGGCCGGTATCGACTCGGTCGTCCTGGAGAGCCGGGACCGCGCCTACGTCGAGCACCGCCAGCGCGCCGGGATCCTGGAGCAGGGCACCGTCGACGTCCTGCGCGCGGCCGGCGCGGGCGAGCGCATGGACCGCGAGGGGCTGCGCCACGACGGAATCGAACTGCGCTTCGACCGCACCCGCCACCGCATCGACTTCCCCGCGCTCACGGGTGGCCGCTCGGTGATGGTGTACGCCCAGACCGAGGTCTGCAAGGACCTCATCGCCCTCCAGCTGAAGGAGGGTCACCCTCTGCTCTTCGGGGCGGAGGCCCTCGCGGTGGAGGAGGCCACCACCGACCGCCCCCGCGTCCGCTACCGGCACGAGGGCCGCGAGTCGGTCCTGGAGTGCGACTACGTGGCCGGCTGCGACGGCTACTGGGGTATCGCCCGCCGCGCGATACCCGAGCGGCTCGGCCGCACCTTCGAGCGCTCCTACCCGTACGCCTGGCTCGGCATCCTGGCCGACGTACCGCCCTCGCACGACGAACTCGTCTACGCCCGCCACGACCGCGGTTTCGCCCTCCTGTCGATGCGCTCCCCCTCGGTCTCCCGCCTCTACCTCCAGGTACCGGAGGGCACCGATCCCGACGACTGGTCCGACGACGGGATATGGACCGAGCTGGAGCGCCGCTTCGAGACCAATGACGGCCGGCGCCTGGAACGCGGCCCCGTCACCCAGAAGTCGGTCACCCCGATGCGTTCCTTCGTCCACGAGCCGATGCGCCACGGCCGGCTCCTCCTCGCCGGTGACGCGGCGCACATCGTCCCGCCGACCGGCGCCAAGGGCCTGAACCTCGCCGTGGGCGACGTCGTCACCCTCGCGCGGGCCCTGATCCACCGGCGCGACACCGGATCGGACGAACGGCTCGACAGCTACTCGGCGACCTGCCTGCGCCGCGTGTGGCAGGCCGAGCGGTTCTCCTACGACCTGACGACCCTGCTCCACCGGGCCGGGGACGCCACCCCGTTCGAGGACCGGCTCCAGCTCGCCAGGCTGGCCCGGCTCACCTCCTCGCGGGCCGCGATGACCGATCTGGCCGAGTGCTACACGGGGTTCCCGCTCGACTGATCACCGATGGGTTCCGGCCAGGTAGCGGGTTGGTCATGAATGAGGGCCTCCGGTGTGGGGAATCACGCAGCCGCGTAGCGTGTTGCGCAGCACAGCAGGGGAAAGATCCTCCCCAAGCAGTAGGGTCTTTCCTTTGCCTTTCTATTACTCTTGAGCCAAGGCTGCGCAAGGTGGCCATGGAGGAGTGAAATGAGGAGCAGCAACCCGGTCTTCTCGCGACGGGGGTTCAGCCGCGACAACGGCTACGCGGGCTTCAACGCCCAGCCGCAGGCCGGGGGCGCCGCTGTGGGCACGCAGGGCAACCCCTACGCCCAGCCGCAGGGCGGTAACCCGTACGCCCAGAACCCGTACGCGCAGAACCCTTACGCCCAGCAGGGCCTGCAGGGCGCGCCGCCGCAGGCGCCGGTCACCACCGGCCGGATGACGATGGACGATGTCATCCTGCGCACCGGCACGACCCTCGGTGTCCTGATCGTCACCGCCGCGCTCGCCTGGGCGCTGCTGCCGGTCGACGACGCCAACATCAACCGGTCGTACGGCATCGCCATCGGCGCCGGTCTGATCGGCATGGTCCTGGCGCTGGTGCAGTCCTTCAAGCGCAAGGCGTCCCCCGCGCTGATCCTGACCTACGCCGCGTTCGAGGGTGTCTTCCTCGGCGTGGTCTCCAACGTCGTCGACAACCGCATCGCGGACGGCGCGGCCATGCAGGCCGTGCTCGGCACGATGGGTGTCTTCGCGAGCGTGCTGATCGCCTACAAGGCGGGCTGGATCCGCGTCAACCGCCGCTTCGCCGGCTTCGTGATGGCGGCCGCGCTCGGCTTCATCATGCTGATGGCGGTCAACCTGCTGTTCGCCGTCTTCGGCGGCGGTGACGGCCTCGGCTTCCGCAGCGGCCCGCTCGGTATCGTGATGGGTATCGTCGGCATCCTGCTCGGCGCGGCCTTCCTGGCCCTGGACTTCAAGCAGGTCGAGGACGGCATCGCCTACGGCGCCCCGCGTGAGGAGTCGTGGCTGGCGGCCTTCGGTCTGACGATGACCCTGGTGTGGATCTACATGGAGTTCCTGCGACTCATCTCGATCCTCAACAGCAGCGACTGATCCACCAACGGATCGTAGGAAGGGCCCCGGGTTCCGTACCCGGGGCCCTTCGTCGTCTTCGCGCGCCTAGAGGAATTTGCGCGCCGCCCTCCTCAGGTCGTACTCGTGGACGATGGCCTTCGCGTGGCCGTACGCGAGGTCGTATTCGTGGCGGAGCCAGCTGACCTTCTCCTCGAAGCGGACGAGGGCGGGTCCTTCTTCCATCGTGCGCAGCCAGTCGGAGACTTCACGACCGGTGCAGTGGGGGATGCGGGCGAGCATGTTGCGGTGGGTCTCCTCGGAGAGGACGTGGGACATCGGCGCCTCCGGACGCAAAGGGGATGTAAGCCGGTCCTTCAGGTCACGGTGCCTGAGGCTTCGCCCGTTGGCAACAGTCCCGTTCCAGCGCGTACGGTTGCGCCGTGGTGGATACGACGCGTCTGACCGAGGCTGTGGATCACTTCGCCGACCGGCTGCGGGGGGCGCCGCAGAGCAGGCTGCAGCGGGGCGCGGCCGCGGAGGCGCTGGCGCTGGCCAGGGAGTTGGCCCGGCGCGCCCAGCTGCTGGAGGACCCCGCCGCGGAGCCCCGGGAGATGCCGGACGCGGGGATGTTCGCCGCCGCGGACCAAATCACCGTCGCCGGACACGACTTGGGCCTCGTCCTGACGGACGAGGCCCAGGTGAACGAGGCTGTGGAGTTGGTCGCCGAGGCCCAGAAGCGGGCCGGGGTCTGAGCCCTACAGGCTCGCTATGACCCGGTCGGCCAGGATGTAGACGTTCTCCTCGCCGCAGGCGAAGGTCAGCGTGTACGCGCCGGAGATGCCCGAGCCGCCCAGCAGCACCGGGGTCTCGCCCGCGCGCAGCGCCTCGGCCAGCCGCTCCGCCGTCTCCCGGTGGCCCGGGGTCATGCACAGCGTGGTGCCGTCGGCGAAGACGTAGACGTCGAGGGTGCCGAGCGGACCCGGGCGGACGTCGGTCAGCTCGGTCGCGGAGGAGGCCAGCTCCTCCAGCGCGGCGACGGTGCGCTCATGGTCGTTCACGACCGGCGACTGCACCGGTACGAAGTCCGGGTGCGAGGGGTGCCGGCGGCGGGCCGCGGCCAGCTCCGGGGACTCCCCGGCGAACTCGTCGGCGTCCCCGCTCGGCTCGGCGACCGGCTCCAGCGGCTCCAGACCGACGAAATCGGCCTGCCGGGGCAGGAACAGCTCACTGTCGCCCAGACCCAGCAGGGTCGGGGCGTCGGAGGCGTCACGGGCCTCCTGGGCCGCCCAGAACGCGCGCGCCTCGGCCAGCTCCCGCTCCCGCTCCTCGGCGAGGGCGGCGGCGACGGCGGCGCGTATCTCATCGGCCTCGGCGGCCGCACGCGCGGCCGGGACCCGCCCCCGGGCCGCGGCCGCGTTGCTCGCGGCCAGCTCGGTGTGCAGGGCCGCGACCTGTCGACGCAGCACCCACAGGGTGCGCAGGACGGCGACGCCCACGGCGCCGGTGGCGGCCGTGGTGAGCAGCAGGGCGATGGGCATGGCGCTCACTGACGTACTCCCGGTTCAAAGTCGACCCCCGACTTCCTACATCAGCTTGAAGGGTGGACTAACCAGCTGTCAGTGCGTAACGTCACGAATCGGACAGGAACTTGCCTCTGGCGGTACTGGTGGAACACCCCTGACCTGCGGAAATCCCTCAACCGAGGGAGATAGGTCACATCCTGGGGGAGATTGGATCACAAAGCGGCCCGGAACCCGGGCGGTTGCCGGGTTCCGGGCCGAAGTCTCACTCAGGGTCGTGCGGTGGTCACGGTCAGCTCAGGCGCTCGATGACCATCGCCATGCCCTGGCCGCCGCCGACGCACATCGTCTCCAGGCCGAACTGCTTGTCGTGGAACTGGAGGGAGTTGATGAGCGTGCCGGTGATCCGGGCACCGGTCATGCCGAAGGGGTGGCCGACGGCGATGGCGCCGCCGTTGACGTTCAGCTTCTCCAGTGGGATGCCCAGGTCCTGGTAGGAGGGGATCACCTGGGCGGCGAACGCCTCGTTGATCTCGACCAGGTCGATGTCGTCGATCGTCAGACCGGCGCGGCGCAGCGCCTGCTGGGACGCCTCGACCGGGCCGAGGCCCATGATCTCGGGGGACAGGCCGGAGACGCCGGTGGAGACGATCCGGGCGAGCGGGGTCAGGCCCAGCTCGCGGGCCTTGGTGTCGCTCATGATGACGAGCGCGGCGGCGCCGTCGTTGAGCGGGCAGCAGTTGGCCGCGGTGACCAGGCCGTCGGGGCGGAAGACGGGCTTGAGGCCCTCGACGCCCTCCAGGGTGACGCCCGCGCGCGGGCCGTCGTCCTTGCTCACCACGGTGCCGTCGGGGAGGGTCACCGGGGTGATCTCCCGCTCCCAGAAGCCGTTCTTGATGGCTTCCTCGGCGAGGTTCTGCGAGCGGACGCCGAACTCGTCCATCTCCCGGCGGCTGACGCCCTTCCAGCGGGCGAGGTTCTCGGCGGTCTGGCCCATCGCGATGTAGGCGTCCGGCACCAGGCCGTCCTCGCGCGGGTCGTGCCAGGTGGTGCCCTCCTGCTGGGCGACCTCGGCGGTACGGGCCTCGGCCTCGGCGAAGAACGGGTTGTGCGTGTCGGGCAGCGAGTCGGAGTTGCCCTTGGTGAAGCGGGAGACCATCTCGACACCGGCCGAGATGAACACGTCGCCCTCGCCGGCCTTGATGGCGTGCAGGGCCATGCGGCTCGTCTGGAGCGACGAGGAACAGTAACGGGTGATCGTGCAGCCGGGCAGGTGGTCCATGCCCATCTGCACGGCCACGATCCGGCCGAGGTTGTTGCCCTGCTCGCCGCCGGGCAGACCGCAGCCGAGCATCAGGTCGTCGATGTCCCGCGGGTCGAGCTCGGGGACCTTGGCGAGGGCGGCCTGGATGATCGTGGCGGTCAGGTCATCCGGGCGCAGGTCCTTCAGGGAGCCCTTGAAAGCGCGGCCGATGGGGGAGCGGGCGGTCGAGACGATCACGGCTTCGGGCATCACGGCTCCAGACGACGACTTGAGGAGGGTTCAGGGGGCAAGTTACCGGTACGTAAGAGCGCGGTCACCGGCAGAGGGGTGTGATGCGGACCTCTTTTCCAAGCGCTTGCTTAGGGCGTTGTGGGTGCCCCGGACGGGCTGGCCTGCGACGGCTCCGCCTCCCGGACCCGGCGCCTGCGCCGCCGCTTGAGCAGTGCCCACGGACCCCGCGGACCCGTGGGCATCGCCGCGGTGACCTCGGTGCCCGCCTCCGACGCCGCCTCCGCCGCGGCCCGGGCCACCGGCAGGAAGCCCTCGCGGCGGGAGACGTCCGGGCGCTCCTCCTCCGCGGGCCACAGGCCCAGTGCCGCGCACACCGTGGGCAGCACGGCCATCGCCGCGGTGGCGTAGCCCTCCGCCGAGGGGTGGTAGCTGTCCGGCCCGAACAGCTCCCGCGGGTTCGCCTCGAACTCCGGGCCCAGCAGATCGCCCAGCGAGACCGTACGGCCGCCCTGCTCGACCACGCCGATGGTCTGGGCGGCGGCGAGCTGGCGGGAGGTGCGGCGGGCCAGCCAGCGCAGCGGCTGCTGCACCGGCTCGATGGTGCCGAGGTCCGGGCAGGTGCCGACGACCACCTCGGCGCCCGCGGTGCGCAGCCGCCGTACCGCCGTGGCCAGACAGCGCACCGAGCGGGTCGGGGGCATGCGGTGGGTGACGTCGTTGGCGCCGATCATGATCACGCAGATGTCGGGCACCCGATCGGAGTCCGCCAGCGTCAGCGACACCTGCCGGTCCAGATCGTCGGAGGTGGCCCCGGGCACCGCCACATTGCGCAGCCGCACCGGCCGCTCCGCCACCGCCGCGAGACCCGACGCCAGCAGCGCGCCCGGCGTCTGCCCGGCCCGCCGCACACCCTGGCCCGCGGCCGTGGAGTCGCCCAGCATCACCAGCCGCAGCGGAGGCTCACCGGTGACCGTGAAGCCGTTGCCGTACAGGCCGTCCGCGCTCGGCGGGTGCGGGGTGCCGTTGCCCACGGCGCGCTTGGCCAGCTGGACCTCGGCCAGCAGCACACCCACCACGGCCGCCCCGGCCAGGCCGATCCCGCCGCCGCCGTACGCGGCGCCGGCCGCGATGCGCCGGGCCACTCTCGCCCTCGACATGCTCGTCATGCCTCGCCGCCACCTCCTCGAACCCGTACACCCACTCCTTGCCCCGCACGGACCGTGGCCCAATCCCCACGGGGAGTGAACGACCGTCACGGAGGCTCCGGAGCCCATAGGCTGGCAGCACCACTGACGACATCTTTTGCAGCATCCGGAGACAACGGTGCAATTCCACGACTCGATGATCAGCCTCGTCGGCAACACCCCGCTGGTGAGGCTCAACAGCGTGACCAAGGGGATCAAGGCGACCGTCCTGGCCAAGGTCGAGTACTTCAACCCCGGCGGGTCGGTGAAGGACCGGATCGCCCTGCGCATGATCGAGGCCGCCGAGGAGTCCGGCGCGCTCAAGCCCGGCGGCACCATCGTGGAGCCGACCAGCGGCAACACCGGCGTCGGCCTTGCCATCGTGGCCCAGCAGAAGGGCTACAAGTGCATCTTCGTCTGCCCCGACAAGGTGAGCACCGACAAGATCAACGTGCTGCGCGCCTACGGCGCCGAGGTCGTGGTCTGCCCGACGGCCGTGGACCCCGAGCACCCGGACTCGTACTACAACGTCTCCGACCGGCTGGTGCGCGAGACGCCGGGCGCGTGGAAGCCCGACCAGTACTCCAACCCCAACAACCCGCTCTCCCACTACCACTCCACCGGTCCGGAGCTGTGGGAGCAGACGGAGGGGAAGATCACCCACTTCGTGGCGGGCGTCGGCACCGGCGGCACCATCTCCGGCACCGGCCGCTACCTGAAGGACGTCAGCGACGGCAAGGTCAAGGTCGTCGGCGCCGACCCGGAGGGCTCGGTCTACTCCGGCGGGTCCGGGCGGCCGTACCTCGTCGAGGGCGTCGGTGAGGACTTCTGGCCCACCGCCTACGACCGCACGGTCGCCGACGAGATCGTGCCGGTCTCCGACAAGGACTCCTTCCAGATGACCCGTCGCCTGGCCAAGGAGGAGGGCCTGCTGGTCGGCGGTTCCTGCGGCATGGCCGTGGTCGCCGCGCTGCGGGTCGCCGAGCGCCTCGGCGAGGACGACGTGGTCGTCGTACTGCTGCCGGACAGCGGACGCGGCTACCTCAGCAAGATCTTCAACGACGAGTGGATGGCCGACTACGGCTTCCTGGACGACGAGGGCACCAGCGCCCGCGTCGCCGACGTGCTGGCCGACAAGGAGCACGGCGCGATCCCGTCCCTCGTCCACATGCACCCCGACGAGACCGTGGGCCAGGCCATCGAGGTGCTGCGCGAGTACGGCGTCTCGCAGATGCCGATCGTCAAGCCGGGCGCGGGCCACCCGGACGTGATGGCCGCCGAGGTCATCGGCTCGGTCGTCGAACGCGAACTGCTGGACGCCCTGTTCACCAAGAAGGCCTCGCTGGACGACCCGCTGGAGAAGCACATGTCGGCCCCGCTGCCGCAGGTCGGCTCCGGTGAGCCGGTCGGCGACCTGATGTCCGTGCTCGGCAAGGCGGACGCGGCGATCGTGCTGGTCGAGGGCAAGCCCACCGGGGTGATCGGCCGTCAGGACCTGCTCGCCTTCCTCGCCAAGGGCGGGAAGTAGCGGCGAACCTGCGGTGAACGGACCGTGGCGGCGGCGAACTTGCGGTGACCGGCGCCTTCGCTTCGCGGAAGTGGTACGAGCGTGTCACGTCCGCGCAGCACTCGCTTAACACGCGTCCGGCACATTAGTGGGTGTCGGCAGGGCGGGAGCGGCTCCCCGCCCCGGCCGGCGCCGAACGTCCACGGACCTCCGGAGCGGCTCCCGGACCTCCTGGACGCCGGACGTGAGACGGGTCCTGACCCGGTCCACGTCCCTCGCGGGGACCGCCGTCGTCCCGCCCCCCGGCAACGGGGGTGCGGCGGTCCCCGCGCATTCTTCCTTCCGCTCAGTCGTCCTCGTGGCGCCTGCGCCGGCCGCGGAACAGATCCGGACGGGTACGGGCGGCCTGCACCACGTTCACGCCCACGATGCCCGCCCAGGCGACCAGCAGGCCCGGCAGGTGGGCCACCCCGCCGCCGATACCGGACAGCGGGATCGCCAGCACCAGCGAGACGATGCCGAAGCCGAAGCGCTCGCCGAAGGAGTCCGTCGGCTTCGGTGACCGGGCATCCCGGGCCGCCACCATCTGCTGCTCGGCCATCTGCCGCCGCACCCGGCGCTCGACCGCCGTGTCGATGCGCTGGTCGACCTTCTCCAGGAACGAGTCGACCAGCGCGGACTCGTACTCGTCGCCCAGTTCCCTGCGGGCGTGCAGGGTGGCGTCGAGTTCCTTCTTCAGCTCGGTGTCCCGCGCATCCATTCCGGTCATACAACCCACGGTAGAAAGCCCCGGCCGGGGTCGCACTGGGGTTAGCCCCCGTGTTCGGCCGGGGGTACGCCCCGGGAGACGGCGACGCCGACCGCGGTGCCGACGGCGACGCCGAAGCCGAGGCCCAGGGCCAGGCCGAGACCGATGTTGTCGAAGACGAACAGCCCGAGCAGAAGGCCGACCGCGGTTCCGAGACTCGTCCCCAGCGACAGTCCGAGGGCTATGGGGCGGGCGGCGGGTACCTCGTCGTGTGTCATGCACGCATTGTGGCCCAGGCTGTATAACGTCATGCAGATTTTCCGGCCGCTGAATAGGGTCGGAGGCAAGGGCGGACCGTGCGGGTCGAGGGGAGTGCGGGCGTGATGTCGTCCCAGGTCGTGGGCGCCGGGCAGGTCGTGCTCGACGGCCGTGGACTCACCGTCGCGGACGTGGTGCGCCTGGCCGACGGGGCCGCGCGGCCGGTACCGGACGACGAGGCGATGAAGCGGGCCGCCCGCTCCTGGGACGCGGCGCGGCAGATCGCGGCGACCGGGCGGGTCTACGGGCGTTCCACCGGCGTCGGCGCCAACCGCACCGAGGACGTGCCCACCGAGGCCGCCGCCGGGCACGGCCTGCGCCTGCTGCGCAGCCACGCCGGGGCCATCGGGGAGGAACTGCCCGCCCGGCAGGTGCGGGCCATGCTCGCCGTACGGGCCAACCAGATCCTCGCGGGCGGCGCCGGGCTGCGGCCGTCCGTGGTGACCGCCCTGTGCGAGGCGCTGATCGGCGGCGCCCATCCGGTCGTCCACGAGTTCGGCTCCGTAGGCACCGGGGACCTCGCCCCGCTCGCGCAGATGGGGCTGGCGCTCGCCGGGGAGCACCCGTGGCGGGGGACCGGCGCCCCCGCGCCGCAGCCGCTGGACAACAACGACGCGCTCGCCCTGATAAGCAGCAACGCCCTCACCCTCGGCCAGGCTGCCCTCGCCCTGCACGAACTGCGCGGGCTGCTCGGCGCCACCCAGGTCGTCGCCGCGCTCTCCCTGCTAGCCGTCGACGGCTCCCACGAGCCCTTCGCCGCCCCCGTCCACAAGGCCCGCCCGCACCCCGGCACCGCCGAGGTCGCCCGCCGCATGCGGGAGCTGACCGGCGCCGCGGACCGCCCCACCCCGCCCCTCGGCCGCATCCAGGACCCGTACGGGTTCCGCTGTCTGCCGCAGATCCACGGCCCCGCGCACGACGCCGCCGACGCGCTGGAGGCACTGCTCGCCGTCGAGCTCAACGCCGCCGCCGAGAACCCGCTGATCTCGGCCGACGACCTCGCCGCCTACCACCACGGCGGCTTCTACCAGGCCGGACTCGCCCTCGCCCTGGACCACTTCCGGCTCGCCCTCACCCAGGTCGCGCGGCTGTCGACCTCCCGCCTGCACACCCTCAACGAGCCCGCCTACACCCGCCTGCGCCCCTTCCTCGCCGACCACGAGCCCGCCGCGTCCGGGGTGATGATCCTGGAGTACTCCGCTGCGGCCGCCCTCGGCGACCTGCGCGCGTTCTCCGCCCCCGCCTCCCTCGGCCACGCTGTACTCTCCCGGGGCGTCGAGGAACAGGCCAGCTTCGCCTCGCTCGCCGCCCGGCAGACGCTGCGCGCGTGCGGCGCGTACCGTCTCGTCGTCGGCTGCGAACTCGTCGCCGCCGTACGGGCGCTGCGCCAGCGCGAACTCAGGCCCGAGCCGGGACTCCCGGTGGGCCGCGCGTTGGAGCTCGCCGAGGCGGTGCTCGACGAGGACCAGGCCGACCGGCCGCTCACCGACGACGTGACGGCGGCGGCCCGGCTGCTCGACCGGTTCACGGAGATCTGGAGGGGGAACGGCGCATGAGCGCGGAGGGCAACACGAGGGCCGCGGACACCCCGGCGGCGCGGCTGCAGGCGCTCTTCGAGGGGCACCGGCTCACCCCGACCCAGCGGCGCATCGCGCACAGCATGGTGCGCCGGGCCGCCGACGTGCCCTTCCTCTCCAGCGTCGAACTCGCCGAACTGGCCGGGGTCAGCCAGCCGTCGGTGACCCGCTTCGCCGTCGCCCTCGGCTTCGACGGCTACCCGGCCCTGCGCCGCCACCTGCGCGAGGTGGCGCCCGTCGAACCCGCCGACACCGAGCGCACCTCCAACGAGTACCAGCAGGCCGTCGAGGCCGAGATCGAGAACCTGCGGCACCTGGCCGAACTGCTCGCCGACCCGCGCCCGGTGCGCAAGGCGGGCCGGCTGCTGGCCGCCTCCCGCCCGCTGCCGGTACTGGGCCTGCGCGCGGCGGCCGCCCAGGCGTACGGCTTCGCCTACTTCGCGGCCAAGGTCCACCCGGACGTCCGGCTGCTGCACGAGGGCGGGACGATGATCCACGACCGGATCGACGCCTGCGTGCGAGCGGGCGCCTCGGCGCTGCTGTGCTTCGCACTGCCCCGGCACCCGCGCGAGGTGCTGGACACCCTCGGCTACGCCAGGGAGGCCGGGCTGACCGTGGTCACGGTCGCCGACTCGGCCTTCGCACCGGTCGCCAAGGCCTCCGACCTGCTGCTGCCCGCCGCCGTCGGCACCGGGCTCGCCTTCGACACCGCCTGCGCGCCGATGCTGCTGGGCCGGGTGCTGCTGGAGGCCATGTGCGACGACCTGCCCGACGCGCAGGCGTGGCTGGAGGAGTTCGACGCGAAGGCGGCGGCCCGCGGGCTGTTCGTGGAGTGAGACGGCGTTTCCCAAAGCCCCCTGGGGGCTTCCCGGACGTTCTCAGACAGGTCTCACACAGGTCCGCTAACCTCCCCGCCACTGGTACTCGACGTTTCGAGGAGGCGGAACGTGACACGCGGAGGTCATGGACTGGCGAGAGTGGCCGTCGTCGTACGGGCCGGGGTGGCACCGCTGTTCTGGCTCGGGGGCCTGGCAGCCGGGCTCGGCGTCCTGGTGCCCGGCATCACCGGGCGCCGGATCGGGGTGATGGCCGGGGCGGCCCTGTTCCTCATCACCGCGGCCGTCGTGGCGTACCTGCGGCGCGGCCGTTACGGCGCCCTCATGCGCGGGGCCGCGCGCGCCGGGCGGCACGACGTCCTCCAGGACCGCGCGGTGACCCTGCGAGGGTGGCGGCGCGGCCACCGCTGGTGGATCCTGCTGGCTTTCGCCGCCGCGTTCGGCAGCGCGTTCGCGGTGCCCGCGGCGGGCGGCATGCTGATGGCCGGGGCGGGGGTCGGGCTGTGGCTGAAGTCAGCCTGGATCGGCCGCCGCGAGCGGGCCGAGGAGACGCTGTGGTGGGTGCGCGTGGACTGGCTCCGCGCGGGCGGACGCCCCGTGGGCAAGGCGGTCAGGGCCTACCGCGGCACCGGTATCGCGGCGGGCGACGCGGCCCCCGGCGGGGCCCGCCGCCGCACCGCGGCACTCGTCTGAGGCGGCGTCAGACCTCCAGATCCTGCTCGATCTTCTTCAACTGGTGCCGGGCCATCGCCAGGTTGGAGCGCTTGGCGTCGAGCACCAGGTAGAGGAAGAGGCCGTTGCCGCCGCGGCCGCTGAGCAGACGGATCAGGTGGTACTGGTCGCTCAGGGAGATCAGGATGTCCTCGATCTCGCCCTTGAGCCCGAGGTGCTCCATGGTGCGCATCTTGGCCCGTACGACATCGGTGTTGCCGGCGGCGGCGACGCCCAGGTCGAAGGTCTTGCTGCCGCCCATGGTGCCCAGCGCCATGCCGCTCGTGTAGTCCACGAGCGCGACGCCGGTCGCACCCTCGATGGAGGTCAGCGCCTCTTTCAGCGAGGTCTCGGTGTTCGCCATGATGAATTTCCTCTCAACTCTCCGCGCTGGTGCGCGGTTGGGTGGACGCGGTGCGCCGGTCGCGCGGGGCTTTCGCCCGGGCGGCCGGGGCCCGCGCGGGCGTTCGGCTCTTGGTCTCCTCGGCGGCCCCGTCGACCAGCTCCCCGATCCGGGCGGCGGCGCGGCGGCCCTCCAGGTGCAGCCGTCCGACGCTGACGTCGTCCTTGGCGAGCAGGGTCAGTACGGCAGCCTGTCCCGCCGCGTAGGTCGCCACATAGCCGCCGTGGCCGCGCACCAGCAGTTCGCGCAGGTCACCGCGGCCGGTGGCGTCGGCGAGGCGGACGGCGACGCCGAGCGCGGCGGCGGTGAGGGCGGCCACGCCGTCCGGTTCGGTGTCCGGCGCGTCCGCGGCGACGACGAGGCCGTCGACGCTGGCCGCGAGGGAGCCGGTCAGCTGGGGGATGCGGGCGCGGAGCCGGTGGAGCTCGTCGAGTATCGGCGCCTGGGCGGCCATCAGGTTTCTCCTCTGTCGGTCAAAGGGCCTCCAGCGCATCCCGGACTCTCTTCAGCAGGGCGACGTCGGGGTCGTTGGGTGCGGGCCGCTCCCCGGGCGGCCGTGGAGCGGCTCGGGTGGGGAGCGGGGGCGGGGCCGGTTCCTGCGGGCGTGGCCTGAGGACTCCGGCCGCCGCCAGCCGCCGTATGTCCACCAGGGTGTGGAACGTGGGGCGGCCCAGTGCGCGGGCGATGTCCGGTGCGGTGCGGACACCGTCCAGGAGGGCCAGTACGGCCTGCTGGCGGCCGGTGAGGGCGGGGGGCCGGGGCGGGTCGGCGCGGGCGAGCGGGGCGCTGTCGGTGTCGGGGTCCGGCCAGATGCGGTCCAGCAGGAGGCGACGGCGCAGGGTCTCGCGCTCCAGGGAGGGCACCGGTACCGGGCGGACGGGGCCGAGCCAGTGGCCGGTGCCGTAGCGGAAGCGGCCCGGGGTGCTGCTGGGCGCGAGCGCGAAGTAGGCGGCGTCGTAGAGGGCGCCCAGGTGGCAGAGCTCCAGGGTGCCCGGGGCTATCCGGCCGCTGTCGAGGAGCAGGCGGGCGGCGCCGTGCCGTTCGTCGGCGCGGGTGACGGCGTCCTTCCAGGCGTCGGCGGAGAGCGTGCCGTGCGCGGTGAGCAGGACGTCGAGTCCGGGGGCGGCGGGGCTCTCGGCGTGCACGATCTGGCCGTCGGCGAGGTAGAGCGTGCCGCGCTCGCGCAGCAGTACCCCGGTGGCCCGCTCGGCGGCGAGCCGGTTCAGCATCGGCGACAGGCCCCGCGGCACCCGCTCGGCGGCGGTGCTGCGGTCCCGCACCGGCAGCCGGGGCGGCAGGCCGGCCGGGGTGGCGTGCAGCGCGGTCATCCCAGCACCAGCCGTCCGGCCAGCTCCCCGAGGCGGATCCGGGCGAGGGCGAGATTGCCCTCCTCGCGGCCGAGCCACACATGCAGGAAGACGCTGCTGTCGAACGAGGTCCACACGAACCGCAGCACGTGATAGCTGTCCCGGTTGCTGAGGATCAGGTCCTCCAGGGGCGGTTCGGTCTCGTCGCCGGGTTCCCGCGCCGGTGCGAACACGCGGTGCTCGGCGGCCAGCCGGGCCAGCTCGGCGGCCTCGGCCGCGCTCGCCTCCGCGTCGTCGCCCGGGGCCTCGCCGACCGTGCCCAGGGTCAGTCCGCTGGTCCAGTCGACCAGCGCCGCGCCGCGCGCGCCGGGCAGCTGCATGGCCTCCAGCAGACACTCGTCGATTCCGGGCACGGTGACTCCCCTCCCGCCTCTGGGTTCGGCTGAGTGACCACGAAGCTACGCAACGTGTGGGCGAGGGGTGAGGGTTCTGGCATTTTCCGGCGGAACATGCGCCGGGCCGCTAGGGTGGGTCAACTTGCCCCGGGTTCAAGGCAGTTGAACAGCAGCTCGGCAGGGGTGCGTCAAGGGCGCCCGGGGGTGCGCAGGGTGGTGAGCGCGGACGCGTGCGCCCCTCCGGATTCGGCCACGATCGCGTCGAGGTCCTGTGCCTCCCGCACGGTCGCGAAGGCGACGCCGCCGGTGCCGTCCGGCACGAAACCGTGAATGCCGGGCCGCGCCAGGGAGTTGTAGGCGTAGTGGTGGGCGAAGTAGTACGCGCCCGTGTCCAGCGCCGCCACCAGGTCACCCTGCTCCAGCTGCGGCAGCGGCCGGGCCTCGGCCAGCAGGTCGCCGGCGAAGCAGGCGGGCCCGGCCACGTCCTGCACCACCTCGGGCCCGGACTTCGGCCGCCCCTTGGCGTCGTAGGCGGCCAGCCGCAGCGGCCAGGACGCCGGCGCGTACACCGTCCGCGTCGCCACCTGCACGCCCGCGTGCGTCACCGCCACCGGCCGCCCGCCCACACGCTTGGTGTACTCCACCCGCGCCAGCAGCGTCCCGTGCTTGGCCAGCAGTGACCGCCCGAACTCGGTGACCAGCCCGTACCGCCCCTCGAACAGCCCCGGCACCGCCTCGCTCAGCAGCCGCGCGTACTGCGCGTACGTCGGCGTGGTGGCGTCGGAGGAGAAGTTCACCGGCAGCCCGCCGCCGATGTCGATCGTGTCGATCTGCCGCCGCCCGACGTACGCGTTGATCTCCTCGGCCAGCGCGAAGGTCTCCGCCACGCCCCGCGCCATCAGCGACAGCGGGACGCCCTGGGAGCCGGTGTGCACGTGCAGGCGGGTCAGCCAGGGCATCTCCCGGCACATGGTGAGCACCCACTCCCGCGCGCCCTCGTCGCGCAGCGGCACACCGAACTTCGAGGTCGCGGTCGCCGTGGACAGCGCCTCGATGGCGCCCGCGCCCACCTGCGGATTGATCCGCAGGCCGAGCGGGGAGCGGCTCGGGGCGGACCGCATCAGGGTGGCGACGCGGGCCAGCTCCCGCGGGTTGTCGATGTTGACGGCGATCCCGAGCGCCAGCGCCTCGCGCAGCTCGGCGGGTGTCTTGGCGGGCGAGTCCAGCACCGTGCGCTCCGGCGGCAGCCCCGCCGCCCGCGCCAGCGCCAGCTCCCCGGGGCTCGCCACCTCCGCGCCGATCCCCGCGTCGTGCAGCAGCCGCAGCACCGGCACCAGCGGGGTCGCCTTCACCGCGAAGGTGTGCAGCACCGGGGTGCCGGGCGCGGTCACCGCGTCGAACGCGGCCCTGAGCGCCGCCGCCGACTCCCGGATGCCGGTGACGTCCAGCAGGCCCACGATGGGGGAGTCCGGCCCCAGCAGCCCCTGCTCCACGGCGGCCCGCACCGCCTCGTCCCGGCGCGCCACCCGCTCCTCGTCCGTCCGTCCGTCACTCACGATGTCCACCGCGTCCCCCGCTGTGTCGTTCCCGAGACCACGTATCCAGACAAACATCCGCGGCGCGCCCGCGCTGGCGCACCGACGTATTGACTAGCTCTATTCAGAGCGCCAGGATGTGAATAACAACAGCAACAATCCGGCAGCACCATCCGAGGAGGCAGACCATGTCAGGACCCCGCCCCGTACGAGCCCCGCGCGGTACGGAACTGAGCGCCCTGGGATGGCAGCAGGAAGCCGCCCTGCGGATGCTGCAGAACAACCTCGACCCCGAGGTCGCCGAGCACCCCGACAAGCTCGTCGTCTACGGCGGCACCGGCAAGGCCGCCCGCGACTGGCGCTCCTTCGACGCCATGGTCCGCACGCTGAGGACCCTCAAGCAGGACGAGACCATGCTGGTCCAGTCCGGCCGCCCGGTCGGCGTCATGCAGACCCACGAGTGGGCGCCGCGCGTCCTGATCGCCAACTCCAACCTGGTCGGCGACTGGGCCAACTGGGAGGAGTTCCGCCGGCTGGAGCAGCTCGGCCTGACCATGTACGGCCAGATGACCGCCGGCTCCTGGATCTACATCGGCACCCAGGGCATCCTCCAGGGCACCTACGAGACCTTCGCCGCCGTCGCCGCGAAGAAGTTCGACGGCACGCTCGCGGGCACCATCACCCTCACCGCGGGCCTCGGCGGTATGGGCGGCGCCCAGCCGCTCGCGGTCACCATGAACGACGGCGTCGCCATCTGCATCGACTGCGACCCGCGCGCCATCGAGCGCCGCATCGAGCACCGGTACCTGGATGTGCGCGCCGACTCCCTGGAGCACGCCCTCCAGCTCGCCGTCGAGGCCCGCGACGCCCGCCGCCCGCTCTCCATCGGCCTGCTCGGCAACGCGGCCGAGCTGCTGCCGCGGATGCTCGCCGAGGGCGCGCCCATCGACATCGTCACCGACCAGACCTCGGCCCACGACCCGCTGTCGTACCTGCCGGTCGGCGTCGACTTCGACGACATGGCCTCCTACGCGGCGAAGGACCCGGCCGGGTTCACCACGCGGGCCCGGGAGTCCATGGCCCAGCACGTCGAGGCCATGGTCGGCTTCATGGACGCCGGTGCCGAGGTCTTCGACTACGGCAACTCCATCCGCGGCGAGGCCCAGCTCGCCGGGTACGACCGGGCGTTCGCCTTCCCCGGTTTCGTGCCCGCCTACATCCGCCCCCTCTTCTGCGAGGGCAAGGGCCCCTTCCGGTGGGCGGCGCTGTCCGGCGAGGCCTCCGACATCGCCAAGACCGACAAGGCGATCCTCGACCTCTTCCCGGAGAACGAGTCCCTCGCCCGCTGGATCAAGATGGCCGGTGAGCGGGTCCACTTCCAGGGCCTGCCCGCGCGCATCTGCTGGCTCGGCTACGGCGAGCGCGACAAGGCCGGTGAGCGGTTCAACGACATGGTGGCCTCCGGTGAGCTGGCGGCGCCGCTCGCCATCGGGCGCGACCACCTCGACTGCGGCTCGGTGGCTTCCCCGTACCGCGAGACCGAGGCCATGCTCGACGGCTCCGACGCGATCGCCGACTGGCCGCTGCTGAACGCCATGGTCAACGTGGCGTCCGGCGCGTCCTGGGTCTCCCTGCACCACGGTGGCGGGGTGGGCATGGGGCGGTCCATCCACGCGGGGCAGGTGACCGTGGCGGACGGTACGAAGCTGGGCGGCGAGAAGATCCGGCGGGTGCTGACGAACGACCCGGGGATGGGTGTCATCCGGCATGTGGACGCCGGGTACGACATCGCGGAGTCGGTGGCGGACGCCAAGGGTGTGCGGGTGCCTATGCGTGAGGGTGACTCCGCGTGACGGGTAGCGGCAACTCCTCGGTGGGGGCCAGCGGGTCGTCGCCGGCCGCGGGTCCGGCTGTGCCCACCCGCCCCCACTCTCCACTTCGTTCGAGCGGGGAGACCCCCATCGCCCTGCGGAACGACTGCCCACAGCCGGCTCACGGCAGCTCGTTCCACGAGATGTGGCGGGAGCTGTACCCCGTCGGGCGGCACCCCGAGTCGCGCGGTTACCGGCGTTACGCCTGGACCGGGGCCGATCTCGATTGCCGGGCCTGGTTCAAGGCGCAGGCCGAGGCGCGGGGGCTGGTCTACGAGGTGGACCGGAACGGGAACCAGTGGGCCTGGCTCGGGGATCCCGCCGCCGGGGACGCCGTCGTCACCGGGTCCCATCTGGACTCCGTGCCGGACGGGGGCGCCTTCGACGGCCCCCTGGGTGTCGTGTCGTCCTTCGCCGCGCTGGACGAACTGCGCGGCCGGGGCGTGGAGTTCGGCAAGCCGCTCGCCATCGTCAACTTCGGGGACGAGGAGGGCGCCCGGTTCGGGCTCGCCTGCGTCGGGTCCCGGCTCACCGCCGGACAGCTCACCGTCGAAGGCGCGCACAAGCTCACCGACGGCGACGGGATCAGCCTGCCCCGCGCCATGGAGGCGGCCGGCTACGACCCCGAGGCCATCGGCCCCGACCCCGAGCGGCTGTCCCGGATCGGCGCCTTCGTCGAACTGCACGTCGAGCAGGGCCGGGCGCTGGACCTCTCCGGGGACGCCGTCGGCATCGCCAGCGCCATCTGGCCGCACGGACGCTGGCGGTTCGACTTCCGCGGCGAGGCCAACCACGCCGGCACCACCCGCCTGGTGGACCGCCGCGACCCGATGCTGTCGTACGCCGAGACCGTGCTCGCCGCCCGCCGGGAGGCCGAACTCGCGGGCGCCGTCGCCACCTTCGGCAAGATCTCCGTCGAGCCGAACGGCGTCAACGCCATCCCCTCCCTGGTGCGCGGCTGGCTCGACTCCCGTGCCGAGGACCAGGCGAGCCTCGACACCGTCGTCACCGGCATCGAGCGCGCCGCACGGGAGTACGCCGCCGCCCACGGCATCGCCCTGGACGTCGTACGGGAGTCCTTCACCCCCGTCGTCGAGTTCGACCACGCCCTGCGCGACGAACTGGCCCGCATCCTCGGCAAGGACACCGACCTCAAGGTGCCCGTCCTCGGCACCGGCGCCGGACACGACGCCGGAATCCTGTCCGGGAGCATCCCGACCGCCATGCTGTTCGTACGCAACCCCACCGGCGTCTCGCACTCCCCGGCCGAATTCGCGGCCGAGGACGACTGCGTGGCCGGTGTCCTCGCACTCGCCGACGTACTGGAAGGGCTGGCCCGCGCGTGACACGGACGTACTGGCTGGAGCACGCCTGGCTCGGCACCTATGTCGAACCGGGCGTGGCACTGGACGTGACGGACGGCCGCATCACGGCCGTCCGCACCGGTACCGAGACCCCGCCGCCCGGCGCCGAGATCCTCCGCGGACTCACCCTGCCTGGACTGGCCAACGCCCACTCCCACGCCTTCCACCGCGCCCTGCGCGGCACCGTCCAGGTCGGCAGCGGGACCTTCTGGACCTGGCGCGAGGTCATGTACGCCACCGCCGACCGGCTCACCCCGGACAGCTACCACGCCCTCGCGCGGGCGGTGTACGCGGAGATGGCGCTCGCCGGGATCACGGCCGTGGGCGAGTTCCACTACGTCCACCACGCCCCCGGCGGCACCCCCTACGCCGACCCCAACGCCATGGGCGAGGCGCTGATCGCGGCGGCCGCCGACGCCGGTATCCGCATCACCCTCCTCGACACCGCCTACCTCTCCTCCGGCTTCGGCCGGCCGCCCAACCGGCACCAGCTGCGCTTCTCCGACGGCACCGCGGACGCCTGGGCGGAACGCTGTTCAGTTCTCAAGGAACGGGATCACGCGCGGATCGGGGCGGCGATCCACTCCGTACGGGCCGTGCCCGCCGAGCAGTTGGCGACCGTCGCCGGGTGGGCCGAGGAGCGGCGCGCCCCGCTCCATGTGCATCTGTCGGAGCAGACCGCCGAGAACGAGGCGTGCCACGAGGTCCACGGCTGCACCCCGACCCAGCTCCTCGCCGTGCACGGCGTCCTCGGCCCGCGCACCACCGGCGTGCACAACACCCACCTGACGGCCGAGGACATCTCCCTGATCGGCGGCAGCGGCACCGGCACCTGTATGTGCCCGACCACCGAACGGGACCTCGCCGACGGCATCGGCCCCGCCGTGGCCCTGCAGAACGAGGGCTCCCCGCTCTCCCTCGGCTCCGACAGCCACGCCGTCATCGACCTGCTGGAGGAGGCGCGCGCCATGGAGCTCAACGAGCGCCTGCGCACCCGCACCCGGGGGCACTGGACGGCGGCGGCCCTGCTGCGGGCGGCCTCCGCCGACGGTCACGAGGCCCTCGGCTGGGACGACACGGGCACTCTGGAGGCGGGCGCCCGCGCCGACTTCACGACGATCGCGCTCGACTCGGTCAGAACGGCGGGGCCGCTGCCGCGGCTCGGCGCCGAGACGGCCGTATTCGCGGCGAGTGCGGCGGACGTACGGCACACGGTCGTGGCGGGACGTCACATCGTGCGCGACGGCGCCCACCAGCTCGTACCCGATGTGCCGCAGGCCCTGTCGCGTGCGGTCGAAGCCCTGCGCGCCTGACCACGACCCACGAGGACACGATGAGCAGCACCGTCATCAGCAACATCGCCACGCTGGTCACCAACGACCCCTCCCTCGGTGACAACTCCCCCCTCGGACTGGTCCAGGACGCGGCCGTCGTCATCGAGGGCGACCGGGTCGTGTGGACCGGTGAGTCAAGCAAAGCACCCGCCACTGACAATCGGGTCGACGCGGGCGGCCGGGCGGTCCTGCCGGGCTTCGTGGACTCCCACTCCCACCTGGTCTTCGCGGGCGACCGCACCCAGGAGTTCAACGCCCGGATGTCCGGCCGCTCCTACACCGCGGGCGGCATCCGCACCACGGTCGCGGCGACCCGCGCGGCCACCGACGCCGAGCTGGAGGCCAACCTCACCCGCTACCTCGACGAGGCACTGCGCCAGGGCACCACGACCTTCGAGACCAAGTCCGGCTACGGACTGACCGTCCAGGACGAGGCCCGCGCCCTGCGCATCGCCGCCGCCCACACCGACGAGGTCACCTACCTCGGCGCCCACATCGTCTCCCCGGACTACGCCGGTGACCCGGCCGCCTATGTCGCCCTGGTCACCGGCGAGATGCTGGACGCCTGCGCGCCGTACGCCCGTTGGATCGACGTGTTCTGCGAGAAGGGCGCCTTCGACGGCGACCAGGCCCGCGCGATCCTCACCGCCGGCAAGGCGAAGGGCCTGCACCCGCGCATCCACGCCAACCAGCTCTCCTACGGCCCCGGTGTCCAGCTCGCCGTCGAGCTCGACGCCGCCAGCGCCGACCACTGCACCCACCTCACCGACGCCGACGTCGACGCCCTGGCCGGCGGGAACACCGTCGCCACCCTGCTGCCCGGCGCCGAGTTCTCCACCCGCGCCGAGTGGCCGGACGCCCGGCGGCTGCTGGACGCGGGGGTCACTGTGGCACTGTCCACCGACTGCAACCCGGGCTCGTCCTTCACCTCGTCCGTGCCCTTCTGCATCGCGCTCGCCGTGCGGGACATGGGCATGACCCCCGACGAGGCGGTCTGGTCGGCCACCGCGGGCGGCGCCGCGGCCCTGCGCCGCACGGACGTCGGCCGGATCACCCCGGGCGCCCGCGCCGACCTCACGCTCCTGGACGCGCCGAGCCATGTGCACCTGGCCTACCGGCCGGGCGTACCGCTGGTCACCGGGGTGTGGCGGCGCGGCGAGCGCGTGGTCTGACCGGCCGTCGGGTCGCCCTCGATTGCCCGGTCACCGTTCCCGCCCGTCGGGTCACCCGCTCCGCCACCGCTGCCCGTCGCTCCCGCGCTCCGTCACCAGCGCCACCGCCACCGCCACCGCCCCGTCCCCGACCGGCGTCACCGCGTGGCCGGGGGCGATACCGGGCCGGATGAAACCGCGGGAGTCGACGGCGAACCGCAGGTTCTGGCCGTTGTCCCCGTGGACCGAGTCGCAGGTCCAGATGCCGACCCCGCGCTCCACCGAACCGCGGCTGTCCAGGCAGTAGTCGGGGTCGGCGTACGACTGCACCACGCCCCGTTCGGAGTCGACCCGCCAGCGCTGGGTGGGCAGGGACGAGCACGGCGCCATGATGACGTCCGTGCCCTTCTCGAACTCGCCGTCGCGCACGTCCAGGCACTGCCCGCTGGAGAGGTTCACCACGCGCGCGTAGGAGCCGCCGGGCGGCTGGAAGGACGGCGTCGGCGTGGGGGAGGGGGACGCCGAACTCCGGGTGGGGGACGGCGATTTCGACGGGGAGCGGGTGGCCGACGGGGTCACCGGGACCGTCGCCGTCACGGTCACCGGGGGCGGAATCACCAGCGCGTCCGTCGCGGCCGAACTCACCGGTTCCCGGGAGTCGTCGGGGGACCCCGACCGCGCCACCAGGAGGACCAGCAGGGGTACCAGGGCCATGCCCAGCGCCGCCGACACCAGCACGGACCGCCGGGACGGCGGCCAGGGGGCGGGCCGGGTGCGCGGGCGGGGGGCGAGAGGCGCCGGTTCGTCCAGGACGTACACCGCGCCCGCCCACGGCAGCAGGCCCTCGCCGAGGGTGCGCCGCGGGTCCTCGCGCAGGGCGCTCTGCTCCTCGCGGGCGGCCGTACAGGTGGCGCAGCGGGCCATGTGGGCGTGCAGATCGGCGCTGACGCGCGGGTTGTCCGGGTGCACCGATTCCTCGATCAGCCGCTGGAAGTCGCGGCAGTCGGGGTCGGGGGAGGCCGCCAGCCGGGCACGCAGCGCCGCGCGGGCGAGCTGCTGGAGGGCCGCCGCGGTGCCGTGGGCGACGTCCTCGCGGGTCAGGCCCAGGAAGGCGGCGGTGCGCTCGTCCGGTTCGCGTTCCACGACCGCGTACCAGAGCAGGCCCCGCGCGCTCTCGGGCAGCGACCGGAACGCGCCCAGCAGGGGCGGCACCGGACCGTCCGGCCCTGCCGCGCTGAGCACGAGCAGCAGCCCGGAGTCCAGCCCCGCCGCCCGCTCGTCCGCCGCCCAGGAGGCGGCGAGCTGCCCGGTGATCAGCAGGAGCCGGTGCCGCCAGGGCCCGCCGGGGTCGACACCGCGGGCCGTCTCCCGGGCCGCGAGGGCGAAGACCTGGCCCGCGAGCTGCCGGGCCACGGAGTCGCCGGTGGTGCAGAGCCGGGCGTAGGCCAGTACGGCGGGGCGGTGGCGGGCGCGCAGCTCCTGGAGCGCGCGGTAGGCGGTGGCGGAGTCGGCGCGCAGCAGTTCGGTCAGCCGTGCGTCGGTCGCGCCATGGTCGGCCCACATCATGAACCCGCCTCCTCATGAGCCGCCGTACTCGCCGGTGATCCGGTGCTACCGGCGGGTACGACGGCTCATAGTGAAGGAAGGGAGGCCGTGAGGAAAGAGTTTCCGTGGGTAACCCGCGAGGTCCTCAAGAAGGTCCGTGGGTGGTCCACGAGGCGCCGAGGGGCTACTCCTCCAGGGTCAGTCCCTTGCGCAGACGCACCAGCGTGCGGGAGAGCAGCCGGGAGACATGCATCTGTGAGATGCCCAGTTCCTCGCCGATCTCCGACTGGGTCATGCCCGCGACGAACCGCAGGGAGAGGATCTTGCGGTCCCGGGGCGGGAGTTGGGCGATCAGGGGCTTCAACGACTCGACGTACTCGATGCCTTCGAGTCCGTGGTCCTCGTAGCCGATCCGGTCGGCGAGCGCGCCCTCGGCGTCGTCCTCCTCCGGCTGGGCGTCCAGCGAGGAGGCGGTGTAGGCGTTGGAGGCGGCCATGCCCTCGACGACCTCGTCGTTGGTCAGTCCGAGGCGTTCGGCGAGCTCGGCCACCGTCGGGGCGCGGTCGAGCTTCTGGGCCAGTTCGTCGCCTGCCTTGGCGAGGTCGAGCCGGAGTTCCTGGAGGCGGCGCGGGACGCGCACGGACCAGGAGGTGTCCCGGAAGAAACGCTTGATCTCGCCCACGATGGTGGGCATCGCGAAGGTGGGGAACTCCACTCCGCGGCTGAGCTCGAACCGGTCGATCGCCTTGATCAGGCCGATGGTGCCGACCTGGATGATGTCCTCCATGGGCTCGCTGCGCGAGCGGAAGCGGGAGGCGGCGAACTTGACCAGCGCGAGGTTGAGTTCTACGAGCGTGTTGCGGACGTAGGAGTATTCGTGGGTCCCTTCCTCCAGCGACTCCAGCCGCTCGAAGAGGGTTTTGGACAGGGCTCGTGCGTCGACCGGGCCCACCTCGTCGAAAGGCGGTATCTCCGGGAGTCCGGCGAGGACGTCGTCCTGCTCGATGTCCTGCTCGATGGGAGCCAGATGTTCCGGGTGGGTTGTCGACGTCGCCTGATCGGTATGCGGGGCGTCGAGCCGGGGTGACATGATGTCCTCCATCGTTCTCGGCATACGGCTGCCGAAGCCATCAGGTGCACTGCGGTGTGCGGCGCCTCCAAAGCCGGCCGTGTCGGGTGTGTGTCCCTACTAGCCCTACCCGCTTTCCCGAGATCACCGCAAGTGTGTTCTGTGGTGAAATGTCCGTTTCTGGGTGGATGTTCGGGTGCCGAAGGGTGAGTGGAGGGCGTAGTGTGCGAGGGCGTCAGTCAGCCACGACCTCGGGAGTGAGAGACGGCATGGACCGCGGGAGAGTCGGCAACGCACAGTCCGGCCGGCTTCTGGTGGAGGTGCGGGAAGAGGGCTCCAGCGCCGTGGTGAGCGCGGTGGGTGAGTTGGATCACCACACCGCCGATCTGTTGCGTGAGCCACTTGAGGAATGCCTCGCCAAGGGCTTCAGCAGACTGGTCGTCGACTGCGGGCGTCTGGACTTCTGCGACTCCACCGGACTCAATGTGCTGCTCGGCGCGCGCCTGAAGGCGGAGGCCGCCGGGGGTGGTGTGCACCTCGTCGCGATGCAGCCCGTGGTGGCGCGGGTCTTCGAGATCACCGGGGCCGAGGCGGTCTTCACCGTCCACGACAGCCTCGCGTCCGCCCTCGCCGACGAGGACGGCTGAGCGGGCCGACGGCGGTCCGGGCACCGGCCCGTGCCGCCGCACCCGGAACACCGCCCCCGTACGCACATGATTCGTGCCGAATACGGGGGTGTTCCACCGGACGGCCCGGGCAGGAGTCATCCTGGACATGTCGCTGTCACAGCGACGGGAACGTGACCGGACCTGTACGGACATCTTCCATCGTGAACTGGTGAATCGGTGAGGTGAAGCGCTGATGAGCACCACCCGGCCCTGCTCGCCGGGCGACCGCGGCCCCGAGCCCAGCGGCGCTTCCGGGACGCCCGACGCGGACCCGGCCGCGGCCCCGCCGTCGGAACCGGTGGCCCAGCCGGTGACCGGACCGCAGGTCCGCACCCTGAGCCTGGACGGGCAGAGCGGTGTCGTCCCGCTCGCCCGCGACTTCACCCGGCAGGCGCTGTACGCCTGGGGCTGGCTGCCCGCCGCCACCGCCGACCGGCGCGCGGCGGCCGAGGACGTCCTGCTCGTCGTCTCCGAGCTCGTCACCAACGCCTGTCTGCACGCCGAGGGCCCGGACCGGCTCCGGATCACCTGCGACAACAAGGTGATCCGGCTGGAGGTCTCCGACCGCGGCACCGGCCAGCCCGCGCCCCGCACCCCGCACCGCGCGGGCCGCCCCGGCGGGCACGGCATGTTCATCGTGCAGCGGCTCTGTCTGGACTGGGGTGTCGTACGGACCCCGGGCGTCGCCGGCAAGACGGTCTGGGCGGAGCTGGGTGCTCCGGCCTGAGCCGTCCCGGCGTGGCGGATCCGCGCGGAGTCCGGGCGGAGCCGGGCGCTCGGCCTGACGGATCCGCGCGGCCGCTCGGTCCGAGCCGCCCCCCGGCGTCGCGCATCCCCACAGTTCCGACACGCACTGTGTCTTCCTTCCTCCGGGCCCCGGGCGTACCTTGACGGCCGATCTGATGTGCCGTCAGGAACGAGAGGGAGCGGAACCGTGTCGTACCGGAAACGAACCGCCGCGCTCGCGTCCGTCGCGGCCCTGGCCGGGTCGGCGGTGCTGATGGCCGCCCCCGCCGCCCGCGCAGAGGTCGTGGACGTCAACTACCAGTGCAAGACCCCGATCGGCGACAAGAGCGCCGTCTCGCCCATCGACATCAAGGGTGTGCCGAGCGGCGACGGCTACAGGGTCACGATGTCCTGGCAGAAGGGCGTCTCCTCCAGCCCGGTCGAGCTGGGCAAGGGCGCGATGAACCCGAGCGCCACCATCGAACTCGGCGGCGCGGACAGCGGCACGCTGCAGGTGTCGGGCCCCGCCAACCAGGAGGCCATCCCGGCCAACACCCCCATCAAAATCAACGACTTGACGGGCACCTACACCCCCAAGAAGTCCGGCAAGGTCACCTTCACACCCGGTGTGCTCACCATCAAGGCGCTCGGTACGACGACCACCTGCACCCCCTCCAACAGCCCCGGTCCCGCCCTCACCCTCGACGTCAGGGCCGCGGGCGGCGGCACCCCCCAGTCCGGCTCCGGCACCGGCACCGGCGGCGAACTCCCGCAGACCGGCCCCGAGGACTCGGCGATCGCCCTCGCCACGCTCGGCGGCACCGTCCTGCTCACGGGCGCGGCGGGCACCCTGTGGCTGACCCGCCGGAACCGGACCGTACGGCACTGAGGGCGGCGCGCCCGGCGCGCTCGACCACCCCGGACCAGCGTTGGAGCCGCCCATGTCGCTGACCGCCCGTGTCCTCCTGCCCGCCCTGCTGCTCCTGCCGTGCGCCACGCCCGCCATGGCCGCCGACGGGGCCTGGTCCGTGGCGCCCGCGGGCGGCGGGCGGCCCTCCTTCTACGCCGAGGGCGCGCCCGGCACGTCCGTCGAGGACACGGTGTCGGTGACCAACCGGGGCGGGCAGCCGCTCACCGTCCGCCTGACCGCCACCGGCGCCCGGGTCGCCTTCGCCCGCTCCGAGGTCCGCGTCCCGGCCCGCACCCGCGCCGACATCCCCTTCACGGCGACCGTCCCGGACACCGACCGCTCGGCCCGCCTCGTCGCCCGCGCCCCGGACGGCGCCTCCCGCACGGTCGCCCTGCACCTGCGCGCCGAGGTCCCGAGGCTGTCCGCCCTGACGGTCGAGCACGTACGGGTCGACGGCGACGGCATCACGTACGAGATCGTCAACCGCGGCACCACCGCCCTCCAGCCCCGCCTGGCGGTCCGCGCCGACGGTCTCTTCGGCCCGGTCCTGGACCGCCCCGCACGCCCCCTGCCCGCCGGACTCGACCCGGGCGAACGCCTCGAACTCACCGAGCCCTGGCCCGACCGCCCGACCCTGGACGCCCTCGACATCCGCCTCACGGCGACCGCCGGGGGAGGAGCCCACGACACGGCACACACGTCGGCCCGGTTCGTCCCCTGGGAACCGATCGCGGGCGTGACGGCCACCGCGGCCCTGTTCGCCGTACGGCACCGCGGGCGCCGTACCCGCAGGGCCGCCGAACCACTCGATGAGGAGGCCGAGTTGACGGGAGCGTCGAAGTGAACGGCAAGGTGCGGATCCCGGCGCTGCTCGCCCTGCTGCTCCTGGTGCTGTCGGTGGCACCGGTCGCGTCGGCCGCCGACCGGCCCACCGTGAAGCTGTCCGCCTCGCAGGCGGGGACGGGAGGCTCGATCACCGTCAGCGGTGAGGGGTGGCGGGCGCGGGCGCTGCTGATGATCCTGGTCTGCGGGCAGTCGGTGCCCTCCTCCGGCGTCACCGGCGGCACCAACTCCTGTGCCAACGCCGACGGCAGGGCCGTGACGACGGACGCCGAGGGCCGGTTCAGCCGGAAGCTGCCGGTGGCCGAACCGCCCGTGCCCTGCCCCTGCGTGGTGCACGTGGCCACCGTCCAGGGCGCCAAGGCGGAGGCCGACGCCGCCTTCCAGGTCGCCGGGCACGCCGTGGAACCGCTGCCCGCGGACGCGGCCGGGGGACGCCTCGCCCTCCTCACCGACACCCGCCTGGACGGCTCCGGCGGGCTGCTGACCTGGTTCGGCGCCCCGCCCGCCCGCACCCTGGTCTTCACCGTCGGCAACGTGGGCACCTCGCCGGTGAAGAACCCGTTGTTCCAAGTCGGCACCTCCCACGGGGTGTTCGCCCCCGAATGGCAGGAACACCAGTGGCGCGGCACCATCCGGCCCGGCGGCAGGGCGCGCGTCGAACTGCCCGTGGAACTCTCCGCCGGGGCGCACGGCGACTACACCGTCTCGCTGAAGTACGGCGGCAAGGTGATGGCCGAACAGCCCTGGGGCGTGGGCCGCCCCTGGGGCGTGACCCTGTTCTGGATCCTGGTCTGCCTGGTCGTCCCCGCCGCGCTGTTCCGCGTCGGCATGGCGGTGGTGGACCGGATACGGCCCCGTCCGCGCGTCCGCCGCGGCGGGCCGCGGCTGCCCGAACTCGCCCTGCGCCTGCCGGGGTTGCGGCCCCGCGAGCGGGCCAGGCACGCGATGTCATCGACCCTGCCGTGGTTCACCCCCGACTCCGGTCCGGGCACGGCGGGCCGGCTCTCCGCACCGCACGACGAACGCCCGACGAGTCCGACGACTCCCACCAGGAAGGGACCCCCGTGAGCAAGCGAAGGAGAGCCGCCGCGGCCGTCGCGGCCGCACTGCTGCTGGGCCTGGCCGCGAGCCCGGCCCACGCGGCGGAGGTGTCGTACGCCACCGAGTGCGTCCCGCCCGCGATCTCGGGGCTGCCGCCGGTCAAGGGCACCACGAAGGTGGAGATCAACGCGCCCGCCACGGCCGAGGTCGGCGACGAGGTCGAGGTGGTGTGGAAGTTCGTCCAGGCCGCCTCCAAGAACCCCGACCTCATCGACCTGCCCGCGAACTCGGTCCAGCCCAGCGGCACGCTCAAGGCGTCCGGCGCGCAGAGCGCGGACATCACCCTGCGCGGGCCGCGGGAGAACCCGCCGATCCCCAGGGGCGGCGCGATGGTGCTGTCCGACATGAAGGGGACGCTGAAGCTGACGGCACCCGGCGAGGTGACGCTGACGCCGGACGCGTACGCCATCAACGCGCTGTCGACGGACACCAAGTGCACGCCGGAGGAGGCGGTGGGAGCGGCGGCGACGATCAAGGTGGGGGAGTCCCAGTCACCGACTCCCACCCCGACCCCGACACCGACACCCACGCCGACTCCCACCCCCTCGCCGTCGCAGCCGAGCCCTTCTCCCTCCGAGACCGGCGACGACCCCGGCCCGACCGACTTCACCGGCAAGGAGGTCCAGGTCCCCTACGCCTGCAAGACGCCCATCGGCGACAGGAACGCCGTCTCGCCGGTGCGGATCGACGCGAGGAAGAACGGCGGGAGCTTCGACCTCACGGTGCGGTTCGAGAAGTCGGTGATGGACAGCCCCGCCGAGATCCCCGCGGGCTCGGTCAAGCCGTCGATGGAGGTAGTCCTCGGCGGTGCCGACAAGGGCACGGTTCATGTCGAGGGCCCGGTGAACGCCGAGCCCATCAAGGCGGGCGACCCGATCGAGATCCCGGACCTCAAGGGCACCTACAAGCCGGGCGCCGGCGGTGAGTCCACCCTCGCGCCGGGCGTGCTGACCGTGGAGGCCCTGGGCACCACGACGACCTGCACACCGGAGCGCACGGAGGTCTCGCTGACCCTGGACACGACCGAGCAGGAGGGCGGCGCGTCGGGCGGCGGGTCCACCGGGTCGGGCGGCGGCAGCGGCAATGGCAGTGGCAGCGGCGGTACGACGCCGGACGGCGGCCTGGCGGAGACGGGTGCCGCGGGCGACGGCGCGCTCAAGGCGCTGGGGCTGGTCGCGGGCACGGTGGTGCTGCTGGGCACGGCGGTGCTCACGTTCCTGCCGGGCCGAAGGGCACGCTGAGACGTGACGGGGCCGAGGGCACGCCGAGACGTGACGGGCCGAGGCCCCGCTGGCACGCGACGGGGCCGCCGCGACCCGTAAGGATCACGGCGGCCCCGACAACGCGGTGGGGATACGTCAGTTGACGCTGCCCATGAGCTCCTTGACGCGCTTGCGGTACATCCAGACCGCGACACCCGCGGCCACGGCGAGCGTGGCCTCCAGGGCGACGACACCCGTCTTGTTCAGGTCCACGCCCGCGATGGAGAGCAGACCGGTGGTCGCGTCACCGGCGGTGACGGCGAGGAACCAGACACCCATCATCTGGGAGGCGTACTTGGCGGGCGCCATCTTCGTCGTGACCGACAGACCCACCGGGGACACCAGCAGCTCACCGACGGTCTGGACGAAGTAGATCGCCACCAGCCACATCGCGGCCGCCTTGTGACCGCCCTCGGCGATCGACAGCGGGGCGAGGAAGAGGAAGAAGGACGCGCCGACCAGGACCAGACCCGAGGCGAACTTCACGATCGTGCTCGGCTCCTTGCCGCGCCGGTTCAGCGCGAGCCAGACCCAGGCGAAGACCGGGGCCAGGGCCATGATCAGGACCGGGTTGACCGACTGGTACCAGGAGACCGGGAAGTCCCAGCCGAGGACGCTGTTCTCGGCGGAGGAGTCGGCGAAGATCGACAGGGTCGAGCCGCCCTGGTCGTAGATCATCCAGAAGACGGCGGCGGCGACGAAGAACCACAGGTACGCCGACATCGACTTCTGCTCGCGGCTGTCCAGCTCCTTGTCGCGCTTGATGCGGACCAGGACCAGCGTCGGGATGATCACGCCGAGCAGGGTCAGCGGGACCAGGATCCAGTTCAGGGTGTAGCTGCCGGAGAAGCCGACGATCGCGTAGAACACCACGGCGACACCGGCCCAGACGGCGGCCTTGCGCAGGGTGGAGGTCTTCTCCTCCGCGGACAGCGGCTTGGGGACGACGCTGGAGCGCGGGGAGAGGTTGCGGCTGCCGATCAGGAACTGGGCGAGGCCGAGCGCCATGCCGAGCGCGGCGAGCGCGAAGCCCAGGTGCCAGTTCACGTTCTCGCCGATGGTGCCGATGATCAGCGGGGCGGCGAAGGCACCGAGGTTGATGCCCATGTAGAACACGGTGAAGCCACCGTCGCGGCGCGGGTCGTCCGGGCCGTCGTAGAGGTGGCCGACCATCGTGGAGATGTTGGCCTTCAGCAGGCCCGAGCCTATGGCGACCAGGCCGAGGCCGGCGTAGAAGGTGCCCGAGGAGGGCAGGGCCAGGGTGAGGTGGCCGAGCATGATCACCGCACCGGCGACCGCGACGGTCCTGCGCGGGCCCCAGACCCGGTCGCCGAACCAGCCGCCGGGCATGGCGAGCAGGTACACCAGCGACAGGTACACGGAGTAGATCGCGGTGGCGGTGGCCGCGTCGAGGTGGAGACCACCCGGCGCCACGAGGTAGAGCGGGAGCAGAGCCCTCATGCCGTAGTAGGAGAAACGCTCCCACATCTCGGTCATGAAGAGAGTGGCCAGTCCGCGGGGGTGGCCGAAGAAGGTCCTCTCGGAACCGGGGGTGCCCCGGGTGACCGAGTCCTTCGTCAGGCTGGACGCCATGGTCGTTCCTTGCTGGTCGGGACGCGCGGGTGGAGCGTTGCGCGCCCGGTGGGGGCGGCCGGCACCGGCGGGGCCGGCCGCCCACCCCACGCCCAGGGGAGTTCCGCTCCGGATCGCGGAGCGAAGGACGCCGACCACCGGGATCCACGCCCCCGGTGAGGGGCCCGGCCACAGGTCATTCCTTTCGAGGCCGGTCGTACCGGCCCGCACACAAAAGAGACCTTCAGCGTCAGGTGTGTCGCCAAAGGTCCCCGTGGTGCTACAGGCGTTCAATCACCATACGGCAGGACAGTGCCGGAAATGGAAGGACTTGAGACCGTAATCACAGGTGTCGTTGCGCCTGCGCACACCCATTCGAAGGTCCTGGCCCGGTCTCACCCTAGAGGTATAGGTCTATACCAAGGTAAGGGGCGGGTAGGGGCGAGGTGAGAATCACTCCTGGCCATCACCCTCCGGCCGCTGTCACGGGCGGACTACCATCAGCTCATGACCCGTGTACTGCTCGCCGAGGACGACGCGTCCATCTCGGAGCCGCTGGCCCGTGCACTGCGCCGGGAGGGCTACGAGGTCGAGGTGCGTGAGGACGGACCCACCGCGCTGGACGCCGGAATGCAGGGCGGCGTCGACCTCGTGGTGCTGGACCTCGGGCTGCCCGGCATGGACGGCCTGGAAGTGGCGCGGCGGCTGCGGGCCGAGGGGCACAGCGTGCCGATCCTCATCCTCACCGCGCGCGCCGACGAGGTGGACACCGTCGTCGGGCTCGACGCGGGCGCCGACGACTACGTCACCAAGCCCTTCCGGCTCGCCGAGCTGCTCGCCCGGGTACGAGCCCTGCTGCGGCGCGGCGCCGCGGAACCGCAGCAGCCGCCGGCCACGCACGGGGTGCGGATCGACGTGGAGTCGCACCGGGCCTGGATGGGCGACGAGGAGCTGCAGCTCACCGCCAAGGAGTTCGACCTGCTGCGGGTGCTGGTGCGCGACGCGGGCCGCGTGGTCACCCGCGACCAGCTGATGCGCGAGGTCTGGGACACCACCTGGTGGTCGTCCACCAAGACCCTCGACATGCACATCTCCTGGCTGCGCAAGAAGCTCGGCGACGACGCGGCGAACCCGCGCTACATCGCCACCGTGCGAGGCGTGGGCTTCCGGTTCGAGAAAAGCTGAGAGCACGGGAACGACGAGCAGTGAGTGAGTAGTACGGGTCCATGCGCCGCCGACTGATCCAGTCCACGCTCGCCGTGGTCCTCGTCGTGATCGCCGTGTTCGGGGTCTCCCTGGTCATCGTGGAGACCCGCACCATCAGCAGCACCGCGCAGGAGCGGGTGGAGTCCGAGGCGGTGCGGCTCGCCTCCATCGTCGACAGCAGGCTGCTCGCGACCGGGGCGGTCACCGCCGACATGCTGCGCGACCAGGTGCCCGAGGACCGGTACGCGGTCATCCGGGTGCCCGGGGAGCGGCCCATCTCCATCGGGGAGAAGCCCGACGGCGACACCATCAGCGCCACCCGCGAGGGCCGGGAGGGCGAGACGGTCACCGTCATGGAACCCCGCTCCGCGGTGACCCGTGAGGTCGGGCGGACGCTGCTGATCATCGGGGCGGTGGCGCTGCTCGCGGTGATCGCGGCGGTCCTGCTGGCGCTGCGCCAGGCCAACCGGCTCGCCTCCCCGCTGACCGACCTCGCCGAGACCGCGGAACGCCTCGGCTCCGGGGACCCCAGGCCGCGCCACAAGCGGTACGGCGTCCAGGAGCTGGACCGGGTGGCGGATGTGCTGGACGCCAGCGCGGAGCGGATCGCGCGGATGCTGACGGCGGAACGGCGGCTGGCCGCGGACGCCTCCCACCAGCTGCGCACCCCGCTCACGGCGCTGTCGATGCGGCTGGAGGAGATCACCCTCACCGACGACCCGGACACCGTGAAGGAGGAGGCCACCATCGCGCTGACCCAGGTGGAACGCCTCACGGACGTGGTGGAACGTCTGCTGACCAACTCCCGCGACCCCCGCACCGGCTCCGCGGTCACCTTCGACCTCGACGAGGTCATCCAGCAGCAGCTCGCCGAGTGGCGTCCGGCGTACCGCAGCGCGGGCCGCGCCATCGTCAGCTCCGGCAAACGCCACCTCCAGGCCGTGGGCACGCCCGGCGCGGTGGCCCAGGTGCTGGCGGCCCTGATCGAGAACAGCCTCATGCACGGCGGCGGCACGGTCGCGCTGCGCACCCGGGTCACCGGCAACCAGGCGGTCATCGAGGTGACCGACGAGGGCCCCGGCGTCCCGGCCGACCTGGGCGCCCGCATCTTCGAGCGCGCGATCAGCGGCCGCAACTCCACGGGCATCGGCCTGGCGGTGGCCCGGGACCTCGCGGAGGCGGACGGCGGCCGCCTGGAGATGCTCCAGGCCGCACCCCCGGTCTTCGGCCTGTTCCTCTCCCGCACCCCTACCAAGCCGTCGGACCCGGCGACACCGACGGTTCGTTAGCGTCGGGTCGCCGCCGCCGGCTGGGCCTTCGGGGAGCGGGGCTGGTTCAGGAACGGTTCTTCCGCCGGTTCCGGGGCCGGGAGGGCGCGGAAGACCCAGGTGCGGTACGACCAGAAGCGGAACAGGGTCGCCACCGCGATGCCCAGGAACTTGAAGACGTTGCTCTGCAGCGGGGTGTCCCAGTGGAACCCGTACGTGGCGATGTACAGGACGCCGTTCTCGATGATCAGGCCCGCGCCGCTGAACAGCAGGAACAGGCCCATTTCCCGGGTGCGGCCGGACTTGTCGCGGTCACGGTAGGTGAAGTACCGGAACCCGACGTAGTTGAAGGCGATCGCCACCACCGTCGCGATGACGCTGGCGCGGACGACCTGGAGGTCGGTGAAATGGCGCACGAAATTGAAGACGCCGAGGTTGACCAGCAGTCCCGCCCCGCCCACGGCGCCGAACTTGGCGACCTCGTGCGCGTATCGCCGCAGCAGCCCGGAGGAACCACGTCCCATGGAGTGAAAGCCCCCGTCCGTCGGTTTGGTCAACCAAGCCATGCTAACCAGCGGGGTGCCCGATTGCCTGTGGACCAGCACACAGGGCCGTGCTGATGCGGACGAAAGGCCCTGTTAGCCGCCGCGAAACCGGGCGCTCCGGAACGGCCGATACCCTAGGGGCGTGACGTTCCCGGTAGTCGGCATGGTCGGCGGGGGCCAGCTCGCTCGTATGACACACGAGGCAGGCATCCCGCTGGGCATCAGGTTCAAGCTCCTCAGTGACACCCCTCAGGATTCCGCGGCGCAGGTCGTCAGCGATGTCGTCATCGGCGACTACCGCGACCTGGACACGCTGCGCGACTTCGCGCGCGGGTGCGATGTGATCACCTTCGATCACGAACACGTGCCCACCGAGCACCTCAGGGCCCTGGAGGCCGACGGCATCCCCGTCCGCCCCGGCCCCGAGGCGCTTCAGCACGCCCAGGACAAGGGGGTGATGCGGGCCAAGCTCGACGCCATCGGTGTGCCGTGCCCACGCCACCGCATCGTCACCGACCCCGCGGACGTGGCCCGCTTCGCGGCCGAGGGCGACGGCTTCCCCATCGTCCTCAAGACCGTCCGCGGCGGCTACGACGGCAAGGGCGTGTGGGTCGTGGACTCCGCGGAGGAGGCCGAGGCCCCCTTCAAGGCGGGCGTCCCCGTCCTCGCCGAGGAGAAGGTCGACTTCGTCCGCGAGCTGGCCGCCAACGTCGTGCGCTCCCCGCACGGCCAGGCCGTCGCCTATCCGGTCGTGGAGTCCCGCCAGGTCGACGGCGTCTGCGACACCGTGATCGCCCCGGCTCCCGACCTCGACGAGGCGCTCGCCCTCAAGGCCGAGGAGATGGCCCTGAGCATCGCCAAGGAGCTCGGCGTCGTCGGTCACCTCGCCGTGGAGCTCTTCCAGACCCGCGACGGCCGCGTCCTGGTCAACGAACTCGCGATGCGCCCGCACAACTCCGGCCACTGGACCCAGGACGGCGCGATCACCAGCCAGTTCGCCAACCACGTCCGGGCCGTCCTCGACCTCCCGCTCGGCGACCCGCGCCCCCGCGCCAAGTGGACCGTGATGGTCAACGTGCTCGGCGGCGACTACCCGGACATGTACTCCGCGTACCTGCACTGCATGGCCCGCGACCCCCGGCTGAAGATCCACATGTACGGCAAGGACGTGAAGCCCGGCCGCAAGGTCGGCCACGTCAACACCTACGGCGACGAGCTGGACGACGTGCTGGAGCGCGCCCGTCACGCAGCCGGATACCTGAGAGGCACGATCACCGAATGAGCCCGGTTGTAGGCATCGTCATGGGGTCGGACAGCGACTGGCCGGTCATGGAGGCCGCCGCCCAGGCGCTGGACGAGTTCGAGATCGACTACGAGGTCGACGTCGTCTCCGCGCACCGCATGCCGCGCGAGATGATCACCTACGGCGAGCAGGCCGCCGAGCGCGGACTGAAGGTGATCATCGCGGGCGCGGGCGGCGCCGCCCACCTGCCCGGCATGCTCGCCTCCGTCACCCCGCTCCCGGTCATCGGCGTGCCGGTGCCGCTGAAGTACCTCGACGGCATGGACAGCCTGCTCTCCATCGTGCAGATGCCGGCCGGTGTCCCGGTCGCCACCGTCTCGGTCGCCGGCGCCCGCAACGCCGGACTGCTCGCGGTGCGGATGCTCGCCGCGCACGACGAGGAACTCCTCGGCCGGATGCGGGAGTTCCAGCAGGAGCTCAACGACCAGGCCACCGAGAAGGGCAGAAGGCTGCGCACCAAGGTCGAGGGGTCCAACGGCTTCGGCTTCGGCAAATGACGGCCCCCCACTCCGCGTCGGCGGAGCAGGCCCGGGAGCTGCTGCGCGAGTTCCCCGTGGTCGACGGGCACAACGACCTGCCCTGGGCGCTGCGCGAACAGGTCCGCTACGACCTCGACGCGCGTGACATCGCCGCCGACCAGTCCGCCCACCTGCACACCGACCTGGCCCGCCTGCGCGCGGGCGGGGTCGGCGCCCAGTACTGGTCGGTGTACGTCCGCTCGGACCTGCCCGACCCGGTCCCCGCGACGCTGGAACAGATCGACTGCGTACGGCAGTTGATCGACCGCTACCCGGCCGACCTGCGCGCCGCGCTGACCGCCGCCGACGTCGAGGAGGCGCGCCGGGAGGGCCGTATCGCCTCGCTGATGGGCGCGGAGGGCGGGCATTCCATAGCCAACTCCCTCGGCACCCTGCGCGGCCTGTACGCGCTCGGCGTCCGGTACCTGACGCTCACCCACAACGACAACGTCGACTGGGCGGACTCCGCGACCGACGAGCCGAAGGCGGGCGGGCTCACCGCGTTCGGCCGCGAGGTCGTGAGGGAGATGAACCGGCTCGGCATGCTCGTCGACCTCTCCCATGTGGCGGCGACGACCATGCGGGACGCGCTGGACACCTCCACCGCGCCGGTGATCTTCTCGCACTCGTCCTCCCGCGCCGTCTGCGACCACCCGCGCAACATCCCCGACGACGTCCTGGAGCGGCTGCCCGCCAACGGCGGCATCGCGATGGTGACGTTCGTGCCGAAGTTCGTCCTCCAGGCCGCCGTCGACTGGACGGCCGCCGCCGACGACAACATGCGCGCCCACGGCTTCCACCACCTCGCCACCACCCCCGAGGCGATGAAGGTGCACCGCGCCTTCGAGGAGGCCCACCCGCGCCCCGTCGCCACGGTGTCCACGGTCGCCGACCACCTGGACCACATGCGCGAGGTGGCCGGCATCGACCACCTCGGCATCGGCGGCGACTACGACGGCACCGCGTTCACCCCGGAGGGCCTGAACGACGTCTCCGGCTACCCGCGCCTGACCGCCGAACTGCTCGACCGCGGCTGGTCCCGCGCCGACCTCGCCAAGCTGACCTGGCAGAACGCCGTACGGGTGCTGGGCGCGGCGGAGGACGTGGCCCGGCACCTTCAGTCGGTGCGCGGCCCGTCGAACGCGACGATCGAGTCGCTGGACGGCCCGTCCGGCGCCTGATCCGGCAGGGCGGGGTAGTCGGTGTATCCGGCCGCCCCGCCCGTGTACATGAAGTACCGCTCCCGCACCGGGTTGAGCGGCGCGCCCCGGCGCAGCCGCTCCACCAGGTCCGGGTTGGCGAGGAACGGCCGCCCCAGGGCGACCAGATCCGCCCCGCCCGCCAGCATCCGCTCGGCCTTCTCCCGTACCGCGCCCGCGGTCAGCGCGGTGAGCACCGGGTTGCCGATCAGCGCGCCGGGCCACGCGGCGCGCAGCTCCTTGAAGAGACGGGTGTCCGGGTCGGCGTACCCGATGTGCAGATACGCCAGGCCCAGCCCCCGTACCCGCTCCAGCAGCGCCGGGTACAGCTCCTCGGTCTCTCCCTCGTCGATGCCGTTGACCGTGTTGCCGGGGGAGATCCGCAGTCCGGTCCGCCCGGCGCCGATCTCCGCGGCCACCGCCTCGGTGACCTCGGCGGCGAACCGGACGCGGTTCTCGACGGTGCCGCCGTAGCGGTCGGTGCGCAGGTTGGTGTTGCGGGACAGGAACTGGTGCAGCAGATGGCCGTTGGCGGAGTGCACCTCGACGCCCTCGAAACCGGCGTCGATGGCGTTGCGGGCGGCGGAGGCGAAGTCGGCGACGGTGCCCGCTATGTGAGCGACCGTCAACTGCCTCGGGACGACGGATGGTTGGTGTCCGCCCGGGGTGAAGATCGTCTCGGGCAGGGCCACCGGGGAGGGTGCGACCGGGGCGAGCCCGCTGGTCGCCGGATGCCCGACCCGGCCGCCGTGCTGGAGCTGCAGGAACATCCGCCCGCCCGCCGCGCGCACGGCGTCCGTCACCCGCCGCCAGCCGTCCACGTGCCGGGGCGTGTGGATCGCGGTGATGTTCGGGTACGTCTGCCCGACCGCGTTCGGCGTCGACGCCTCGGCGATGATCAGCCCGGCCGAGGCGCGCTGTGCGTAGTACTCGGCCATCAGCTCGGTGGGCGTGCCGTCGGACTCCGCCCGGTTCCGGGTGAGCGGGGCCATGACCAGGTGGTGGGGGAGGTCCAGGTGGCCGAGAACGGCCGGTGCGAAGAGGTCTGTCCGCGTCATGGCCGTACCGTAGAAGCTGACATCAATGTCAGATTCAAGCCCGACGACGGTCCACGACGGAAGCGGAGGCGGACGTGCGGATCGGTGAACTGGCCCGGCGCACCGGCGTGAGCGTGCGCTCCCTGCGCTACTACGAGGCCCAGGGGCTGCTGCGCAGCGACCGCACCCCCGGCGGGCACCGCGAGTACCCGGAAGCCGCAGTGGACCGGGTGATCCGCATCCAGGAGCTGTACGCGGCCGGGCTGCACAGCGACCGTATCCGGCAGCTCCTGCCCTGTATGCGTGACGAGGACGGCGGGCCCTCCGCGACCGCCACGCCCCGGCTGGTCGCCGACCTCACCGTGGAGCGGGACCGCATCGACCGGCAGATCGCCGATCTGATCCGCTCGCGGGACACCCTGGACGAGGTGATCCGGACCGCCCGGGACGGGTGACGTACCCCCGAACGCCGCGCCCACCAGGAAGAACCCCGGCGCTCCGTGCGACGGTGACCGTACTCACGACGTACGGAGACCGCCATGGCCGACCTCCACGACGAACTGGACGAACTGCCGCTCGCCGAGCCCTTCGAGGCCGTACTGGTGGAGGGCGCCGACCTGCCCGCGGCCGGACCGCCCGTGCCCGCGCCGGTGGAGAGCGGCCCGCTGGAGCGCGCGCACGCCCTGCTCGCCGCGCACCCCGTCGCCGACGGCTACAGCGGACTGCCCTGGGCGCTGCGCCATCTGCCCTGGTACGACCTGGAACTGGGCGAGAGCGCCGTCGACACCGATGTGCCGAGGCTGCGGCGGGGCCATGTCGGGGCCCTGTTCTGCTCGCTGCATCTGCCCGAGGGGCTGGCCGCCGACCGGGCCGTCGCCGCCACCCTCGAACAGCTCGACCTGGTCCGCGCGGTGATCGCCGCCCACCCCGAGGGGCTGCGGCTCGCGCGCACCGCCGGCCAGGTCCTCGACGCCCGCAACTGCGGACGCACGGCCGTGGTGCTGGGCCCCGCCACGGCCGCCGCGCTGGACGACTCGCTCGGCATCCTGCGCGTCCTGCACGGCCTGGGCCTGCGCATCCTCACGCTGGCCGGGACCTCCTGGGCGAGCGAGGCGGGGCTGACCCGGTTCGGGGAGGAGGTGGTCCGCGAGATGAACCGGCTCGGTGTGCTCGTCGACCTCTCCGGCGCCTCCGACCAGACCGTCGCCCGCGCGCTGGCCGCCTCCAAGGCACCGGTGCTGTGCACCCGCTCCGCCGCCCGCGCGCTGCGCCCCCACCCCGCCAACCTGCCCGACGACCTGCTCGCCGGGCTGGGCGCGGCCGGCGGCCTGTGCATGGTGCCGCTGACCGCCGAGCAGACCGGGCCGACGGTCCGTGACGTCGCCGACCACCTCGACCACGTCCGCGCCGTCGCCGGCCCCGCCGCTGTGGGCCTGTCCGGCACCTACGACTGCGGCGCCGCCCACCCCCAGGACCTCCCCGACGCCTCCGGCTACCCCCGCCTCATCGCCGAACTCCTCCACCGGGGCTGGTCCGAATCCGACCTCGCCCTCCTCACCTGGGGCAACGCCCAACGGGTCCTGCGCACGGCGGACTTCACGGCGAAGGCGACCCAGCAACGCAGGGAGCCGTCGACGGCACGGATCGCGGAACTGGACGCTTAGGGCGGCTCCGCGCGCCCCCCGCCCTAGGGTGCGTCCACGGGGATCCGGCACAGGCAGAACGGGTGGCCCGCCGGGTCCGCGTAGACCCGGAAGTCCCTCCGGGCCCTGTTCCCGGCGCAGCGGGCGGGCGCCCAGTGCCAGGACCCTGCGTTCGGCGGCGTCCACCTCCGCCCAGGTGGGCCCGGCGTCGAGGTCGAGGTGGAACTGCTGGGCGTCGCCGCCCTCGCGGGGCCAGGCCGGGGGCCGGAAGCCGGGCTCGCGGTTGAAGGCGAGCCGGGGGACGCCCGGCGCCCGCAGGACCACCCAGTCCTCCGCCTGCACCTGAGGCGTGCCGCCCAGGACGGCCGCGTAGAACTCGGCGAGGGCGAGCGGATCGGGGCAGTCGATCACGACGGAACGGAAACGGGCGACAGCCACGGCGGCCCCGTCCGGCTCAGCCCGCGCAGAGGCAGAACGGGTGGCCCGCCGGGTCCGCGTACACCCGGAACGTGCGGGTGCGGTCCTCCGTGTCCAGCGGCTTGGCGCCCAGGTCCAGGACACCCTTCTCGGCCGTGTCCAGGTCGTCCACCTGGAGGTCGAGGTGGAACTGCTGGGAGTGCTCGGCCGAGGGCCACTTCGGCGGTACGAACCTGGGCGCCTCCTGGAAGGCGAGCTGCTTGCCGTCGGCCAGCTTGAGCTCCACCCACTCCCCCTGGTCGTTGATCGTGCCGCCGAGGACACCTGCGTAGAACTCGGCGAGGGCGTGCGGGTCGGGACAGTCCAGGACGACGACGTCCAGGGTGGCGAGAGCCATGACTTCCTCCGCGTACTCGGGATGGCGCGTTACCGGCAGATGCGGGCATCCGGTAACGCCGTTACTGCATGCTCCCGCATTGGAGGTAACGTCGCAACCATGAATGCGCGCTCGCCCGCCCCCGGAGGGCTGGAACTCGTCGAGTCCCTGGTCAACACGCTGGACCTGGAATCGGGCGCCGACGCGCTGGACACGCCCGAGGGCCGGGCGGGCCTGGGTCTGCGCGAGGACGAGGTGCCGGCCGCGAAGGAGCTGCGCGAGTCCCTGCGCGCCGCGCTCCTGGCCCACGCCGGGCACCCCCCGCACCGCGCGGTGACCCCGCTGACCGACCTGCTCGCCGCGGCCCCGCTGCGGCTGGCCGTCGACCCCGCCGACGGCTCGGCGGCCCTCACCGCCGCCGACCCCCGCCCGCTGACCTCCCGGATCGCCGCGGCGGTCGCCGAGTCACTGGTCGCGGGCACCTGGACCCGGCTCAAAGCGTGCGAGGCGGCCGACTGCCACTGGGCGTACTACGACCGCAGCCCCGCCGGACGGGGCCGCTGGTGCTCCATGCAGGTGTGCGGGGCGCGGGCGAAGATGCGCCGGTACCGCGCCAAATAACGGGACGAACGGGGCGCTTGGGGACTCCAGGGCCACCACACAGCGATGTACGGCAGAATGCGGTAAGACGCCGTTTCGGCCGACTGAGCCTCGGCCGAAGCGGCGTCGCCTTTCACGCCGGTGCCGCTACGCCGTGGGACGCCCCATCGCCCGGTACGTCCAGCCCGCCGCCCGCCACACGGCCGGGTCCAGGGCGTTGCGGCCGTCCAGGATCAGCCGGGTCGCCGCGACCTCGCCCAGCCCGGCCGGGTCCAGCTCCCGGAACTCGCGCCACTCCGTCAGGTGCAGGACGACATCCGCGCCGCGCACCGCCTCCACCGCGGAGTCGGCGTAGCCGAGCGTCGGGAAGATGCGGCGGGCGTTGTCCATGCCCTTGGGGTCGTAGACCGTGACCTGGCCGCCCTGGAGGTGGATCTGGCCCGCCACGTTCAGCGCGGGCGAGTCACGGACGTCGTCCGAGTCCGGCTTGAAGGTGGCGCCCAGCACCGCGACCCGCTTGCCGAGGAACGGCCCGCCGCCCAGCGCCTGCCGGGTCAGCTCCACCATCTGGCCGCGCTGGCGCATGTTGATCGAGTCGATCTCGCGCAGGAAGGTCAGCGCCTGGTCCGCGCCCAGCTCACCGGCGCGGGCCATGAACGCCCGGATGTCCTTGGGCAGACAGCCGCCGCCGAAGCCGATCCCGGCCCGCAGGAACTTCGCGCCGATCCGGTCGTCGTAGCCGATGGCCTCGGCGAGCTTGGCGACATCGCCGCCCGCGGCCTCGCAGACCTCGGCCATCGCGTTGATGAAGGAGATCTTCGTGGCGAGGAAGGAGTTCGCCGAGGTCTTCACCAGCTCCGCGGTCGGGAAGTCGGTGACCACGAAGGGCGAGCCCTCCGCGATCGGCGTCGCGTACACCTCGCGCAGCAGCTTCTCGGCCCGCTCACTGCGTACGCCGACCACGATCCGGTCGGGGTGCAGGGTGTCGTTCACGGCGAAGCCCTCGCGCAGGAACTCGGGGTTCCAGGCCAGCTCCGCGTCCGCCCCGGCCGGCGCGTGCTCAGCCAGGTACGCGGCGAGCCGGTCCGCGGAGCCGACCGGCACCGTCGACTTGCCGACCACCAGCGCGGCCTGCTCCAGATGCGGGGCGAGCGAGGCGAAGGCGGAGTCGACGTAGCTCATGTCGCAGGCGTACTCGCCGTGCCGCTGCGGAGTGTTCACGCACACGAAGTGCACATCGCCGAAGGCGCCGATCTCGGCCCAGTCCATGGTGAACCGCAGCCGCCCGCTGGAGCCCTCGAACCCGGCCACGTGCTTGCGCAGCAGCTCGTCGAGGCCCGGCTCGTACATCGGGACCTCACCGCGCCGCAGCATCTCGATCTTCTCGGGCACCACGTCGAGCGCCAGGACCTCGAAACCGAGCTCGGCCATGGCCGCGGCGTGCGTGGCGCCGAGATAGCCGGTGCCGATCACGGTGATCTTGAGGGCCATGGGGGACTCCCTTGAGTGGTACAGCAAGTGGTACGGCAAGCGGTACAGCGGTGGTGCGGCGGCGGTGCCCGCCCGAGCATAGTCGGGGCTCGGCAGCGCCCTTCACCGGGCACTTTTGTGCTGTCGCCAAGCTCACGTATCACGAATGTGAGCGGCCCTTTAAAATTTGAGTTACTTAACGGTAATTAGCGCCAGCATCACAGCGTCTTTGGAGCGTGAGAGACCTTGGCCGGATCGGCTGACTTCGACCTGTACCGCCCGTCCGAGGAGCACGACATGCTCCGCGACGCCGTCCGCTCCCTGGCCGAGGCGAAGATCGCGCCGCACGCCGCCGCGGTGGACGAGGAGGCGCGTTTCCCGCAGGAGGCCCACGACGCCCTGGTGGCCAACGACCTGCACGCCGTGCACGTCCCCGAGGAGTACGGCGGCGCCGGCGCCGACGCGCTCGCCACGGTCATCGTGATCGAGGAGGTGGCCCGCGTCTGCGCGTCCTCCTCCCTGATCCCCGCGGTGAACAAGCTCGGCTCGCTGCCGGTCATCCTCTCCGGCTCCGAGGACCTGAAGAAGAAGTACATGGGCCCGCTCGCCAAGGGCGAGGGCATGTTCTCGTACTGCCTCTCCGAGCCGGACGCGGGCTCGGACGCGGCCGGCATGAAGACCAAGGCCGTGCGCGACGGCGACCACTGGGTCCTCAACGGCGTCAAGCGCTGGATCACCAACGCGGGCGTCAGCGAGTTCTACACGGTGATGGCCGTGACCGACCCGTCGAAGCGTTCCAAGGGCATCTCCGCCTTCGTGGTCGAGAAGGGCGACGAGGGCGTCTCTTTCGGCGCCCCGGAGAAGAAGCTCGGCATCAAGGGCTCCCCGACCCGCGAGGTCTACCTCGACAACGTCCGCATCCCTGCCGACCGCATGATCGGCGAGGAGGGCACCGGCTTCGCGACCGCGATGAAGACCCTGGACCACACCCGCATCACCATCGCGGCCCAGGCCCTCGGCATCGCCCAGGGCGCCCTCGACTACGCCAAGGGCTACGTCCAGGAGCGCAAGCAGTTCGGCAAGCCGATCGCCGACTTCCAGGGCATCCAGTTCATGCTCGCCGACATGGCCATGAAGATCTCGGCCGCCCGCGCCCTGACCTACCAGGCCGCCGCCGCCTCCGAGCGCGGCGACGCCGACCTCACCTACCTCGGCGCCGCCGCCAAGTGCTTCGCGTCGGACGTGGCGATGGAGGTCACGACGGACGCCGTCCAGCTGCTCGGCGGCTACGGCTACACCCGCGACTACCCGGTGGAGCGCATGATGCGCGACGCGAAGATTACGCAGATTTACGAAGGCACGAATCAGGTTCAGCGGATCGTGATGGCTAGGAACCTTCCCTAGCTGCGTTTTGCAGGTCAGGGCTATCTTTACGGCCCCGAGGAAGGCTCTCGGCTTCCCGCCCGTTGGGCCCCGATCGGGGGCGTTCATGGGCGTCATGCTGGGGGAATCCTGGGCGACTGGCAGGCTCAAAAGGGCCACTGACCAGCACAAACAACACAGCCCCCGGCGTGATGCCGGGGGCTGTTGTCGTACGTGGATCAGGCAACCTCTGACGCCTCCGTGGGGTCGTCCGCGCCGGGCGTCAGCATCGTCGCGATGGCGGCCCTGCCGCGCTGCTCAGCCCCTTCGAAGATGTAGTGGTAGTGCTCCCTCAGCACGTCCGTGCTGCTGTGGCCCATCCAGTCAGCCACGTCGTTCTCCGGGACTCCGGCGTACAACAGCCACGACCCGTAGTAGTGCCGGAGTGAGGGGGACGGTACGCCCTGGCTCGCCTTCGTCCCTGCTCTAACCAACCAAAGGAACAGCCCCGGCCACTGGCCGGGGCTTCTTTGTTGCTTAGATTACTGGGCAGGACACGCCAGTTCAGGCTTCGAGCGATTCGGGGAACACGTCACCACAGCCAGAGACAGGTACGAGGGGCGTTCGAGGTAGAAGCCGAACGACACATCAGCCCCCGAGCCCAGCCGCTCAGCAACGGAGTTGACCAGCATGGACAGACGGGTGGTGTCGCGGTCCCTCTCGGCGGCGAACCGGTGCGCGTACTCGGCCAACTGCTCCCCGAGCCATGACGCCGCATCCTTGGCCTCATCCCAGGTGCCCCGAATCAAGGAGCGCGGCTTGATGAGCCAGTACGCCGTTTCCAGCGGTGGCAGGTCAACGGTTGGGAACTCCGCCGCCACCTCCCGGTAACGCTGGATCAGTTCCGGCTTACCTCCAGCCGGGGGCGGCTCAGGATGCGGGGGTCGCCGTAGGGCCTCATTGTCGAAGCGCTCTTTGGGGCCGGTCCATAGATAGCCGTGGTGGTGCACGAGTCGTTCCCGTTTCGAGACGTGCCAGCCGGGCACGGGCCCAGGGACGGGGGATGGACCCGGCCCGGCTGACGGAGAGGGAGGATCAGACGTTGAGGCCGAACCGCGCCGGGTCGATCCCGGCCGCGTCCAATTCCTCCGTGGTGAAGCGGAGCGGCTGTGCGTCTGGCCGCTTGCTGTCGCCCAGGGCCCAGGCGTTCTCACCGATCCGGGCCAGGGTCACGCACCCCTCGGTACAGGGGCCGCCGCACGCCTTCACGAACGAGGCCCCGTCGATGTCGAACCCGTACAGGTCGGTTCCGTTCAGCACTACTGCACCTTCCTGCTCAACTAATCGCGGCCATGGCTGACCGCCGCCGCCCATCCCGGGCGGGAGTTCAAGGGACGAGAAGGAGAGACTTCAGCGTCCGGAACCTTGGCCGCGTTCCGTGCAGCGCCAGCACTCGCATGGCGGCCAAGCGCTTGTGAGCAGCGGCGGAAGATCGTCCGTCGTGGCCACGGCTTGCTCCGGCCCCCAGGTCTGCCCTGAATCGCGAGAGACCCGCATGGTCATCAGGGGGCGATCGGCGAGGAGCCTTGAGTCCGCTCCCTTTCTCATGACGCGTGCGCCTCTGCGTGGTGCTGGCGCATCCGTACGTTGGCGTCGGATACGGCGCTGTAGTCGAACGTGGAGCGGGCGTTCTCGCGGGCTACCGATATCGACAGGCAGTCAGCGCAGCCGGGTTTGGGTGACGGCTCGTGCGGTGGCTCAGACAGGCACGTCCGTGCGGTCGTGTGGGGTCCAGGATCGGAAGTTCTCTCTTCGCTCTCCATGGCGCCATCTTCGGCGGGCTACGGATGCGGCTCTAGCCTGTTTCCTGTTCCCGCAAGAATTCGTCGCGGATACCTTCGACGAGGTCCCGCATGTCGTCGCCGGACAGCGCCACACGTTCGAACCCGTAGAATTTCTCTACGTAGATTTCTACGTCCCTGGGATCAGTGACGAGCACTTCGGCATGGACCGTCTCGACGGTGACCGTGCGGTTGTCCCGGATCGCGAACGAGTGGTTCGCGACGTCATTCTGCTGAACGCTCAACGGGACTACTCGGATGTCGATATGAGACAGACGTGACATCGAAACAATCCGGTCCAGCTGGGCAGCCATCATCGACGGCGGAACAAGCCGCCACCGCAGAACGGGTTCTGTGATGATGAACCGCAACGACTTCGTGCTGTCGTAGAGAATTGCTTGGCGTTCCAATCGGCAGTTGACAGTGCGGTTGAGGGTGTCTTCGCTTAGGTTATGACGTTGCAGAACGGCTCGAATGTACTCGGGAGTCTGGAGCAGGCCCGGAACCAGAGCCGGTTGGAACATCCGCAGCGCTGACATCTGAGCTTCAAGAGCCTTGACTTCCTGCTGGCCCTTGTGGACACCAACCCGTTTCAACAGCCGCCACTCGGTAGTCTCCGTGCCGGCCGTCCGAGCGGCATCGGTGTACTCGGCCTTGATCTCCTCGGACACCCCGATGGCGATCAGGATGCGCTCGACGTCCGTCGTGCTAGGCGCGAGCTTCGCATTCTCGATCTTGGAGAGCTTGGACGGAGACATGAGGGCACCACAGGCGACTGCTTTGGCCTCCTTCCCGGATGCCTGACGCAGTGCCCGCAGCGCAGCCCCCAACTGTGCCCTGTTCACGCCCCGTACTTGGCCCACCATTCAGTGAACGGCTCCGCGTGGGCGAGTGCCGCGTCACGGTGCCCGACGAATTCCGCCGTTCGTTCCGATGGCAGGACTTCCGAGCCCAGGTACTTTCCGGCGCCGTCGTAGTTCATTACGGCCACGGTCTCGGAGTCGAAGAGCCAGAAGTCAGGTACGTTCTGCAGAGGGCTCGGCCTGTCGGTGATGTCGAGAATGAAGAACTCCTCGCCCCCGGACATGTTCTTCTGGTATCCCCACCCGAGTTCGAACCTAAGATAGTCCGTGAGCGGGCGGCGCAGAATGTGAACCCGGTATACTCGTTTCCCTTTTCTGGTGTGCGAGCGGAGTTCTTCGACCCAGCCCGCGTTGTAGCCGTCCGGCTGTGGCTCCCCGGCCAGGAACGCGTGATAGGCGTCGACGTTCCCAGACTTGCTGTAGTCATCGAGGATTTCCAGCCGGAACGCCTCACGCTGGAACGTGTCGAAGAGATCCCCGAGGGTCCTAGATGAGGTTGTCACGGATGGCCTTCTGGATCAGTTCCATCGGGATCTCGACCAGGGTTTCGTGAGCGGGAATCTGAAGCCCGTGATCGGTCGGAGTCTCCCCCTGGACCAAGAGTGTGCCGCGATCCGTCGCGTAGATCGTCGGGCAGTCCGTGATGTCGCACGTGCTGACCAGCTTGGTGACCTTCATGGTCCGGGTTCCCTCCCGCGCTGCTGCCAGTACCCCGCATCTGGGTTGATGCTCCCGAGGCCAGGGCGCGCAGGTCAAGCGATCACGGTTGACGGAACGGGAAACCGCGTAACCTCCCCGGAGCCTGCCGCTCCTCCGACCGGTCGGGGAGGCTGCCACCAGTACCGCGCCGACCTGGGCAGACTCCTGACGATCATGGGGAAACGCTGGGGAGCGCTCTGCCAAGAAGGGGGTCCGTGCAGGTCAGCGTCGTATGGCCCGTAAAGCACGCAGGTCTACGAGGGCACGAATCAGGTCCAGCGCATCGTCATGGCGCGCAACCTGCCGTAAGTCGGACCCCGAGTCGACGGCCCCCGGTGCGCGAAAGCCGCCGGGGGCCTCGCCGTTTGCTGGACCTTGGTCAAGTTCCCGCCAAAGAGGCCGAGTTGTGCCTACGTTGGGTGCGCACCCCCGATCGCCCGTGTTCGAAGGAGACCGCGCCCATGTCCGACTCCACCACGCCAGCGCCCGACGACGAGGGCGTGGCACGCACCGCACGCCTGCGCACCGATGTCTCGCACTCGGCGCGGATCTGGAACTACTGGCTGGGCGGCAAGGACCACTACCCGGTGGACGAGGAGGTCGGCGACCAGATCCTGGGGTTCGTCCCGGCCCTGCCCCGCTCCGCCGTGGCCGACCGCCAGTTCCTCGCCCGCGCCGTGCGTCACCTCGCCGGGGAGGCGGGGATCCGGCAGTTCCTGGACATCGGCACCGGACTTCCCACCGCCGACAACACCCACGAGGTCGCCCAGCGCGTCGCGCCGGACGCCCGGATCGTCTACGTCGACAACGACCCGCTCGTCCTCACCCACGCGCACGCCCTGCTGACCAGCTCCCCGGAGGGCGCCACCGACTACATCGAGGCCGACGTCCACAACCCGGAGACGATCCTGGAGGGCGCCGCCCGCACGCTGGACCTGTCCCGGCCGGTCGCCATCACCATGCTGGGCATCATCAACTTCGTGCTGGACACCGACGAGGCCGTCGCCATCGTGCGCCGCCTCCTGGACGCCGTGCCCTCGGGCTCGTACCTGGTCATCTCGCACCCCACCACCGAGGTCGACGGCGAGGCGATGAAGTCGGCGGTGGAGTACTGGAACAGCCAGGGCTCGGCCCCCATGACCCTGCGCAGCCGCGACGACCTGGTCCGCCTCTTCGAGGGCGTGGAGCTGCTGGAGCCCGGCATCGTGTCCTGCTCCCGCTGGCGCCCGCAGACCCCGGATGCCGAGATCGTCGAGGTCACCCACTTCGGGGGTGTGGGCCGCAAGGCCTGAGCGCGGCAACAGAAATCCGCCGGGCCCCTGGGAGGCCCGGCGGATCTGTGTGGTCCCCGTTGGCTCAGTTGCCCTTGACCGTGACCTTCTCGTCGTTGTTGAGCTGCTGCACGAGCTGCTTCACCTTCGCCTGGTCCCAGACCAGGTTGCCGCCCCGGGAGCCCGAGATCGGCATGTTCATCGACGTGCCGTCGCCGCCGGTGACGCCCTTCATCGCCCAGAACATCGAGGCCAGGTCGAACAGGCCCATGTCCTTGTCCACGATGAGCGTGTCCAGGCCGGCGCTCATCGTCGGGTACAGCTTGAAGGGGTTCAGCAGGGTGCCCGGCGTGGCCGTCTGGCCGGCCAGGGCCGCCAGGAACTTCTGCTGGTTCTTCGTACGGTCCAGGTCGGACCCGGCGAGCGCGTAGCGGGTACGGACGAAGGCGAGCGCCTCCTCGCCGTTCAGGGTCTGCTTGCCCTCCTTCAGGTCGGCGCCGGACTTGGAGTCCTTGATGCCGCCCTTGGGGATCTCGATCTCGACGCCGCCGACCGCGTCCACGATGTTGGCGAAGCCCGCGAAGCCGATCTCGACGTAGTGGTCGATGTGCAGCCCGGTGTTGTGCTCCACCGTCCGCACCAGCAGCTCGGGGCCGTCCTCGGCGTAGGCGGCGTTCAGCTTCACGCGCCGGCCGGTGCCCGGGTAGGTCTTGCCGGACTCCGAGCCCACGAAGGTGGGGATCTCCACGTCGGAGTCGCGCGGCAGCGAGATCAGCGTCGGGCCGTTGTCGCCGGTGTGCAGGATCATCATCGAGTCCGTGCGCTTGCCCTCGGCGGACCCGGTGTGCAGCTTCTTCTTGTCCTCGGCGGACATGCCCTCACGGCTGTCGGAGCCGACGATCAGGTAGTTCGTGCCCTCGCCCGCCTCCGGCCGCTCGATGACCTTGGACAGGTCGACCTCGCGGTTGAGCTTGGAGTCGGCCCAGAAGTAGGTGGCGACGGTGGTGACCACGAGCACCGTGACGGTGGTGATGGCGGTCCACTTGATCCGGCGCCGCCAGTCCGGCGCGGGCCGCGCCCCGCCGCCGTCGCCGCCGTGCCCCTGGCCGCCGCCGGGGGGAGAGCCGTAGACCTCCCCGGTGTTGTAGCCGCTGTCGTAGCCGTCGTGACCCTGGCCGTCGACGTACGACGGCTGGGACGGCACGCCGTACGGCGGTGCCGCCGGGCCACCGCCCTGCGGTGCCGCCGGACCGCGGCGGACCTGGCGCATGACACGTGCGCTCTCCGGCTGGGCACTAGCGCTGCCGTGTCCGTAGCCGCCGCCACCGCGGTTGTCGTCGGACCATCCCTGGGGCCAGTTGTTCATGCGCCCCAGTGTGCAGGCAAGCGCTGTGTGTCTTACAAGGGTCGACGGAAAATAGGGGCACGGCTGTTGCGAACTCAACACAAAGTCCCCGGTTCGTCCCCTCGGCATAAGGTGGACGCCATGACGCACCAGGTCCCCACTGCGGAAACGGCTACTTCGGACATCCCGGGCAAGCCGACGTCCGCGTCCCGCACCACGCTGAGCCACATCATGACCCACAACGACACCAACCTCCTCGGTACGGTGCACGGCGGCGTGATCATGAAGCTGGTCGACGACGCCGCGGGCGCGGTGGCCGGCCGGCACAGCGGGGGGCCGGCGGTCACGGCGTCCATGGACGAGATGGTGTTCCTGGAGCCGGTCCGCGTCGGTGACCTGGTCCACGTGAAGGCACAGGTCAACTGGACCGGCCGGACCTCCATGGAGGTCGGCGTCCGCGTCCTGGCGGAGCGCTGGAACGAGTCCACCCCGCCCAGCCAGGTCGGCTCGGCCTACCTGGTCTTCGCCGCGGTCGACGCCGACGGCAAGCCCCGCGTGGTGCCCCCCGTCCTCCCCGAGACGGAGCGGGACAAGCGCCGCTACCAGGAGGCCCAGATCCGCCGCACGCACCGCCTGGCCCGCCGCCGGGCCATCAAGGAACTCCGCGAGAAGCGCGCGGCGGAGGGCATCGAGGACTGACCTCCCGGCACCGGCTGCCCGGAGCTACTTGCAGACGACCTCGTCGCCGCGCACCACTCCCGACTCGCCCTGCCCGGGGTTCACGGCGCGCACCTTGCGTACGCGTTCGAAGTCCGAGCCGGCGATCACCTTCAGGGTGGGGCCGAGGCCCTTCACCGCCCGCAGTTCGCTTCCCGGCAGGGCTGCCGACAGGGACTTCGCGGAGCGGTCCCAGCGCGGGTCGTAGGCGACCACCGTGCGCTTGACGGTGCGGTCCGCGGCGTTCACCGGCATCCCGGTGGTGCGGAAGCCGGTCGCCGCGAGCGCCGCGTCCACGCGGCGGCCCAGGCCCTCGGTCGCGGTGCCGTTCTCCACCTGCACGCGGATCTGCTGCGGGGCGACGTCGACCTTCAGGGCCTCGCTCCTGGTGCGGTACGGCGCCAGGGGCTTGTCGGCGCGCAGGGCGGCGAAGAGCAGGGCGGACCTCTCCGGGTCCCACTTCAGCGTGGAGCCCACGCCCTTGACGGTGTAGCCCATCTGACCGATGGGCACGGTCGTGAACTCCGACGAGGACGGGGAGAAGTTCCGCATCGCCCGCCCGAGGTCCAGCAGTTCGCCCGTGCCGAAGCCCTTGTCCGCCCGCACCGAGCCCAGCACCGCCCGGGTCACGTCCCGGAACCTCAGCGGATTCAGCAGGATCCCGGAGGACGTCGCCCGCTCCACCAGCGCCGCCAGGAACCGCTGCTGACGCTGCATCCGGGTGAGGTCGGAGGCGCCGTCGACATGTCGGGCCCGCACGTACTGCAGGGCCTCGCCGCCCTTCAGCTCATGGGTGCCCGCGGGCAGGTCGAGGCCGGAGTACGCGTCCTTCAGCGGCTCGGACGTACAGATCTTCACCCCGCCGAGCACGTCCACCGTCTTCATGAAGCTGGTGAAGTCGACCTCCAGATAGTGGTCGATCTTCACCTTCGTCATCGTCTCCACCGTCCGCACCGTCAACTGCGGCCCGCCCTCCGCGTACGCCGCGTTCAGCTTCAGCGGATGCCCGTGATGCCGCTCACCGGTGGTGGCGTCGACGTGGTCCGGCGTCATCGCGTAGGAGTCCCGCGGCAGGCTCACCACGCTCGCCCGCTCCCGGTCCTCCGAGATGTGCACGATCATGATCGTGTCGGTGCAGTTGCAGGGCGCCCCGCCCAGCCGGTACCGCTCCCGCTGCTCGGGGGAGATCCGGTCCCGCCCGTCCGTGCCGACCAGCAGCACGTTCATCCCGTGCCCCGCCTGCGGGCGGTTCTTCATGTCCTTGAACGCGTCCACCCGCGCGATGTCCGCGTCCAGACTGGACAGCACCGAGTGCCCGATCCCGGCGGACGCCAGCACCACCACCGACAGCGTGGTGACCACGCGCATGGCCCAGCGCGGCCTCCTGCGTCGTACGGGAGGCCGCGGGCGGCGCTGCGGAGGTCTGGCGGGGGAGCGGGGCGCAGTGGGCATGAGGGACACCTCCGCGAAGGCCTTACATGGGATCTTGAGCACCGTAGGCCCATACGATCTGCGGCCCGGGGCACCGCCCCGGGCGGCGCGCATCGGTGTCCCCCGTTCGCGGTAACGCGAGCCGCGCGAGCCAGGACCTAGAAGGTGAAGTCCGGGTTCACATGCATGCAGGCGTTCTCGTCGGCGCCGTTGAGGGCCTTGTCGGCGTCCGGCATCTTGTCGTCCCGCTCGGGCGCCTTGTACGCCGTGCCCTCGCGCCAGTCCGCGCCGACGACCAGGGTCACCCCGGTGACGTCCGTGGACCGCTTCACCGAACTCAGCGGGATGCCCAGGGACTTGGCGACGGCCTGGGCGTCGCCCTCCAGCTCCGCGCTCGGGAAGCGGACCACTGTGCGGTCCTCGCTCAGCGCGGTCGAGGCGTCCGCGACCGCCCGGGTGAAGCCCTCCTCCTGGAGCAGTCCGGCGACCGCGTTCGCCCGCCCGCTCGCCGGTGCGAGGGTGTCGGTGCGGGTGCCGTTCTGCACCTGGACGGTGATCTCGTCGTCGGGCGCCGCGGGATCGTCGGAGAGCTTCTCCTCGGCCTTCGCCTTCTTGGCGTCCTTGCCGTCCAGCGCGATGTCCTCGCGCACCAGCCGGAACAGCTGCTCGGCGTCCTCGGTGGGCTCCACCTGCACGCCCACGTACCGGTTGGGCATCGTGGTCATGGTGATGCGCTCCGGCTTCACCTTGCGCAGCTCGTTGCTGAGGTCGTAGAGCTTCTTGACGTCGTCCAGGCCGGGGTCGACGGTGAGCGCTGTGGTGGCCTCCTCGGCGAGCCTGCGCAGCTTCAGCGGGTTGCTGAGCGTGGCGTTCTCGCGCAGCTGACGGACCATCGAGGTCATGTACATGTGCTGCGCCTTGGCGCGGCCGAGGTCGCTGCCGTCCTCGAAGCCGTACCGGGTGCGCAGCCACTGCAGCGCCGTCTCGCCCTTGATCGAGTGGGTGCCCTCCTCCAGCTTCAGACCGGAGCCGTGGCCCAGCCTGTCCCGGGAGTGGATGTTGGCGTCCACGCACACCGGGACGCCCCCGATGGCGTCCGCCATCGACACCACGCCCGCGAAGTCGACCATGATGAAGTGGTCGATGTGGATGCCGGTCAGCTCCTGCCAGGTGGCCACCGTGCAGCCCGGACCGCCGCGCTGCAGGCTCTGGTTGGTGGCCACGCGCCCGTTGCTCGCCGGGTACACCTCGTTGTCGTCCGGGTCCGTGCACTTGGGGATCTGCACGAGGGTGTCGCGCGGCATGCTGATGACCGACATGTTGGACCGGTCGGCCGACAGGTGCAGCAGCATCTGCACATCCGCCCGCGCCGGGGTGCCGAACGTCTCCCGGGCGCCGCCGAGCCGCTGGTTCTCCTTGCTGTCCCGCGCGTCCGAGCCGATGAGCAGGATGTTCAGCGGGACCTGACCGGCCGCGTTCGGGGTCGGCTTGGCGACCTTGTTGTCACCCAGGTTCAGGTCGTCGTGTCTGATGTTGCCGTTCAGGTGCTGGTAGTAGAGGTAACCGGCCCCCGCCGTCCCCACTATCAGCACGGCGAGCACGGCCGCGGACCACTTCATGATCCGCCGTCCGCGGCCCGGCCGTCGTCTGCCGCGCCCGTCCAGGCCCTCCGGACCGTCGGCCGTCCCCGCGCCGCCCCCCTCGGCGACCGGAGCGGCCTCCCGCACGCTGCTCTGCATCACTTACCGTCCCTCCCCACCCTTGCCGGTCGGACCGCCCCACCCACGACGCCACGGAAGGGGCCTGTCGTACGTCATGTCAGACGCTCGACAGGCCCTTCAGGTCGCCTCAGTTGCTCAACCGGCGCATTCAACCTTGTCAGCCGTCGACTTCTCCACGTCCGGCGTCTTCGCCGAGGAGGAGTCGAGCTTGATACCCGCGCCCTTGAAGTCCTTGCCCAGGATCAGCGTCATCGTCGGCAGACCCTGGGAGTTGGTCACGCTCTCGCCGGGCTTCATCGCGGACCCGGAGAGCCCCATGATCGCCGCCAGCCGGCGGGCCTGATCCGCCTGGTCGGGAGCGTACTCCAGGGTCGTCTTCGCCTGTACGGCCTCCGCGTTGCCCGCGTTCTCCGACTTGGTGACGCCCTCCTGGTTCTGGAGGTACAGCAGCTGCTCCTGGGCGCTGCCGGAGGCCGCGCCGCCGTTGAGGATGCGTACGCGCACCTCGGAGGCGTCCGCCTTGGTGCCCTTCAGACGGGCGGCGACGGCGGCCTTCTCCTTCTTCTTCTGCTTCTTCACCTCGGTGAACGACACATCGTTCTTGATCATGTCGAAGACCTGGGGCGCGGCCTCGGCGACCACCACCGTCGCCTTGACCACCTCGGCCGGGTTGTCCTTGACCGGGACCGTGGTGAAGGTGATGTTCTTCGTCGGCACCTTCTTCAGCTCCAGCGCCACGTCCTTGAGCGTGCTGGCCTTGCCTATGGCCTTGTCGACGGTCAGCGCGTCGGTGGCGGCCTCGGCCAGCTTGATCAGCTTCTTGGGGTTGGTCAGGGTGTCGCTGGAGGACATCTTGCGCATCAGCGAGCCGAGGAACTGCTGCTGCACCTTGATGCGGTCCAGGTCGCTGCTGTTCTGGTACGCCTTGCGGGTACGGACGAAGGCAAGCGCCTGCTCGCCCTCGATCTTCGACTCGCCCTTGGGCAGGTCGAGTTTGGACTTGGTGTCCTTGATGGGGCGGTTCAGGCAGACCGTGACGCCGTCCACGGCGGAGGTCAGGGTCTTCACGGCGTTGAAGTCGACCATCATGAAGTGGTCGGGCTTGATGCCGCTGAACTCCTTGACCGTCTGCATCGTGCAGCCGGGGTCCCGGTCGCTCTCGCCGAGGCTGCGGTTGAAGCGCACCTGCTGCAGACCGGGGATGACCTTCTCGGTGCCGTCGTCCAGCTTGGTGCTGCACTCCGGGATGTCCACGATCAGGTCGCGCGGAATGCTCATCGCGGTCGCGTTCGACCGGTCCTTGGAGACGTGCAGCAGGATCGTGGTGTCCGCGTGCCCGACGCTGTTCTTGTCGCCGTAGCCGGAGTTGCCCTCGCCGGTGCGCCGGTCCGTACCGATGATCAGGATGTTGAAGGCCTCGTTCTTGCGGAAGCTGCTCGCGCCCGCGTCGCCGACGTCGATCGTGTCGACGTTGCCCTCAAGGTGCTTCAGGTACAGATAGCCGCCCGCCGCGGTGGCGACGAGCACGAACGCCATCGTGCCGCCGGTCCACAGCAGCGCCTTCTTGGCCTTGGAGCGCCCGGCGGGCTTGCCGGCCTTGCGCCCGCGCCGGCCCGGCGGCGGCTCCTCCGGCGTGCCCCGGCGCCTGCGCGGCGGCGGCACATCGCGGCCGGGGGCGGCGGGCGGGGCCGTGGTGGCGTCGGGGCGTCTGCGTGGACCGGGGACGGGGGCCTGCCGCGGTCCCGGCGATTGCGGTGCGGAAGGACTCAGTCGCAATTCGTATTCGCCGGTGTTCGGGTTGAGTACCCATTGGTCTGCGGGGTCGATGTTCTCCGACCGTCCACGGCCTGCGTCCACGGTTGTCCGAATCCTCCGTCGGGAAGGCGCCGCGCGGAACTCGCCGCGTGGCCCGATGCACCGGATCGCTCACACTATCCGCACGATTCGGCGCGGAGCGACGTCGGTGAGAAATTCCACGTGCGTACAACCGATTCAGGTGTCCCTACATCCGGTCAATTCGTTCCATTTCCCTGAACTGACCGGTCATCCGCGGTCACTTCGCGCACTGGACCTGATCGGCTGTGGACTTCTCCACGCCCTCGGGGGTCTTCCCCGAGGAGGCCCCGCTGACCGGAACACCGGCCCCCTTGAAGTCCTCCCCCAGAATCAGCGTCATCGTCGGCAGCCCCTGCGCGTTGGTGACGCTCTCCCCGGGCTTCATGGCCGACCCGGAGAGCCCCATGATCGCGGCCAACCGCCGTGCCTGGTCGGCCTGTTCGGGGTCGTACTCCAGCGTCGTCCGCTTCTGCCCGGCCTCCGCGTTGCCCGCGTTCTCCGACTTGCTGACGCCCTCCTCGGTCTGCAGCCAGGTCACCGTCTTCTGGGCGCTGCCCGACTCGGCGCCGCCGTTGAGGATGCGTACGCGCACTTCGGAGGCGTCCGCCTTGGTGCCCTTGAGCCGGGCGGCGACGGCTGCCTTCTCCTTCTTCTTCTGCTTCTTGACCTCGGTGAACGACACATCGTTCTTGATCATGCCGAACACCTCGGGTGCCGTGGCCTCGTTGAGGACGACGGTCGCCTTCACCGTCTCGTTCGGGTTGTCGATCACCGGGACCGTGGTGAAGGTCAGGTTCTTGGTGTTGAGCTTGCCCAGCTCCAGACCCAGGTCCTTCAGCTTGCCGATGCTGTCGAGCTGGGAGTCGACGGTGAGCGCCTCGGTGCCCGCCTCCGCCAGCTTCACCATCTTGGTCGGGCTGGTGAGCGTGTCATTGGACTTCAGCTTGCGCATCAGCGCGCTCAGGAACTGCTGCTGCAGCCCGATCCGGCTCAGGTCGCCGCCGAAGCCCACCGAGTGCCGGGTGCGTACGAAGGCCAGCGCCTGCTCGCCCTCGATGGTGTGGGTGCCCTTGGACAGCTTCAGATGCGAGTCCGGGTCGTCGATGTCCTTGGCCAGGCACACCTCGACCCCGCCGACCGCGCTGGTCAGCGTCTTGACCGCGTTGAAGTCGGCGACCATGAAGTTGTCCGCCTTGATCCCGGTCAGCTCGGTCACGGTCCGCACCGTGCAGCTCGGCGTACGGCCGCTCTGCCCGAGGCTGGTGTTGAAGCGCACGCCCTGGGAGCCCGGGATGACCTTCTTGGACCCGTCCTCCTGCGTGGTCGGACAGTCCGGGATGTCCACGATCAGGTCCCGGGGGATGCTGAGCGCGGTGGCGTTGGAGCGGTCCTTGGAGACGTGCAGCAGGATCGTGGTGTCGGCATGACCGGGGCTGTTCTTGTCGCCGTAGCCGGCGTTGCCCGAGCCGGTGCGCTTGTCGGTGCCGATCAGCAGGATGTTGATGGCCTCGTCCTTCTTGAAGCCACCGGTGCTCGCGCCGTCGTCCGGCACGGAGTCGATGTTGTCGTTGAGGTGCTCCAGGTAGAGGTACCCGGCCCCGGCGCCGGCGATCAGCAGGAACGCCATGGTGCCGCCGGTCCACAGCAGGAACTTCTTGGCCTTGGACTTCTTCTTCTCCGGCCGCCGCCCGCGCCGCGTCGGCACGGGCTCCTCGGGCACCCCGCGCCGTCGCCGCGGCGGCGGGACATCGCGTCCGGGACGCTGCGGGGCGCGTACGGGGGTGGCGGTACGGGAGGCTGCTCTGCGGGGTCCGGGAACGGCCGACTGCGCTCCGGATGGGGTCAGTCGCAATTCGTATTCACCGGTGTTCGGATTGAGCACCCACTGGTCTGCGGGGTCGATGTTCTCCGCCCGCCCACGGCTTTGCGCGTCCACGGTTGTACGAATCCTCCGTCGGGGCCACGCGGGCGCCTTCCCCCTCCAAGGCGCTCGGGTCTCTGTCGGCCGGTGCGAGCCCCGACATCCCCGGACGGAACATCGAAGCCGGGCGCACCGGGGCGCTCACACTATCCGGCCGATTCCGCGCGGAGCGACGCCGGTGACAAACTCCACGCCCCTACAAACGGGCAATACGGAGCAATTCCCCGAACAAGGGTTCCGTCCTTTGGTGAGCGCTTTACCCGCAGTCGTTCTGCGCGGCCGTGTTCCCCCGGAAGGTGGGAGCGGGCGAGGAGTCGGCGCGCGCCCCGGAGCGACCCTTTTGGCTGACTTCGACGGGCGTGTCGGTACGCAGCCGCTCGAAAAGCCTTTCCGCCTCGGGCTCGATGAGCTGATCGCGATTGGCGTTGTAGACGTACGACTCCCGCGGGACGGTAAGGAATTGCACACGTTCCGTGGGGATGTCGCGCACGCCACGCACAAGTTGGTACAAGCCCCGCAAACTGGCCAGCCCCGGATCGGTGGTCAGCGAAGAGGTGGCGGCATCCAGCACCGGATACAACCGCACCGGATTCAGCAGTACGTCATTGCTCTGCACCTTGTTGACGAGCGCCCCGAGGAAACGCTGCTGCCGGTCCATGCGGTCGGTGTCACTGCCGTTCCCGAGCGACTTCCGCGCCCGCACGTACCCGAGGGCCTGCTCCCCGTTGAGCGTTACCCGTCCCGCAGGAAGCCGCAGCTGGGCATCTTTGTCCCGAATGGGCTTCTTGAGGCAAACCTCCACCCCGCCCACCGCGTCGACCATGTCCTTGAACCCCCGGAAGTCGACGACCATGTGGTGGTCGATCCGCACCCCGGTCAGCTTCTCCACGGTCCGCACGGTGCACGCCGTACCGCCGATCTCGAAGGCGTAGTTGAACATCGCGAACATGGGCTCGGACCGCTTCCCGTCCGCCCGCCGGCACCCGGGCACGTCCACCATCAGATCCCGGGGTATCGAAACGGCGGTGGCACTGCGCCGCCCGGCGGCCAGATGCAACAGGATCGTGGTGTCGGACCGCTCGGTCCCCGAGTCCCGCCCGTACCGCCGGTTCCCGGCCCCGGCACGCGAATCGGACCCGATGACGAGGATGTTCCGGGCCCCCTTGACCAGTGAGGTGGGCCGCTCCTTCTCGTACCGGGCGAGTTCCGCGGCCGCGGCCTCGTCGGGCGTGATGTTCCCGTCGAGCTTCACGTAAACGGCCCACCCGGCACCGACGGCTCCCAGCACGACCACTCCGACCCCGGCACCCACCCCCCGAACCCACCGCCTGCGCCGCCGACGTATCAGCCCCACCCCACTGGCCCGAGCCCCACCAACAGAACCGATCACGTCACATCCACCCCTAACGGCGCACGGGCGTGTGTCTCCCTGGTCTCTCTATGACGATGCCGTGGGTGGGGAGCGAGCGCCGGATGCTGTTAGCCCGAACGGGCGACTTCCGGCCCGTCCGGCGTTTGAGGACGAGGCCGTTCAGGCCGATGGGGGGCCAGGGGGCAACGCCCCCTGGTGGGGTCGAAGGGGCGAAGCCCCTGGAGACGGGACGGGAAGGGGCGGCGGGGGCGAAAAACACCCCCACCCCCCGGAGGTGCCGTCACCGAGCCACCGCAGTAACCCGCTCACTCTCAATCCGCTTGGCCAACGCCTCCTCGCCCAGCACCCCGAGATTCCGGCACAACACCACAGACCCTCCCGTGGCCAACGCCCCGTACAACCCCGCGCTGAGCCCTTCCCACGTATCGAACCCAAGCCCCGACAGAATCCGAGACCCCGGCCCATTCAGCCCCAACCCCGACGCCTCGTCCCGCGCCCGCTCCACAACCTCCGCCGCCGAGAACTCCCGCCCGGCCACGATCAGCGCCGCCCCCTCCGGATCCACCGGCGAGAACGGCACGAACCGATCCCCCTGCCCCGGCACCTCCACGGCGTAGTCCAAGAACCCGCCCGGCGCCTGAGGGAACCGTCCCCCCAGCGGCCGCAACGCGAGAGCGACCCGCTCCCCACCACAGACCCGCGCCGCGTCCAGCGCATCAGGCCCACTCACCACCACATCCGCGGCCGCCGCGTCCCCGTCCATGTCGGCGACCACCCCCACGGACGAACACGCGAGCAACCACACAGCCGTCTGCCAGTGCGCGGGCAGCAACAGCGCGACCCGATCCCCGGGCCCCGCCCCAAGATCTCCTTGCAGCAGATTCGCGGTCTTGGCCACCCAATTGGCGAAGGTGGCCACGGACAATTCGACACGTTCCCCGGTGGCATCGTCGTAGAAGGTCACGAGGGGACGCCCAGGATCCGCGGCGAGCGCGGAACGCAGCAGGTCGGCAGGGGTGCGATCGGTGGCATTCACCCGAGTCAGCGTACGCGCGCCACACCTCCCGTACGCCCCGCCCACCCCCTGTACCCACCACCGATTCGGCGGAACGCCAGCCGACGGCCCGTCAATTCCCCAATGGACAGATTTGTGTGACTATGTCCAACATCAGGGGCATGCATAGAATCCTCGCTTCCTCGATCGGCGTAACCTGCGCGGCCGCACTGGCCCTCCCGCTCGCCCCCGCCACCGCCATAGCGAGTGCGAGCCCCGCCCAACAAGCGTGGGCGCAGGCGCCGACGACCGAGACCACCCCCGAAGGCCACACCGAGTCCCTCCCCCTGAAGCCCCTGAACAGCACCAGGGCCACCGCCACCCCCGCCGCCCCCGAACAGGGCCTGCGCGCCCAGGACGTACGCCGTTTCTCCCTGGTCGGCGTCATCTGGGACGACCCCCGGACCGAACTGCACGGCACGGTCCAGGTCCGTACGAGGTCGACCGGGACCGGCACCTGGTCCGACTGGCAGGACGTGGCGACCCACAACGCCGACCACGCCCCCGACCCGGATGCCTCCGAACGCGCCTCGGGCCGCGTCCACGGCGCCACCGCCCCGCTGTGGGTGGGCGACTCGGACGGAGTGGAGGTACGCGTACGAGCGGAACAGTCCGAGACGACGGACACCCCCATGCTCCCGACGGGCCTGCGCCTGGAGCTGGTGGACCCGGGCGAGGAACCCGCGCGCCGCGCACCGCGCACGGCCTCCGTCACCCGCGCCGACACCCCCGAGGACGCACCCCCCGCTTCGGTCGCCACCACCCTCACCGCCGAAGCGGCCGCGTCCTCCGCCGTGAACACCGAACTCGCTCCCCTGGGCGCCCTGGAGATCCCGCCCCTCACCCCGGAGGAGACCCGCCGCGAACTGCTCACCCTGGGCCAGACGAAGCTGGCGGACCTGACGGAGGAACAGCAGGCGAAGCCGTACATCGGCCCCCGCCCGCGTATCGTCACCCGCCGCGGCTGGGGCGCCAACGAGTCATGGCGCGAACGGAAGTTCGTCTACACGAGCAAGGTGAAGGCGGCCTTCGTCCACCACACGGCGTCGGGCAACGGGTACACGTGCTCGCAGGCGCCCTCCGTCATCCGCGGTATCTACCGCTACCACGTGATGAGCATGGGCTGGCGGGACATCGGCTACAACTTCGTCGTCGACAAGTGCGGAACCATCTACGAGGGCCGTGCCGGTGGCGTCGCCAAGCCGGTACTGGGTGCCCACACACTTGGTTTCAACTCGAACAGCATGGGGATCGCCCTCCTCGGCAGTTACGGCACGAAGAAGCCCTCAAAGGCGTCCGTGAACGCCGTAGCCGGTCTCACCGCGTGGAAACTCGGTCTCTTCGGCGCGAATCCGCGCGGAAAGACATACCTGAAGTCCGGAGGTGGCAATCTCTACGCAAAAGGTAGGAAGGTACGACTGGATGTGATCTCCGGTCACCGCGACGGCTTCGCCACGGAGTGCCCGGGCCTGCAGATGTACCGCAAGCTCGGCACAACTCGTGAGACCGCGGCCGAACTGCAGGGGCGCTGACAGGCGTCCCTGACACCGAGGACCACATTCACCGCCATCGGGGGGAAGGCGGATCAATGACGAACTCCGCACTGCCGTCGAGGGCGCACCGTACACGGCCTGCACACAACGGTCTGCATACACTGACCGGCCGAAAGTCAGTTCGGCCGGTCCCGGCAGGAAGCGGAGACAACAGGTGACAGAAGCGATCCTTCTGGTCGGCGGCAAGGGCACACGGTTGCGTCCGCTCACCGTGCACACTCCCAAGCCCATGGTCCGGGCGGCCGGGGTCCCCTTCCTGACCCACCAGCTCGCGAGAGCGAGAGCGGCGGGCGTCGACCACATCGTCCTGGCCACCTCGTACCTGGCGGAGGTCTTCGAGCCGTACTTCGGCGACGGCGCCTCGCTGGGCCTGCACATCGAGTACGTGACGGAGGAGGAGCCGCTCGGCACCGGCGGTGCCATCCGCAACGTGGCGTCCCGCCTCCACTCCGCCCCCGACGACCCGGTCCTGATCTTCAACGGCGACATCCTCACGGGACTGGACATCCGCGCCTTGGTGGACACCCACCAGCGCACCCGAGCAGATGTGTCCCTGCACCTGACGAAGGTGACGGACCCGAGGGCGTACGGCCTGGTCCCGACGGACGAGACGGGCAGGGTGACGGCGTTCCTGGAGAAGCCGCAGACCCCCGAGGAGATCGTCACCGACCAGATCAACGCGGGCGCCTACGTCTTCCGCCGCTCGGTCATCGACGCGATCCCGACGGGCCGCCCGGTCTCGGTGGAACGCGAGACCTTCCCCGACCTCCTCTCCGCCGGCGCCCACCTCCAGGGCATGGTGGACTCCACGTACTGGCTGGACCTGGGCACTCCGGCGGCCTTCGTACGAGGCTCCGCCGACCTGGTTCTGGGCCGCGCCCCGTCCCCGGCGGTCCCCGGCCGCTGCGGCGACCGCCTGGTCCTCCCCACGGCCAGGGTCGCCCCCGACGCCAAACTGGCAGGCGGCACGGTCGTCGGCGAGGGCGCCTTCGTAGCCGAGGGCGCCCGGGTCTTCGGCAGCACGATCCTCCCCGGCGCGGTCATAGAACCCGGCGCGGTCATCACCGACTCCCTGATCGGCACCCGAGCCCGAGTAGGCGAACGCTCGGTCCTCACCGGCACGGTCATCGGCGACGGCGCGGTAGTGGGCCCCGACAACGAACTGACCTCAGGCGCCCGAGTCTGGTGCGACGCCCAAATCCCCCCGGCATCCCTCCGCTTCTCCCCGGACCAGTAACAACCCCGCACAGGTGACGACACAGCCGGGACGGCACTCCCAGCCCGCCCGACCCTAAGAGCCGCCGGGCGGCTTCCCGGCCCGTCCGGCACTTGAGAACGCCGGCCGGGTGCATCAGCCCGTCCGGTATGTGGGGACGAGGGCCACTGTCCCCAGCCCCCACCCACCCGCAGGTGGCCGCGCGGGCCCGGCATCTCAGCCCGTCCGGTATGTGGGGACGAGGGCCACTGTCCCCAAGCCCCACCCACCCGCAGGTGGCCACGCAGGCCCGGTATTTCAGCCCGTCCGGCGTTTGAGGACGAGGCCGTTCAGGCCGATGGGGGTCCAGGGGGCGGAGCCCCCTGGGCGGGGTCGAAGGGGCGGCAGCCCCTGGGGACGGGAACGGGTAGGGGCGGCGGGGGCGAAAAACCAACCCGCACCCCACCCCACTCACAACCGCCCAATATCCCCCCGAGGCATCCGCGGCGCCCGCCGCCCCGCCACCCGCCCACTCAACAAAATCAACCGAGCCGCCCGATGCCGCTGCCCCGCATACGGCTCCAGCAGCGACAACATCACCGCATCATCCGCATCCCGATTCCCGGCCAGCGCAAACCCCACAATCCCCGGCAGATGCAGATCCCCCACCGTCACCGCATCCGCGGCCCCATGACTCCGCTGCACCACTTCCGCCGAGGTCCACGGCCCCACCCCCGACACAACCTCCAACCGAGCCTGCGCCTCGGCAGGCGCCATGAACACGGCCTCCTCCAGCCGCGCAGCCACCCGCACACACCGCAGAATCGTCGACGCCCGCTTGTTGTCGACCCCGGCCCGATGCCACTCCCACGAGGGAATCAATCCCCAAGTCCGAGCATCCGGCATCACGAACATCCGCCCAGAAGCCCCGGGCACAGGCCCAGGCGCCGGCTCCCCGAACTTCCGCACCAGCAACCGCCACGCCCGATATGCCTCATCGGTCGTGACCTTCTGCTCCAGAATCGACGGAATCAACGACTCCATCACCAGCCCGGTCCGCGTCAGCCGCAACCCCGGCCGCCGATGCCAGGCAAGCGCCACGACCCGATGCCGAGGCACGAAGGCGTCCGGGTCGTCGTCCGCCCCGAGCAGCGAGGGCACCCGCTCCAACAGCCACTCGGCCCCCGGCCCCCACGCCTGAGCCCGTACAGCGGCCCCTTCCAGAGCAACCCGCAGCGTCCCGGGCCCGCAAGGAGTCCGGCTGGCCCGCCACACGGACCCGTCCGGCATGGCACGAAACGTGGGATCCCCGGGCCCCCGCCGCAAGGGCCCGAGCACAAGCCCGAGATCAAGCGGCGCTCCAGGAGCCCAGACCCGCTCCTTCCCACCGGCCGTACCGCCCCCACCGGAGCCCCCACGAGCGGCAGGCACACCGACATGCCCCCCGCGCACAGTCGTACGCGTGGGCCGCGGAGAGAACCGACCAGCCACGAATGAGACCCCAGAAAGAACAGGAACGGCAAAGAAGAAGAGGCCCTACAAGAAGACCACCCCGAAGCTCACCGCACCTCGACAAACGCCGAAGCGTCCCGCTCCCCCCGAGCCCGCGGCTCCTCCGCCGGATGCCCGACCGCCACGGCCCCCATCGGATCCCAGGTTCCCGGCAGCCCCAGCACCTCCCGCACGACATCGCGGCAGAACATGGTCGAGGAGACCCACGCCGACCCCAGCCGTTCCCCGGCCAGCGCCACAAGGAAGTTCTGCACGCCGGCCCCGGCGGCCACCACGAACATCTCCCGCTCCGCGGCGTCCCGCCGCGGATCGCCGTAGTGGTGGGCCCCGTCCATGACGAGACAGGGCACCACCAGATACGGCGCGTTGCGCAGCACATCCCCCCGGCGCACCCGCTTCGCGATGGACTCCTCGCTCTTGCCGTCCCGTCGCAGATCCGCGATCCACGCGTCCCGCATCGCGTCGAGCAGCCGCACGCGTGACTCCTCCGACTCCAGCAGCACGAACCGCCACGGCGTGGTGTGGTGCGGCGCGGGCGCCGTCACGGCCGCGGCGACGGCCCGCCGCACCGCGCCCGGGTCGACCGGCTCGTCGGTGAAGGCCCGGATCGTACGGCGCTGGGTGACCGCGAGCCGTACCGCCTCCGAGGTCCCCAGCCGGAACATGTCGTCACGTCCGCCGCGCACCATGGCCCGCGCCCCCTCCCCGTGCTCGTCGGCCACGACATGCGGAAGACCGCGCACCACGGCGACCGGCAGCCCGGCGGCCTTGCCCTTGACCAGGTCACCGGCCGCGGCCAGTTCGTCCGCGGTCGCCACGACGGTCGCGGCGAGCGGATTGCCGTACGCGTCCGTGCCCCCGCGCAGATCGTCCAGTACGCGCACCCCGGCGGCGCCGATCGCGACATCGGTGAGCCCCGAGCGCCAGGGTCGCCCGAAGGTGTCGGTGACGACGACCCCGACGTTGACGCCGAGGGCCTCGCGCAGCCCGTCCCGGATGGCCCGCGCGGAGGCGTCGGGGTCCTCGGGCAGCAACAGCACGGTTCCGGCGGGGGTGTTGGAGGCGTCGACCCCGGCGGCGGCCATCACCAGGCCCTGCCGGTTCTCCACGATGCGCAGGGTGCCGCGCCGCGCCACGACCCGTACGGTCTCGGCGTCGATCGCGGCCTCCCGGTCGTCCGCCCGGACGACCCGCCCCTCGGCCTTGGACACGATCTTGGAGGTGACGAGCAGTACGTCCCCGTCGGCCAAACCGGGCTCGGCGCCCGCGATCAGCTTGGCGAGGTCGTCCCCCGCGGTGACCTCGGGAATCCCCGCCACGGCCCAGACCCGGTACTCCGGAGAAGCGGCCCCGCTCACGCCCCCCGCACCTCCTCCGCCAGCGCCAGCGCCTCCCGCGCCATCCGCGCGGTGGCGTCGAGGTCCGTCATCATCAGCGGAACCGCGCGGCACCGGATCCCGGCCGCCTCGATCCGTTCGACGGACCCGGCGTCGACGGTGTCGACGAGCCAGCCGTCCAGCAGCCCCGAGCCGTAGTGCTCGGCGACCGCGGCGGCCGTGGACTCCACGCCGACCGCGGCGAGCACCTTGTCGGCCATCCCGCGCACCGGCGCGTCCCCGACGATGGGGGAGAGGCCCACCACCGGCACACCCGCCTCGGCGACGGCCTCGCGGATGCCGGGCACGGCGAGGATCGTGCCGATGGAGACGACCGGGTTGGACGGCGGGAACAGGACGACGTCCGCCTCGGCGATGGCCTCCAGCACGCCCGGCGCGGGCTTGGCCTGCTCCGCGCCGACGGGCACGACGGCCTCGGCGGGGACGGAGGCGCGCAGCCGTACCCAGTACTCCTGGAAATGGATCGCCTTGCGCTCGCCGTCCAGTTCGACGGCTACGTGGGTCTCCACACGGTCGTCGGTCATGGGGATGAGCCGCACTCCGGGCTGCCAGCGGTCGCACAGCGCCTCGGTGACCGCGCTGAGCGGATATCCGGCGCTGATCATCTGGGTCCGCACGATGTGCGTGGCGAAGTCCCGGTCGCCGAGCCCGAACCACTCGGGCCCCACGCCGTACGCCGCGAGTTCCTCCTTGAGGTGGAAGGTCTCGTCGGCGCGCCCCCAGCCCTGCTCCTCGTTGATGCCGCCGCCGAGGGTGTACATCACCGTGTCGAGGTCCGGGCAGACCTTGAGTCCGAAGAGGTGGATGTCGTCGCCGGTGTTGCCGATGACGGTGATGTCCGCGTCGGGCGCGGCCTGCTTCAGACCACGCAGGAACCGGGCACCGCCGATGCCGCCTGCCAGAACCACAATGCGCATGGGAGCAAGCATGGCAGGCGGGTCCGACAACGCGTCGGCCGGTCACGCCAGCGGGACGGCCTCCGCGGCGCACCGGGTGTGCATCGGCATCTCGGTCAGGCCGGGGTAGTACACGTGCAGGCTGACCGCGGGCTCCAGCGCGTCGTTGACGACCTCGTGCACGTAACCCGGCGCGAACACCCGCTGCGCGCCCGGCTCCAGCACGCGCGTGCCGCGCTCGGTGCGCTCGGTGAGGGTGCCCTCCAGGACCGTCAGCACACCGGAGGAGGGGCCGTGGTCGTGCAGTCCGCTGCCCTGTCCGGGCACCCAGGACAGCAGCCACACCTCGTAGCCGGGGCCGGTGCGCAGCCGGTGGTACCAGCGGGTGGTGGCGTCGTACTGGACGAGGTGCGCCCACTGGGAGCGGTCGGCGGCGATGGCGCGGGCCAGGCCGACGAACTCGGCGACGGTGGCCGGGTGCTCGCGCGGGGGCTGCAGCAGGTGGGGTACTTCGAGGATGTCGCCGGCGATCTGGAGGTCGCTGTCGCTGTTCATGGAGTGGGGTGGTTCCTCAGTGAAAGAAGGTCAGAGGGGAACGAAAGACCGAGCAGCGGGGGACGGGGGCCCGGCCTTCAGCTGGAGCGGGGATGGCTCAACAGCTGGGACAGCAACAACAGCTACGGCGAGCGCGGACAGCACCGAGGGACCCGGCGGTGCGGGTCGAGGTGAGTGCCGAGTTCGCGAGCATGCCCACTAGGACAGCGGTTCACACCTGCACTGTCAACTCGGACCCGGAATGTGGGACCGGGTTCACCCCATCCGGTTCATCTGAGTGCCGAAAGGTTTGTTCACCGGAAACGGGGGACACATGGCGCACAACCGGGCCCGCAAGCGGCGTTGCCGTCCCGTGATCAGACTGTGATCCGGTTCGCTTCGGCGCCTGTCCCGGAACGAGATCGAACTGCCGGGCGTCTTTGTCCGTACTAGGTAGGTACGGCCCGGAGGCCCTCCTGGGTCCCGTCTGCATGTCAAGGTTTATGCCGATTTGAACACTTTCCGCTAGACCTTGGTTCCGCAGAGTGAATAAGGGGTCCAATAGCAGATCTCGGCTTGACTCGCCCGGAGCAGCACACTTGTAATTTCACTCGTGTCGTTCAGCCGGAATCGGTAACGGCCGCATCACGGGGACGCGAAAGACAGACGAGGGGCGCACATGACCGAGCTGGTGCAGCAACTGCTGGTCGACGACGCGGACGAGGAACTCGGCTGGCAGGAGCGCGCGCTGTGCGCCCAGACCGACCCCGAGTCCTTCTTCCCCGAGAAGGGCGGCTCCACCCGCGAGGCCAAGAAGGTCTGCCTCGCCTGTGAGGTCCGCTCCGAGTGCCTCGAATACGCCCTCGCCAATGACGAACGCTTCGGCATCTGGGGCGGTCTGTCCGAACGGGAACGCCGACGCCTGAAGAAGGCCGCCGTCTGATGCGCGCCTGAAGAAGGCCGTCGTCCGACGCGCCTGAATAAGGCCGTCGTCTGACCTGAATAAGGCCGTCGTCCGATTCGAACGGCGTCCGTCCACATACGACCAGCGGCCCTCCGCCCGTGGGTTATCCACAGGCGGAGGGCCGTCGTCATGCCCAGCCGATAGTGTGGGCGCTCGTCCGAGACGTCCCGCCGCCCCCATACGGCACAGACGTCCACCGCAGTCCACCGAACCGGGGCCCGTACCTCGATGTCCGTGCACAGCCACACGTCGGCGCACCAAGAAGCGTCCGCCACCCCAGAGTTCCCGCGTCATGTGGTGACCGCGGTCCTCGTCTCCCACGACGGCGCCCGCTGGCTCCCCGACGCGCTCGCCGGCCTGCTCGGCCAGGAGCGCCCGGTGCAGTCCGTCATGGCCGCCGACACCGGCAGCGCCGACGACTCCGCCCAGCTCGTCACCGAGGCCCTCGGCGCCGACCGCGTCCTGCACCTCGCCCGGCGCACCGGCTTCGGCCAGGCCGTCGAGGAGGCCGCCCGCACCGCCCCGGTCCTCACCCCGGAGGAGCTGCCGTACCTGAAGCGGCCGAGCGGCTGGGACCCCGTCACGCGCACCTGGCGCGACGACGCCTACGACCTGCCCGAGCTGCCCCACGGCGAGCCCATCCAGTGGCTGTGGCTGCTGCACGACGACAGCGCCCCCGAACCCGACGCCCTCGCCCAGCTGCTGAAGGTCGTCGACAACGAACTGGAGCTCGGCCGCGACGACGTCGCCGTCGTCGGACCCAAGCTGCGCGGCTGGTACGACAAGCGGCAGCTGCTGGAGGTCGGCGTCTCCATCGCCCACTCCGGCCGCCGCTGGACCGGCCTGGACCGCCGCGAACAGGACCAGGGCCAGCACGACCACGTCCGCCAGGTGCTGTCGGTGTCCACCGCCGGCATGCTGATCCGCCGCGATGTCTTCGAACAGCTCGGCGGCTTCGACCGCCGCCTGCCCCTGATGCGCGACGACGTCGACCTGTGCTGGCGCGCCCAGGCGGCCGGCCACCGCGTCCTCATCGCCCCCGACGCCGTCGTGCGGCACGCCGAGGCGGCCTCCCGCGAGCGCCGCACGGTCGACTGCGCGGGCCGCACCACGGCCTCCCCGCACAAGGTGGACAAGGCAGGCGCCGTCTACACCCTGCTCGTCAACACCCGCACGGCCGCACTGCCCTGGGTGCTGCTGCGCCTGGTCGTCGGCACCGTGCTGCGCACCCTCGCCTATCTCGTCGGCAAGGTGCCCGGACAGGCCGTCGACGAGATCCGCGGCCTGCTGGGCGTACTGCTGCGGCCGGAGCGGATCATCGCCGGGCGGCGCGACCGGGGCCGACCGGTCGTCGACAAGGGCGAGCTGCGCCCGCTGTTCCCGCCGCCCGGCGCGACCGTGCGGGCCACCGTGGAACAGGCTGCGGGCAGCCTCTTCGGCAGCTCCGACCCCGAGGCCACCTCCGGCGCCGGACGGCACGGCGGCGGCCTGGAGTCCGGACCCGGCGGCGACGACGCCGACTTCCTGGAGATCGAGCAGTTCGCCCGCCTCAAGCGCATCGCCCGCAAGCCCGGCCCGGTGCTCTTCCTGGTACTGCTGCTCGTCTCCCTGGCCGCCTGCCGCGCCCTGCTCGACGCCGGTGCCCTCGCGGGCGGCGCACTGCTGCCCGCCCCGGCCGACGCCGGTGATCTGTGGGCGCGCTACCTGGACTCCTGGCACGCGGTCGGCGCGGGCGGCACCGCCTCCGCGCCCCCGTACCTGGCGATCGTGGCGATGCTGGCCACTTTGCTGTTCGGCTCGACCGGACTGGCGATGACCCTGCTGCTGGTTTGCTCGGTACCGCTGGCCGGCCTCACCGCCTACTTCGCCTCCCGCCCGCTGGTCCCCTCGCGGCTCCTGCGCGCGTGGGCGGCCGTCGTCTACGCCTTCCTGCCCGCCGCCACCGGCGCCCTCGCGGGCGGCAGGATCGGCACCGCCGTCCTCGCCGTCCTGCTGCCGCTGATCGCCCGCGCGGGCGTCGCCGCCAGCGGCCTGGCGAACCCCTCCGGGACCCGCGGCAGTTGGCGTGCCACCTGGGCGTACGCCCTGCTGCTGACCGTCACCACGGCGTTCACCCCGATCGTGTGGCCCATCGCGCTGCTCCTCGGCATCGCCCTGCTGGCCGTCCGCCGCACCGACATCACCGCCTACGGACTGCGCTTCCTGGCCCAGCTCGGCACCCCCCTGCTGGTGCTCGCGCCCTGGTCGCTGACCCTGCTGCCGTTCGGCTTCTTCGGCGAGGCGGGCCTGGAGTACGGCGCCTCGGCCGCCTCCGCCCTCGACCTGCTCGGCGCCAGCCCCGGCGGCCCCGGAACGGTCGGCGGACTGATGCTGATCGGCGTCGTCCTGGCCGCGCTGGCCGCCCTGCTCCGCGCGGAGCGCCGCCCCGCCATCCTGACGGCCTGGGCGGTCGCCCTGGTCGGCCTGGTCTTCGCGGTCCTGTCCAACGACTCCGCCTGGGCGGGCCCCGCCACCCTCGTCCACGGCATCGCCCTGCTGGCCGCCGCCCTGCTCGGCGCCGACGGGGCACGCCTGCGCGTGGCCCAGCAGAGCTTCGGCTGGCGCCAGCCGCTCGCCGCGCTGATCGCCCTCGCCGCCGCCGTCGGCCCGCTGCTGGCCGCCGCCGGCTGGATGATCGACGGCGCCGACGGCCCCGTCGAGCGCCGCGACCCGGTGCAGGTGCCCGCGTTCGTCGCCGAGGAGAGCGGCAACCGCGACCAGACCCGCACCCTGGTCCTCGACAGCGACTCCGCCGCCCACGTCGCCTACACCCTGGTCCGCGGCTCCGGCGCCCGCCTCGGCGACGCCGAGGTCGCCGCGGCCGCCGGGGAGAACACCCGGCTCGACAAGGTCGTCGCCAACCTGGTCGCCGGTTCCGGCGCCGACCAGGCCGACGAACTCGGCAAGTTCGCCGTGGGCTACGTCCTCGTCCAGCAGGGCGCGCCCCGCGAGGTCACCCGCGTCCTGGACGCCACCCCCGGCCTGAAGCGGCTCAGCCAGCAGAACGACAGCGCCCTGTGGCGGGTCGACCAGGACGTCGCGCGCGCCATGATCGTCGGCGGTTCCGGCGACCCGCAGCCGGTCGCCGCCGGTCCCGTGGAGATCCACACGGAGATCCCCTCGGGCGCCGACGGCCGGACCCTGCGCCTGGCCGACACCGCCGACGCGGGCTGGACGGCCACCCTCGACGGCAAGCCGCTCACCCGCACCACGGTCGACGGCTGGGCCCAGGGCTTCGAACTGCCCGCCTCCGGGGGCAAGCTGGACGTCACCTTCGAGGACCCGCTGAGCCACACCGCCTGGCTGTGGGCCCAGGGCTTCCTCGCCCTCGTCCTGGTCGTCATGGCCCTGCCCGGCCGCCGCCGCGACATCGACGACGACCTCCCCGAGGAGCAGCTCGTCCCGGTCCAGGCCGTCTCCGGCGAGGGCCGCCGCGCCCGCCGCCTGCGCGCCCAGGCCGAGGCGGAGGCCGAGGAACAGCCCGCCCCGGACGACTTCCCGCCCCCGCCCCAGGAGGTACCCCCCGCCGCGGTCCCGCAGCAGCAGCCCTACGGCGACTACGACACCCCCAGCTACGCGGGCGCGCCCGAGTACGGCGGCTACGGCGAGCAGTACCAGCAGGGCCAGGGCTACCAGCAGGGCGGCTACGACCAGCCCTACCAGGCCGGCCAGTACGACCCGTACGCGTACGACGGCCAGGGCTCGTACGACCCGAGCCAGTACGACCAGAGCCAGTACGAGCAGCCGTACCAGCAGGGTTACGACACCGGTTACGACCCGGCACAGCAGCAGCACGGCGTCGAGCGTCCTGACGGGAGCCAGCAGTGAACCGCACCACCCTCTCCCTGCTCGCCGTGGCGACCGCGCTCGCGGCGATCACCGGGTACGCCACCCTGACCGAGCCGGGGGCATCCGGCGCGGACACCGGCAAGGCCGCCGCCGTACTGCCCGTGGAGCGCACCAGCCTGCTCTGCCCGGCACCGAGCACCTCCGACCTCGCCGAGACCACGTACACCTCCTTCACGCCCGTCACCGAGGGCACGAGCGGCAAGGGCACGGCCGAACTGCACGCGGCGGCCGAGCAGACCGACGGCACCGACGGCAAGGACGGCGAGGAGTCCGGGAAGAAGGACGCCGGGAAGAAGAAGGACCAGGACAAGGCCGTCCTCGCGGCCAAGGAGCCGGGCAAGCCGGTCGGCACGGAAGCGAACGGCGGCGCCGCCCCCGCCCTCTTCGGCATCGCCGAGGGCAGGCTCGCGCCCGGCTGGACCGTGCAGCAGACCACGGAGGTCACCGCGGGCACCGGACGCGGCCTGCAGGGCGTCAACTGCACCGCGCCCGACACCGAGTTCTGGTTCCCGGGCGCCAGCACGGACGCCGACCGCACGGACTACGTCCACCTGACCAACCCCGACGACTCGGCGGCCGTGGTGGACATCGAGCTGTACGACAAGAACGGAGAGCTGGAGACGACCGTCCCGGACGGCATCACCGTCCAGCCGCACGCCACCGAGCCGGTCCTGCTCTCCACACTCACCGCGGAGAAGGCGACCAACCTCACCGTGCACGTCACCGTCCGCAGCGGACGGGTCGGCGCCGCCGTGCAGGCCCTGGACGACAAGGTCGGCGGCGACTGGCTGGCCGCCTCCACCGACCCCAGCGGCAGCCTGGTGCTGCCCGGCATCCCCAAGGACGCCACGGCGGTCCGCCTGGTCGCCTTCACCCCCGACGGCTCCGACGCCGACCTGAAGGTCCAGCTGGCCTCCCCGTCCGGCCTGATCAGCCCCGCGGGCAACGAGACGCTGCACGTGAAGTCGAAGATGACGGCAGCGGTCGACCTCGGTGACCTGACGCGCGGCGAGCCGGGCTCGGTGGTGCTGACCCCGACGGACCGCTCGGTGCCGGTCGTGGCCGCGCTCCGGGTGATCCGCGGCAAGGGCGCCGACCAGGAGACCGCCTTCATCCCGGCCACCAGACCGGTCGGCACGCGCGCGACGTCGGCGGAGAACTCCGGCAAGGGCACGACCCTCTCGCTGACCGCGCCGACCGCCACCGCGCAGGTGAAGGTCACGGCCTCCGCGGGCACCGAGGGCGGAGAGGCGACCACCAAGACGTACTCGATCAAGAAGGGCACGACGCAGAACATCGTCCTGGAGGTCCCCAAGTCGGTGAAGGGCAGCTACGCGCTCACCGTGGAGACGGTCTCGGGAGGCCCTGTGTACGGCGCCCGGACGCTCGCCGCGACCGAGGGCGAGACCTCGTGGTTCACCGTTCAGACCCTCCCCGACGACCGGGGGACGGTGAAGGTGCCGGAGGCGGAGCAGGACCTGTCGGTGCTCCAGAAGTAGCCGCCGGGTCGTGTCAGGGCTCAGTCCTCGCCGTAGCGCGGATCGACGGTCTCGGGGGTGAGCCCCAGCAGCTCGGCCACCTGCTCGACGACGACCTCGTGTACCAGCGCCGCCCGCTCGTCGCGGCCCTTGGTGCGGATCTCCACGGGCCGCCGGTAGATGACCACCCGCGCGGGGCGGCCCTCGCGGGCGGAGATTGTCCCGCCGAGCGGCACCGCCTCGTCGTTCCAGACCGGCGCGGCACCGTTGAGCGGGGGTACCTCAAGGACCAGGAAGTCGATCTCGGCGAGCTGCGGCCACCGACGCTCCAGGCGCTCCACGGAGTCCTGGACGAGGTCCGCGAAGGCCTCGGCGCGGCTGGCCGCGAGGGGCACCTGCGGCGGCGCGATCGGTCCCCGCATGCCCCTGCCGTGACGATCACGGCGGCGGGGCCCGGGGCCGGTGGCACTGGGCGGTACGGGCTTGTCCATCACTGGTGAAGCGTAGTCCCCGGCAGGGCCGCGCGCCGCGCCCCGCACGCCCTGTCGGCGGATGACGATTCCGGCCAAGGTTGGGCTCGATTCCGCACCTCTCCCGGACCGGCGATCTCTAGGGATTTGATGGTTTTTGTACCAAGTGATGTCTGGATCTCGCCGCCCTCGATCGGCTGAAAGTCGATGTTCCCGCAGGTCACATAGGCGTGTCAGAAGGGGTGTGTGGGGCGACTCACAGCCCGACACGGTCGAGTGACCTGGTGGAGAGTCGTCGCGGCCCGCTCAAGAGTGCGGTACCGTCCAACGTCGTGAGCCTTGTACGTCGCTGTTCGCGCACCGCTTGCGGCCGCCCCGCCGTCGCGACGCTGACGTACGTCTACGCCGACTCGACCGCGGTCCTCGGCCCGCTCGCCACCTACGCCGAACCCCACTGCTACGACCTGTGCGCCGAGCACTCCGAGCGCCTGACCGCCCCGCGCGGGTGGGAGGTCGTACGACTCCTCGACGGCTCCGCCCCGGCCCGCCCCAGCGGCGACGACCTGGAAGCGCTCGCCAACGCCGTGCGCGAGGCGGCCCGCCCGCAGGAACGTGCCGCGGAGGCCGGCGGCGGCGCCCGTACGGCGGACCCGCGCGAGGTCGCGCGCCGAGGCCACCTCAGGGTGCTGCGCTCCCCTGACAACTGAGTCCGCGTCACCCTTCCCACGCTTCTCGCCGAGGTTACGGCTGAGGGTCCACTGGGGGATCGCACAGCACGGCACATCCCCTACGGGTACTTTGTGCAGTCCCGAGGATCTCTTCAGGAAGGTTGGCCGTGGCCGCTGATCTGTCACAGCTCGTGAAGGCGTACGACGTGCGCGGGGTCGTTCCCGACCAGTGGGACGAGTCGCTCGCCGAGCTGTTCGGAGCGGCATTCGTCCGCGTGACCGGCGCCAGTGCCATCGTGACCGGGCACGACATGCGCCCCTCCTCGCCCGGACTGTCGTCCGCCTTCGCGCGCGGCGCCGCCGCGCAGGGCGCCGACGTGACCGAGATCGGCCTGTGCTCCACCGATCAGCTCTACTACGCCTCCGGCGCGCTGGACCTGCCGGGCGCCATGTTCACGGCCTCTCACAACCCGGCCCAGTACAACGGCATCAAGATGTGCCGCGCCGGGGCCGCCCCGGTCGGCCAGGACACGGGTCTGGCCGAGATCCGCGCGCTGGTGGAGGGCTGGCTGGACTCCGGCGCGCCGGAACCGGCGGCCACGACGGGAACGATCACCCAGCGGGACACGTTGGAGGACTACACGGCCCACCTGCGCTCGCTCGTCGACCTGACCTCCATCCGCCCCCTGAAGGTCGTGGTCGACGCGGGCAACGGCATGGGCGGCCACACGGTTCCCACGGTGTTCGAGGGCCTGCCCCTGACCCTCGTCCCGATGTACTTCGAACTGGACGGGACCTTCCCCAACCACGAGGCCAACCCGCTCGACCCGGCCAACCTCGTCGACCTCCAGAAGCGGGTCCGCGAGGAGAACGCCGACCTCGGCCTCGCCTTCGACGGCGACGCCGACCGCTGCTTCGTGGTCGACGCCCAGGGCGAGCCGGTCTCCCCGTCCGCGGTCACGGCCCTGGTCGCCTCGCGTGAACTGGCCCGGCACGGCGGCAAGGGCACGATCATCCACAACCTGATCACCTCCTGGTCGGTCCCCGAGGTGGTCCGCGAGAACGGCGGCACCCCGGTCCGCACCCGCGTCGGGCACTCCTTCATCAAGGCCGAGATGGCGAAGTCCGGCGCGATCTTCGGCGGCGAGCACTCCGCGCACTACTACTTCGCCGACTTCTGGAACGCCGACACGGGCATGCTGGCCGCGCTCCACGTCCTCGCTGCCCTGGGCGGCCAGGACGGCCCCCTGTCCGCCCTGGTGGCCCAGTACGACCGCTACGTCGGCTCCGGCGAGATCAACTCCACGGTGGCGGACCAACAGTCCCGCCTGACCGCGATCCGCGCCGCGTACGGCTCCCGCGAGGACGTCACCCTGGACGACCTGGACGGCCTCACGGTCACCTCCACCGACTGGTGGTTCAACGTCCGCCCGTCCAACACGGAGCCCCTCCTCCGCCTGAACGCGGAGGCGAGGGACGAGAAGACGATGGCGAAGGTACGGGACGAGGTACTGGCGATCATCAGAGCCTGACGCCTCCACTGCATTGCGGGGCGAAGCCCCCGCAAGAGGGGCGCGGGGAACTGCGCGCCCAGCCCCCACCCACCCGCACTCGAAGCACACCCCGTCGGGGTCGAAGGGGCGAAGCCCCTGGGGACGGGACGGGTAGGGGCGGCGGGGGCGAGAAAAAAATCCCCCACCACCCGAAGCGCACCCCCACACCCCCTCCACCCCCCAACCACCCCACCCCGGCGGTAACCTGACCAGGCACATAGCGCGAATCAAGACCCCCGCGCCACACCCCCGCCCCGAAGGGACCCCCATGCCGCTCGAAGCCGGTCTCCTGGAGATCCTCGCCTGCCCGGCCTGCCACGCCCCCCTCAAGGAGCAGGACGCGGAGCTGATCTGCACCGGCCAGGACTGCGGCCTGGCCTACCCCGTCCGCGACGGCATCCCCGTCCTCCTCGTCGACGAGGCCCGCCGCCCCGCCTGACACCCCGGCCACCCACACCCCGGCGATCGGAGACTGCCGACCGTGCTCGACGAATCGCTGCTAGACACCCCGGAGGCACTCTCCGAGGCCGACCGCCGCGGCCTGCTGCGCGGCGCCGCCGAGGCCGGCGCCCGCGTCCGCACCGCCGCCCGCCACGCCACCGAGGCCGGCATCCCGGAACTCAAGCCCGACGGCCGCCCCCGCGCCGTACTCATCGCGGGCCCCGGCGCCGCCGCCATCTGCGTAGCCGACCTCCTCGGCACCCTCGCCGGCGCGGGCAGCCCCGTCACCCGGCTGGCCCCCACGGGCGTCGCCCCCGCCGCGGGCGCCCTGCGCTGGGAGCTGCCCGGCTGGGCCGGTTCCGTGGACCTGCTCCTGATCGCCACCCCGGACGGCACCGAACCGGGCCTGTCCCTCCTCGCCGAGCAGGCGTACCGCCGCGGCTGCACCGTCGTAGCGGTCGCCCCCGCCGGCACCCCGCTCGCCGAGGCCCTGGAAGCCGCGCACGGCCTGTTCGTACCGATGGCCACGGCCCCCTACGAGCAGGACACCCCCCTCGCCGCCTCCGCCCCCGGCGTCCTGTGGGCGCTGCTCACACCCCTGCTCGCCCTCCTGGACCGCGTCGGCCTGCTGGAGGCCCCGGCCGATGCCCTGGAGAAGGTCGCCGACCGCCTCGACCACATCGCCGAACGCTGCGGCCCCGCCATCGCGACCTACAGCAACCCCGCCAAGACACTGGCCGCCGAACTCGCCGACGCGCTCCCGGTGATCTGGACGGAGGGCACCTCGGCGGGCCCCGCGGGCCGCCGTTTCGCCGCCGCTCTCGCCGAACTCGCCGGCCGCCCGGCGGTCGTCTCGGAGCTGCCCGAGGCGCTCGCCTCGCACCAGACCCTGCTCTCGGGCCCGCTCGCCGCCAGCGCCGACCCGGACGACTTCTTCCGCGACCGCGTGGAGGAGCCGCCCGCGCTGCACGCACGCGTGGTGCTGCTCCGGGACCGCCCCAGCGGCGGCCTCACCGCCGCCCCCGCCGCCCGTGAACTGGCCCTGAGCCACGACACGCCGATCAGCGAACTGGAACCGGAACCCGGGGACGAACTGGTCAACCTCGCGGAACTGATCGCCACCACGGACTTCGCCGCCGTGTACCTGGCCCTCGCCACGGGAGCCTGACCACCCGCGTCACCGGCAGAACCGGACGCGCGGAGCCCAGGCACACGGACCAGGCACACGGACGCGAAGTCGCGAAGACACAAAAGACGCAGAGAGAAGCGCATGGACCGCCTCGACAACACCGTCCGCCCCTACGCCTGGGGTTCCCCGACCGCGATCCCGCAGCTGCTCGGCGTGGAGCCGACCGGCGAACCGCAGGCGGAGATGTGGATGGGCGCCCACCCCGGCGCTCCCTCGCGCACCGGCCGCGGCACCCTCGCCGCCGTCATCGACGCGGACCCGGAGCGCGAACTCGGGCACGCGTGCGTGGCCAAGTTCGGCCCCCGGCTGCCCTTCCTGCTCAAGCTCCTCGCGGCCGGCGCCCCCCTCTCCCTCCAGGTCCACCCCGACCTGGCACAGGCGAAGGAGGGCTACGCCGACGAGGAACGCCGGGGCATCCCCGTCGACGCGCCCCACCGCAACTACAAGGACGCCAACCACAAGCCCGAGCTGATCTGCGCGCTCACCGAGTTCGACGGCCTGTGCGGCTTCCGCGACCCGGTCCAGGCCGCCGACTTCCTCGACGGCCTCGGCGTCGACTCCCTCAAGCCGTACGTCGACCTGCTGCACGCCCACCCGGAGGAGGCCGCCCTCCGCGAGGTCCTCACCGCGATCCTCACCGCCGACCCGGACGAGATGAGCCGTACGGTCACCGAGGCCGCGGCCGCCTGCACCCACCTCGGCGGCGTCTACAAGCCGTACGCCGACATCGCCCACCACTACCCGGGCGACCCCGGCGTCATCGCCGCCATGCTCCTCAACCACGTCCGGCTCCAGCCCGGCGAGGCCCTGTACCTCGGCGCCGGCATCCCGCACGCCTACCTCAACGGCCTCGGCGTCGAGATCATGGCCAACTCCGACAACGTGCTGCGCTGCGGGCTCACCCCCAAGCACGTCGACGTCCCCGAACTCCTTCGCATCGTCCGCTTCGAGGCCGCCGACCCCGGAGTGCTGCGCCCGGAGGCCTCCCCGGACGGCGAGGAGCTCTACGAGACGCCGATCGACGAGTTCCGGCTCTCCCGATATGTCCTCCCCGAGGGCACCGCCCCGCACGACCTCACCCGCGAGACCCCGCAGATCCTGCTGTGCACGGCGGGCACCGTCCGGGCGGGCGACCAGGAGCTGACGCCCGGTCAGTCGGTCTTCGTTCCCGCAGGCGAGAAGGCCGAAGTCGGCGGCGTGGGCACCGTCTTCCGCGCCACTGTGATCGTATGACCGGCGTTGTGGACACCTGACGCGTCACACCCGGGCAAGGCTGCAACAATGGCCCACCGGCAAAGGACGGGCAAAGCCACAAGGGGCCGTGCCCGGGACTGCGTACGAAGGGACAACGCGGGCACATGAGCGCGTCAGGCGGGACCAAGGCGATCGTGGCGGCACTCGGCGCCAACCTCGCGATCGCGGTATCGAAATTCGTGGCGTTCCTGTTCAGCGGCTCGTCCTCCATGCTCGCCGAATCGGTGCACTCGCTCGCCGACTCCGGCAACCAGGCACTGCTGCTCATCGGCGGCAAGAAGGCCCAGCGCGAGGCGACCCCGCAGCACCCCTTCGGCTACGGCCGCGAGCGCTACATCTACGCCTTCCTCGTCTCGATCATCCTGTTCTCGGTCGGCGGCATGTTCGCCCTCTACGAGGGCTACGAGAAGATCAAGCACCCGCACGAGATCGAGCACTGGTACTGGCCGGTGGGCGTCCTCGTCTTCGCGATCGTCGCCGAGGCGTTCTCCTTCCGGACGGCCATCAAGGAATCCAACGACCTGCGCGGCCAGAAGTCCTGGAAGGAGTTCGTCCGCCACGCCAAGGCCCCCGAGCTGCCCGTCGTCCTCCTGGAGGACCTCGGCGCGCTGGTCGGTCTGGTCCTCGCCCTCGGCGGCGTCGGCCTCGCCCTCGCCACCGGCGACGGAGTCTGGGACGGCATCGGCACCCTCTGCATCGGTGTGCTGCTGATCCTGATCGCCGTCGTCCTGGCCATCGAGACCAAGTCGCTGCTGCTCGGCGAGGCCGCGGGCGTCGAAGACGTCCAGAAGATCGAGGCCGCGCTGGTCGACGGCGAGGCAGTCACCGGCATCATCCACATGCGCACGCTGCACCTCGGCCCCGAGGAGCTGCTCATCGCCGCCAAGATCGCCGTCCAGCACGACGACACGGCCGCCGAGATCGCCACCGCCATCGACGCAGCCGAGGCCCGTGTCCGCGCGGCCGTCCCGATCGCCCGCGTCATCTACCTGGAGCCCGACGTCTACAGCGAGGCCGAGGCGGCCCGTGGCGCCGACCGCGAGGCCACCCCCGGCGGCCCGACCCCCGAGGGCGCCGGCCACTGACGTCGCGTACGACCAAGGGGTCCGCCCAGCACATCCGGCGGACCCCTTCGCCGTACCACCGGCCCTCGGCAAGCACCCGTTTCGGCCCCGAGTGTCCGGAGGCGGACTGGGGCGGCCGGGTCGTCCGGTGTAGCTTGGGACTGAGCCAGACGTCGCTGCTGATGGCGGTCGGGCGGTCCCGACACGGACCGGCCGAGGGAGAGAGGGCCTCCGACGGACTGCGCTGCGCGCACGCGGGCATGCCTGTGTCCTCTTCGGGCACCGCTGTGTCCGCCGCCGCGCAGACCAGCCCTACCCACCTCGACCCAACACCGAGGAGCAGCTCGCAATGACGACTGTCGACAACCGACAGGACTTCAAGGTCGCCGACCTCTCCCTGGCCGCCTTCGGCCGCAAGGAGATCACCCTCGCCGAGCACGAGATGCCCGGCCTCATGGCGATCCGCAAGGAGTACGCCGAGGCCCAGCCGCTCGCTGGCGCCCGCATCACCGGCTCCCTGCACATGACCGTGCAGACCGCCGTCCTCATCGAGACCCTGGTCGCCCTCGGCGCCCGGGTCCGCTGGGCCTCCTGCAACATCTTCTCCACCCAGGACCACGCGGCCGCCGCCATCGCCGTCGGCCCGAACGGCACGCCCGAGAACCCGCAGGGCGTCCCGGTCTTCGCTTGGAAGGGCGAGACCCTGGAGGAGTACTGGTGGTGCACCGAGCAGGCGCTGACCTGGCCGGACAGCCCCACCGGCGGCCCGAACATGATCCTCGACGACGGCGGTGACGCCACCCTCCTCGTTCACAAGGGCGTCGAGTACGAGAAGGCCGGCGAGGTCCCCTCCGTCGACACCGCCGAGAGCGACGAGCACCGCGTCATCCTCGAACTCCTGCACCGCACCATCAGCGACGGCTCGCAGAAGTGGACCCAGCTCGCCTCGGAGATCCGCGGCGTCACCGAGGAGACCACCACCGGCGTCCACCGCCTGTACGAGATGCAGCGCGACGGCACCCTCCTGTTCCCGGCGATCAACGTCAACGACGCCGTCACCAAGTCGAAGTTCGACAACAAGTACGGCTGCCGCCACTCCCTGATCGACGGCATCAACCGCGCCACCGACGTCCTCATCGGCGGCAAGACCGCGGTCGTCTGCGGGTACGGCGACGTGGGCAAGGGCTGCGCGGAGTCCCTGCGCGGTCAGGGCGCCCGGGTGATCGTCACCGAGATCGACCCGATCTGCGCGCTCCAGGCGGCGATGGACGGCTACCAGGTCACGACCCTCGACGAGGTCATCGACAAGGCCGACATCTTCATCACCACGACCGGCAACAAGGACATCATCATGGCCTCGGACATGGCCAAGATGAAGCACCAGGCGATCGTCGGCAACATCGGCCACTTCGACAACGAGATCGACATGGCCGGCCTCGCCAAGGTGCCGGGCATCGTGAAGGAAGAGGTCAAGCCGCAGGTCCACACCTGGACCTTCCCCGACGGCAAGGTGATCATCATCCTGTCCGAGGGCCGCCTGCTGAACCTGGGCAACGCCACCGGCCACCCGTCCTTCGTGATGTCCAACTCCTTCGCGGACCAGACCCTGGCCCAGATCGAGCTGTTCACCAAGCAGTCGGAGTACCCGATCGGGGTCTACACGCTGCCCAAGCACCTCGACGAGAAGGTCGCCCGCCTCCACCTGGACGCCCTCGGCGTGAAGCTCACCAAGCTCCGCCCCGAGCAGGCCGCCTACATCGGCGTCGACGTCGACGGCCCGTTCAAGCCGGACCACTACCGCTACTGATCCGTACACCGGACCCGGCCCGGACCCAGCTCCGGGCCCGGGATTCCGGACGCCGGACACCGGGGTGAGCGCACCCGTGCACTGACGCGCTCACCCCGCACGCAGGTCCTCCGGGCAGGCCCCCGCACCCCCGTGCCGGGGGCCTGCCCATCTGGCCCTACTGGCCGGACCAGCCCTTCACGACCCAGGACCCCCATGCCCCGCGGCCGTTATTCGCTCCACGATCCGCACGATCACACCCCCCTCGCAGAAGAACACTTCCACTGCGCGCCCGGCCCCTCCGGCTGGCGCTACGTCTCCCAGCTGACCACCCCCGCAGGCGATCACAGCGGCTCCGTCGACCTCGCCCTCGACGAACTGGGCCGCCCCATCCGCCTGGAACTCCACGCCGGCGGCTGGCAGGTGCGCGGCGCCGCCCTCGACGGCGTCACCTGGGTCCGTACGGACCCCACCGGAGCCCACGCCACAGAAGGCAATGTGCGCGCCCACGCCTTCACCGGCACGTCCCCCGCGTTCCTGATCGCCACCACCCGTCTCCTGCGCCTCACCCCTTCCGGCTCCGCCACCCGAGTACGCCTCGTCTTCTTCACGGACCCAGTGCTCGCCCCGCGCACCGTCGACCAGTCCTGGGCCCTGCTGAAAAGAGAAGCACACGCCACTGACAACGGCCCCCTGACCGTGGACGAGTACCAGGTCACAGCCCTGGACACGGGCGAGCAGCACTCCGTGCACATCGCCGGGGACGTGGTTCTGGCGGCGCCCGGGATCGAGCTGGAGGACCTCGAATCACCGCCGTCCGTATTCACGTGAGCGGCGTGGCTCGGCTCGGCTCCCGGCCAGGTATCAGGCGGGCGGCACGAAGCCGGTGCCGGGGCGATCGGCCGAGGGCTCCTGGCCCGGCGCGACCGGGGGAGCGGGCGGAGTGCCGGTCGGCGCCGGGGGCTGCTGGGCAGGCGGCCCGTACGGACCCGGCGTCGGGACGGGTTGAGGCTGACCACCGGGGTGGGTATACGGCCCGGCCGGGGAGAAAGCCGCAGCGGACCCGTTTGCGCCCCCGTTGGCCGCGCCCCCGTTGTTCGAGAAGGCCCGTCGGGCTTCCCGGGCCTGTCGCTCCTGCAGTACCGCAGCCAGATAGGCGGCCGGGGGCACACCTTCCGGTGCCGGGGCACCCGTACGCGCCGCGACATCGGCGGCGAGCCGCTCGGCCATGCTCCAGCTGACCTGAGGATCCAACTGCTGCATCCGCGTCAGGTACTGCCGGACGGCAAGCCACAGACCATCGGGAACCGCCGACAGATCCAGCCCCGAGAACCGCCCGGCCAGCCACGGCGGAGGAGGCGGTACGAATCCACCCCGGGCGTTCGGCACCCGCTCCCGCACGACGAGCGTCCCCGCGAACACATCCCCGAGCCGCCGCCCCCGCGCCGAGACGAGCGACGCGATACAGGCGACCACCCCGAAGGTCAGCAGGATCTCGATGACCCCGATCGCCCCCCGCACCAAAGCGTGCCGGAACCGGATCGGCCCGCCGTCGTCCCGCACCACCCGCAGCCCGCAGGCCATCTTTCCGAGAGAACGGCCGTGGCTGAGTGTCTCGACCGCGATAGGCGCACCGACCAGCACAAGGATGAAGGAAGCGATCGACATCGCGATCTGAGCGGCCTCGTCCAGGGAAGCGGTGGCCGCGAAGAGGCCGATCGACACGGCGATGTAGACCGCGACGGCCACGACCAGATCCAGCAGCACGGCCAGAGCCCTGCTGGGCAGCCTCGCGGGGCGCAACTCAAGCGCCACCGCCTCACCCGTCACCAGCTCACTCACGCCTGCCCCGCCCTTCCCTGATCTGCCCCTGGAACGGCCAGTCTGCCAAGCTGAGGACACATCGCACCCCCGTACGACAAGCTGACAGCGCGACGAGCCGCCGACGAACAGCCGAGGAGCAGGCACACCGATGGACCTCGACGTCTTCGTCACCGCGCACCGAGCCGAGTGGGACCGTCTCGACACCCTGCTCCAGCGCCAGCGCCGCCTCACCGGCGCGGAAGCGGACGAACTCGTCGCCCTCTACCAACGCGCCGCCACCCACCTCTCCCTGATCCAGTCCAGCGCCCCGGACCCGCTGCTGACCGGACGGCTCAGCCAACTGGTGGCACGCGCGCGTAGCGCGGTAACAGGAACCCGCCGGGCCACCTGGCGCGACGCGACCCGCTTCTTCACCCACGGCTTCCCGGCCGCCGTCTACAAGTCACGCCGTTGGTGGGTGCCCACGGCACTCCTGTCGACCCTTGTCGCCGTCGTCCTCGGCTGGTGGATCGGCAGCACTCCCGAGGTCCAGGCATCCATCGCGGCCCCGAACGAACTGCGCGAGCTCACTCGCCCCGGCGGTCAGTACGAGACGTACTACTCCAGCCATCCCGCGGCATCGTTCGCGGCCCAGGTGTGGACGAACAACGCCCAGGCCGCCGCCCTCTGCCTCGTCCTCGGCGTCTTCCTCGGGCTCCCGGTCCTCTGGATCCTCTTCCAGAACATGCTCAACCTGGGCGTTGGCTTCGGCCTGATGTCCTCCGCAGGCCGCCTCGACACGTTCCTGGGCCTCGTCCTGCCCCACGGCCTGCTCGAACTGACCGCGGTCTTTGTCGCCGCCGGCACCGGCCTGCGCCTCGGCTGGACTGTCATCGACCCTGGCCCGCGCACCCGACGCACGGCCCTCGCCGAGGAAGGCCGAGCCGCCATAGGCATGGCCATAGGGCTGGCCGTGGTCCTCTTCATCTCCGGTGCGATCGAAGGCTTCGTCACCCCGTCGGGCCTGCCCACCTGGGCCCGCATCACCATTGGAGTCATCGCCGAGCTGGCCTTCCTGGCCTACGTCTTCGTCGTTGGCCGACGTGCCGCGCAGGCCGGGGAGACCGGCGACATCGAGGAAGCCGAGCGCGGCGCCACTGTGCCGACGGCCGCCTGATGTGCGGACACACCTGATGAGCTGCTAGTCTCCTCTTCGCCCCGAAAGAGCCGTTGACACGGATCGACCGGGGAGGTAGATTCGAACAGTTGCCTGGACTGGAGTTGATCCGGTCGGTGACGGTGCGTATCTACTTGCTTCTTGAAGTCGAGCGAATCGATTACTACTCAGAAGCCTCTCCCGATGAATCGGAAATGAGTAGCCGGTCAGACCGGCTCAGAACTTCTGATAAAGTCGGGTCCGCCGGAAAGGGAAACGCGAAAGCGGGAACCTGGAAAGCACCGAGGAAATCGGATCGGAAAGATC
>NZ_JBVKBN010000012.1:0-262543 GCF_055657065.1 Streptomyces sp. NPDC110618 | reverse complement strand
GGCTGCACACCTACAATCACCACCGCGGACACACCGCGCTGAAGGGCCAACCACCCGCCAGCCGCGTCCCCAACCTCACGGGTCAATACACCTAGCAGGGGCACCGGGTGACCGGGGTGGACCTCCCCGGCCATGATCGGCCTCGCCCGCGCCAAGCTCGCCGGGCGTGACGCCGCGTTCCTGGTCGGTGACGCGGGGGCGCCGCCGGTCGGGGAGGAGCGGTTCGACGTGGTGCTCGTCCGGCACCTGCTGTGGGCGCTGCCCGGCCCCGGGCGCGCCCTGCGACACTGGCGCGGGCTGCTGCGGCCAGGCGGGCGGCTCGTCCTGGTCGAGGGCGTGTGGGGCACGGCCAGCCCGGTCGGCATGTCCGCCGAGCGGCTGACCGGCCTGCTCGCGCCCCTGGTCCCGGACGTGTGCGTGGAGCACCTGTCCGGCGACCCGCGGCTGTGGGGGAAACCGGTGACGGACGAGCGGTACGCGGTGGTGGCCCGGCTGTGACCCTCAAAGTCCCGTCTGCCGCGCTACGACCTAGGGCAGCAGCGCCTCGAAGTCCCGTCTGCCGCGCTACGGACCTAGGCCAGCAGTGCCTCGAAGCCGTCCCCCGCCGCGAGTGCCTCCAGTTCGTCGAGGGCCGCCACCGCCGCTGCCGCCGCCTGCGGGTCGCTGGTCGCGAGGCCGCTCTCCTCGAACTCGTCCTCGTCCAGGCGGCGGATGTCCGTGGCGTCGGCCGAGCGCCACAGGTCCAGGTCGAGGTCCTCCACGACCAACTCCGTGCCCCGGAAGGTCGCCGGGCGGGCGATGTCGCAGTACCAGCCCTTCAGGGCGCCCCGGGAGGTGTGGACCGCCTTGATCGCGTACCAGCGGTCGCGCCAGTAGTACTCGGTGAAGACGTCGCCCGGTTCGAAGCGGACGAAGCCGAAGTCGCGGGGCCTGTCGCCCTCGAAGTCGGCGCGGACGGTGATGCGGGTGCCGTCGTCCTGGAGGAGGGTGGCCGGGTAACGCATCTTCGTGCGGCCCGCCTTCACCAGGACCACGTCCACCTGCCCTTCGCGGTCAGCCGAGTTCACGGACATAACGCACCTCCGTCGCGCAGATCTCGTAGCCGAACCACTTGTTGATCGCCAGCATGGGTCCGTTTCCTGTGTCGTTGCCGGTGAAGGCCTCCGTGCAGCCCGCCTCGCGCGCCCGGTGCAGGGAGTGGTTCTTGGCGAGCTTGGCCAGGCCCCGGCCGCGGAAGGCGCGGGCCGTGCCGGTCATGCCGGTGCCGTAGCGGCCGGTGCCGTCGGTGCGGGCGGCGGTGAAGGCGGCGGGGCGGCCGTCGACCACGGCGACCGTGGTCAGCTCCCTGTCGGTCAGGGGGTGGCGCCAGGTGTCCTCAAGCCAGGTGTCGTAGTCCAGCCGCGCCGGACCCGCCTCGCCGGGCTCGTCCGCCGTGGTCTCCGCGTCCAGCTCGAACAACGGCCGCGGATCGGCCGCGAAGTCGGCGGCCGTGCGCAACTCCACCCCCGGCGGCACCTCCTGGAGCGGCGGAAGCTTCTCGAGGTCGAGCCGGAGGAAGTGCGCGGAGCGGCCCGCGCGGTAGCCGCGCGCCTCGGCGAAGGCCCGGTTGGCGGGCTCGTCCAGGACCCAGGCGAGCAGCCGGACCGCCCCCAGACCGGCCAGGTACTCCTCGGCGGCCCGCACCAGGAGCCCGCCCGCGCCGCGGCGGGTGCGGTCGGGGCGTGTGTACACATTGACGAAGCCCTGCGACGGCCCCGGGACCTCGTGCAGCAGGCCCACCTGCGCGCTGCCGATGATCTCGCCGTCCGCCTCGGCGACCAGCGGCCGGTAGTGCGCAGCGGCGGGGTAGTGGTCCAGGTTGTAGGCGAGGGAGTCCGGGGTCATGACGAAGTACGGCAGGGCCCTCTGCCGTACGGTGGCGAAGCCCTCCAGATCCGCTCGGACGCCGGGCCCGATCTCGCGCACGATGACAGTCATGTGGCCGCACGTTACGGCCGGGGCACGTCCCCCTGCCTCTCATTTTCCGCCGGGTACGGGACAATCGGTCCCGTGACCCTGAAGATCCACATCGATGACAGCGCGCCGCCGTACGAGCAGGTGCGGGCGCAGATCTCCGAGCAGGCGCGCGCCGGTGTGCTGCCGGTCGGGTACCGCCTGCCGACCGTGCGCGGGCTCGCCGAGGCGCTGGGCCTCGCCGCGAACACCGTCGCCAAGGCCTACCGGGCGCTGGAGACGGACGGGGTGATCGAGACCCGGGGCCGCAACGGCACCTTCGTGGCCGCGGCCGGCTCCGCCGCGGAGCGGGAGGCCGCGAGCGCGGCGCAGGCGTACGCCGAGCGGGTCCGCCGGCTCGGGCTCGCGGAGGAGGAGGCCCTGTCCGCCGTACGGGACGCCCTGCGGGCGGTGTACGAGGCCGGCTGACCGGACGTCACGCGGGCACGGTCCCCGGTACCCGCGTCACCGTCAGCCCCTCCCTCGCCGCCAGCCGGGCGAACGCCACCGCGTCCCGCACGGCCGCACCCCCGGGGTCGTTGTTGAAGTACGCGTACACGTCCCGGCTGTCCGGCCAGGTCCGCGCGACGCGGGCCACCCAGGTCGACAGGGACTGTCTGCCGTAGCGCGGCCACGGCTGGGCCCGGCCCTGGTGGAAGCGGACGTACCCCCAGTCCGCGGTGCGCCACAGCGGGGTGACCGGGCGGGCGAGGATGTCCGCCCAGCACAGGGCCGCGCCCCGGGACTCCAGGACCTCCTGGACCGTACGGGTCCACCACGAGTCGTGCCGGGGTTCCACCGCGACCCGCGTCCCGGCCGGGAAACAGGCCAGGCAGGCGTCGAGCAGGGCGGGGTCGGCCCGCAGCGTCGGGGGGAGCTGGAGCAGCACCGGGCCCAGGCGGTCGCCCAGACCCTCGGCGTGGCTCATCAGCCGGCGCACCGGCTCCTCCGGCTCCCGCAGCCGCTTGATGTGGGTCAGATAGCGGCTGGCCTTCACCGCGACCACGAAGTCGCCGGGCACGCGCTCCCGCCACGCCGCGAAGTTCTCCCGCGACGGCAGCCGGTAGAAGGCGTTGTTCAGCTCGACCGTCGCGAAGCGCGCCGCGTACTCCTCCAGCCACAGCCGCACCGGGCACCCCGACGGGTACAGGACGTCCCGCCAGTCCTTGTACTGCCACCCCGACGTGCCGACGAACAGGGTCATACGCCCATCAAAGCACCGGAGCGGCCGGGTGCTACAGGTACAGCCCCGCGTCCGCCCCGCCGCGCGGCTCCGGCAGTGCCGTGGGCGAGGTGCCCCGGCGCAGCGCGTACAGCTCCGCCAGCGTGGCGCCCTCGCGGCCCACACCCTCCTCGGTGCCGAGCCAGCCCACCGCTTCCGCCCTGGTCAGCGGGCCGACCTCGATGCGGGCCAGACAGCGCCCCGGGCGCACCACGGCCGGGTGGAGCCGCTCCAGGTCCTCGTTGGTGGTGACGCCCACCAGCACGTTGCGGCCCTGGCCGAGCAGTCCGTCGGTCAGGTTCAGCAGCCGGGACAGCGCCTGCCCGGCGGTGTGCTTGGCCTCGCCGCGGATCAGTTCGTCGCAGTCCTCCAGGAGCAGCAGCCGCCAGCGGCCCTTGCCGGTGCCGTCCTCCTCGCCGATCGCGATGTCCATGAGATAGCCGACGTCGCTGAACAGCCGCTCGGGGTCCAGGACGCAGTCCACCTGGCACCAGTCCCGCCAGGAGCGGGCCAGGGTGCGCAGCGCGGAGGTCTTGCCGGTGCCGGGCGGGCCGTGCAGCAGGAGCAGCCGGCCCGCGATGTCCTCGGGCGTGGTCTTCATCAGGCGGTCCATCGCGTCCGCGACCGGTGCCGTGTAGTTGGCGCGCACCTCCTCCCAGGTGCCCGCCGAGATCTGGCGGGTGGTGCGGTGCGGGCCGCGCCTGGGGGAGACGTACCAAAAACCCATGGTCACGTTCTCCGGCTGCGGCTCCGGCTCGTCCGCCGCGCCGTCGGTGGCCTGCTCCAGGACCTTCTTCGCCAGCTCCGCGGTGGTCGCGGTCACCGTGACGTCGGCGCCGCGGCTCCAGCGGGAGATCAGCACGGTCCAGCCGTCGCCCTCCGCGAGCGTCGCGCTGCGGTCGTCGTCGCGGGCCACGCGCAGCACGCGGGCGCCGGGCGGCAGCAGGGTCGCGCCGGAGCGCACCCGGTCGATGTTGGCCGCGTGCGAGTAAGGCTGCTCGCCCGTCGCGAAGCGGCCGAGGAACAGCGCGTCGACGACATCCGACGGGGAGTCGCTGTCGTCGACGTTGAGCCGGATCGGCAGAGCGTCGTGTGGGTTCGCAGACATGTCGTCATGATCCGGCACGAACGCCCTTCGTGCACTGGATTTCCCCGCGGAGGCCGGTGATCGGCGATTGCAACAGGACTGTTGAACACCAAAGCCTGCCACCACGGCCGTTCGCCCCGTTACCGTTGCCCTCGATGGGACGACATGGGTGGAATTCGGGGGTGCGGCGGTGGCGGCTCACCGCGCTGCTCGGTGTGGGGGCCGCCGCCCTGGCCCTGGTGGTGACCCTGCTCCACACGCTCCCCGACGGCGGCGCCAGCACCGCGGGCACCTCACGGGACGGCGACAAGGTGCACGGCACCCCCGTCCCGGCGAACGGCGCGGCCGAACCCGAGGTGGGCTGGGGGTTCACGCACACCCAGTTCAGCGCCGACGAGGGCAGCTCGGATGCGACCGGGCGGGTGGAGCGGCGGATCGCCGACAGCGGGGGACTGCCGCAGATCCAGCACCTGATGGGCTGGGGCGCGGACAACCCCGAGCCGGTGAAGGGGCGTTACGACTTCGACGCCATGGACCGCCGCATCGACTTCGTGCGCGCCTCCGGCGGCACCCCCGTGGTCACGCTGTGCTGCGCGCCGGACTGGATGAAGGGCGGCGAGGCCGGGGTCGACCACACCGACTGGAGCCAGGACGCCCTGGAGACGGCCCCGGACCCCGAGCACTTCGACGACTTCGCCGCGCTCGCCGCGACGGTCGCCAAGCGCTACCCGGACGTACGGCACTTCATCGTGTGGAACGAGTTCAAGGGCTTCTGGAACGACGCCGAGGCCCGCTGGGACCACGAGGGCTACACCGAGCTGTACAACCGCGTCTACCGCGCCCTGAAGAAGGTCAACCCCGAGATCCAGGTCGGCGGCCCCTACCTGGTGATGGACAGCCTCGACCCCCGCGAGACGCACGCCTCGCCGACCCTGAAGGGCACCTGGGGCGCGATGGACCGCCGCGTGCTGGACGCCTTCGCCTACTGGAACGAGCACAAGGCGGGCGCCGACTTCGTGGTGGTCGACGGCTCCAGCTACACCCGGCACGACGAACTGCTCCCCGACGAGTTCGCGGCCACCGACAAGTTCACCGCCGTCGGCGAGTGGGTGCGCCGGCAGACCCGCGGCGAACTGCCCCTGTGGTGGGCCGAGTACTACGTCGAGCCCGCCGACGGCGACGACAACCGGCACGGCTGGTCCGAGACCCGCCGGACCGCCGTGCACGCCGCCGGACTGATCGCCATGGCCAAGGGCGGCGCCACCTCCGGCTTCTACTGGAACCCCGAGGCGGAGAAGGGCACCGACTGCCCCGGCTGCCTGTGGACCCCCACCGACCGGAAGGAGGGCGGGCGGGAACTGCCCATGTACGACCTGCTGTCCCGGTTCGCGGCCGCCTTCCCGCCCGGCACCGAGTACCGCGAGCTGTCCGCGCCCGGCCACCTGAGGGTGCTGGCCACCGACCGGACCGCCCTCGTCGTCAACACCCTGGACCGCTCCACCACGGCGACCGTCGACGGCAAGCGGATCGAACTCCAGGCGTACGAGGTCAGGTGGCTCGCCCGAACCACCTGACCGCGCTTTCTATTTGCTCGACCGAACCACCTGACCGCGCCTCCTACTTGATCGTCAGGAATCGCTGCACCAGCGAGGCCAGCAGCACCGCCAGCAGTGGCAGTGAGAACCAGAACGTGCTCTGCAGCCAGCGCAGTTGCCGCACGCTCGGCCGCACGGCGACCCGTACCACCTCGCGCGCCCCCAGCAGCACGATCAGCGCCAGCGCGGCCAGCGCCCCGACCACCGACCACGGCGTCCAGGTCACCTGCGGACCGATCGGACCCGGATCCGCCTTCGGCACCTCGCCCGCGGGCTGCTCGCGCAGCGCGTACATGGTGACGTCCTCGTTGGCGAAGACCTTCTTCAGTTCCCGGCGCTTGTCGAGGTTCTCGATCAGCCGCGGCTCCCAGTTCTCCGCGTAGCCGACATCCATCCGCAGATAGGTGACCTGACCGCGGTTGATCATCAGATACGAGTTCGGGCCCGCGTCCTTCAGCGACTTGACCAGGCCGGACACCAGCACCGGGTCGACCGGCGCCTGGGTCGGCAGGTACTCCACCCTCTCCATGTCCCGCGATCCCCACGGCAGGGACGGCGTCACCACGTTGACCGGGTCGTCGCTCAGCCACAGCAGCCGCACACTCGGGTCGTCGTGGTCGTAGACGTACTCCATGGCCGCGATCTCGCCGGAGGTGATCCGCTCGAACGGCTCGTTGCCCCACCGGGCCACCAGGAAACCGCCGACGAGGACCAGGCCCGCCATCAGCGCGGCCAGCGGTGCCAGGCTCACCCGGTCCTTGTCGCGCTCCTCGGCGGTGACCCCGGTGCGCGGGAACAGGGCGAGCCCCGCCAGCAGGGCCGCGCCGGGCAGCGCGAACATGAAGACCCGCAGCGCCATCTCGCCGCCGTAGCTCTGCATGCCGAAGCCGAGGAACGGCACGAAGGCCAGGACCAGCAGGGAGCGTTCGCGGTACTTGTGGTCGCGGCGCCGCCACCAGCCCCAGCAGGCCATCGCCATCACCCCGCCGGCCAGCAGCACCCGCGCGTACAGCACCAGCTTGTGGGTGGAGCTGCCGCCCTCGATGCGCCCCGAGACCGACGAGGAGACATTGGAGCCGACCCCGCCGACGCCGCCGAACAGTTCGTCGAAGTGCCCGGACCAGTACGGCTCCGCCATGAAGCCGATCCACGACACCACCACGACCCCGAACAGCAGCGGCAGCCCGCGCAGTTCGCTGCGCCCGACCAGCACCAGACCCGCCAGCACGCCCAGCATCACGAACGGGGTGAGCTGGTGGGCCGGGACGCTCGCCGCGAACAGACCCATCACGACCAGCAGCAGTACCGCCCGCTGTCGCCGGCTGGTCGGCTCGACCTCCAGCTCGCCGGGCCGCACCTTCGTCCAGATCACCCGCGGCGCCCGGAACCAGACCAGCAGCAGCGCCACGAACACCAGGTACAGCAGGTAGGTGAAGCCCTGCGGTGAGAAGTAGTCCTGGCCCACCCAGCCGCTGAGCACGAAGATCCAGATCCCGGTCCAGCGGGCCCGCCAGCTCGCCCGCATCGAACGGGTCAGCAGGAACATCGGGACCAGGTACAGCAGTTGCACGGTCAGCGGCCACCAGCGGATGACCTCGGTGAAGTCCGAGACCCCGCAGGCCTTCGCCACGAACGCGGCCGCCGCGAAGAAGCCCGGCCAGCTCCAGCGCGCGTCCAGGTCCGGTACGGCGGACCCGGTGCGGTCGATGTAGTCCAGGAAGCCCAGATGCTGCCAGGCCGTGGCGAACCGCGGCTCGGTCTCGATCAGCGCGGGCAGGGCGTGCAGCGACACCACCGTCGCCAGCAGCGTGACCAGCAGCAGGGCCCGGTGCTCACGGCCCAGCCAGAGCAGCGAGGCGAACACGGTGACCAGCAGCCCGGCGCCGATCAGCGTCGGCGTGGGCAGCACCGAGACCAGCCCGAGCCCGCCCATACCGTCCAGGTCGGCCTCGGTCAGGCGCAGCGCGGGCACCCAGTACAGCAGCAGCGCCGCGATCAGCAGACAGCCCAGGACCACGCCGGTGCGGGTCGGCAGCGCGCTCGCGGTGGGCTCGGCCTGCTCCTCCTCCCGTACCGTCTGCGGGATGTCCTCCGGTGTCAGCGTCACCGGTACCTCCGGGACGACGGCCCTCTCCTCCGCCTCGAACGGCGTGTCCACCTCCGGTTCCTTCTTCTCCACCGGAAGCCCGACGGCCCACGTGGGCCGCCGTACCGCGGGCAGCCCGGCGGGCGGGGTGCCCGGGCCCGGACGGACGTCGGGCCGCCGGTCCAGGTGGTCGAAGTCGACATGGATGCCGAGGCCCAGCGTGTCGGAGTCCAGCGCCCAGGCCGGCCCCCGCCTGCGCCCGCCCTCGCCCGGATCGCGCGACCCCAGGTCGGCGAGGTCGCCGTCGGGCGCGGCGTCCTCCGGCACCTCGGGCGGCGCGGTCAGCACCGTGCGGTACAACTTGGGCGCCGCGATCGCGACGATCACCGCCAGCGCGACGATCTCGGCGACACCGGCGCCGGTCAGCCCCATCCGGGGGAGCAGCAGCAGCGTCAGACCCAGCACCAGCGCGCACAACAGGCCCTGCAGCCAGGCCAGTCCGGCGGTGCGGCTCTGGGCGCGCAGGACCGCGAAGTAGGTCTCCATCACGACCCGCAGCAGCCCGCCGACCGCGAACCAGCGCAGCAGCGGCGTCGCCGCGTCCGCGTACCCGGAGCCGAACACCCCGAGGATCCAGGGCGCCCCGACGAACAGGATCGCCGCGACCGGCACCATGATCTTCACCATGCGCAGCAGCGCGGCCCGGGTGAAGACGGAGAGCCGGGCCGGGTCGTGCGAGCCCTCCACGGTCAGCGAGGCGCCCATGTTGATGGCGAGCAGGTTGACCGTGCCACCGATGGTGGCGGTGATGTAGAAGTAGGCGTTGTCCTCGGAGCTGACCTGCGCCGCCACGATCACCGGGATCAGATAGACCACGGCGAGCGAGAACAGCGAGCCGGTGTAGTCGCCCGCGAGGAAGGTGCCGATCTCCTTCCACGACGGCGGTTTCGCGTGCTCCTCGGTCGCCGACACATGCCGCGGCACCAGCCGCCGGAACACCAACCAGCCCAGCGGCAGCACCGAGATCGCGATGGCCGCGACCCAGGAGACATAGACCCCGGTGGTCGGTATCGCCGCCGCGAACGCCACCAGCAGCCCCAGCTTCACCGCCGAGAAGGCGGTGTTGCCCACCGGCACCCACAGCGCGCTGCGCAGCCCGGTGAGCACCCCGTCCTGCAAGGTCAGCAGGTTCCACGCGATCACGGACACCACGAACCCGATCCCGGCCAGCGGTGTGTCCAGGAAGCGGTACGACGGCCCCCACGCGTCCAGGGTCAGCAGGAAGACGCCCGCGGCCAGCGCCACGATCACCGAACTGCCCGCGTACGTGCGCAGGATCAGCCGCCCGGTGGCGCGGCCCGCGATCGGGATGAACCGGGCCAGCGCGCCGGTCAGCGCCACCGCGGTCAGCCCCGCCAGGAACTTCATCGCGGCGATGGCGGCGGACCCCTGGCCGACCGCCGACTCGGAGTAGTAGCGGGCGGCGGCCAGCCAGAACCCCAGGCCGAGCACCGCCGAGATACCGGTGTTCAGCATCAGGGCGTAGGCGTTGCGGAACAGCTGGCTGCCCCGCCCCGGCGGCTCGGACACCGGCGCGGCGGACTGCGCGGCCTCGGTCGTGGTCGTCGTGTCAGACACGGGTTCGGATGGCCTTCCGGCGTATCTGTCGTGCTCGGCGGACCATGGCATAGCCCTTGGTGAGGGCCAGGTCCCGGGCGAAGGTGCGGGTGATCGCGCGGCCCTCGACCAGCCGCCGGAACTCCTCGGCGCCCGTGGTGCGGCGCACGGTCACCCGGCGCAGCGCGTACGGGCCCTGGCGGCGGCGGGCGAGGCCGTTGCCGACGGCCAGCGCCTGCGCGTACCCCGTCTCGCGCACCGCCCGGCGGACCCGGCGGTCGGAGTAGCCGTACGGGTAGGCGAACGAGGCCGGGACGGTGCCGAGCTGGTCCGAGACGATCTCCTTGCACAGGATCAGCTCCCGGCGCAGCTCCTCCTCCGGGAGCTGGTCGAGCTGCGGGTGGGTGTGGCTGTGGCCGCCGATCTCCACCCCGGCCGCGGCCAGTTCGCGCACCTGGTCGAAGTCCAGCATGGTGTCCAGGGCGCCGCCGGTGTCGTACGGGCCGCGCAGCCAGCCGGTGGAGACGAAGACGGTGGCCGGGAAACCGTGCTTGGCGAGCACGGGCAGGGCGTGCCGGTGCACGCCCTCGTAACCGTCGTCGAACGTCACCAGGACCGGGCGTGCGGGCAGCGGACGGCCCCGCCGCCAGCAGTCCGCGAGTTCGGCCGTGCCGACCGGGGTGAGCCCCAGGTCGGCGACGACCGCCATCTGCTCCTCGAACGCCTCGGGCGACACCGACAGCGTGCGGGTGGCGTCGTTCGGTTCGGCGGACACCGCGTGGTACATGAGGATCGGCACGGCGGTGTCGTCGCGCACCGCGCCTCTACTCATGGCCGCCCCCGTCCCCCTCGATCGCCGCCACCGAGTAGGTGGCCCCGCCCCTGCGCGCCCGGACACTCCCGACCACATACCCACCGGCCGCGGTGAGCACCCCGGCGACGATCGCGCCCGCCCGCCCGGCGCCGCCCGGCCGGGCCAGCACCGCGTCGCGCAGCCCGCGCGCCACCCCGGCCGGCAGCACCCGGGTGGTGTACCGGCGTTCGGACTCAAGTCCCTTGTCGGCGCCCACACTCCGCGCGACCAGCGCCTTCGACAGGCCCTCGGCCCAGGCGCGGGTGCGGAAGTAGCCGAAGTGCTCGCGCGCCTTTGGCACCCGGTGGTGGATCACCGCACGGTCGTCGATCAGCAGCAGCGCGTCGGGCCGGGCGCGGGTCAGCCGGATGCACAGCTCCGTCTCCTCGCAGCCCAGCGGCAGCCGGTCGCCGTCGCGTCCGATACCGGTGGCGAAACCGCCCGCCGCGTCGAACGCCGTACGCCGGAAGGAGGCGTTGCCGCCGAGGACGTTGCGCACCCGGACGCGGCCCGGCGGCAGGCCGCGGTAGGTGCAGCCGACCACCCAGTCGAACTCCTCCGGGAACCAGGCCGGTCGGCGCCCCGAGGCCCAGATCGGCTCGGTGCGCCCGCCGACCGCCATCACCCGCGGGTCGGAGTAGCCCTCGGCGAAGTAGCGCAGCCAGTCCCGCTCGGCCACCGCGTCGTCGTCGAGGAAGGCGACCACCTCGCCGTAGGAGGCGGCGATCCCCGTGTTGCGGCCCGCGGACAGCCCGCGGGGGCCCGCGTTGGCGAGCACCCGGACGTCGGCGGCCTCTTTGTACTCCTTGGCCAGGCGTTCGCGCAGGGGTTCGTTGTGGTCGACGACCAGCAGCGTCTCCAGCGCCGGACGGGACTGCGCGCGCACCGAGGCGACCGCCGCGAGGATGTCCTCCCAGCGGTCCTCGGTGTAGACGCAGATCACGACGGAGATGTCGGGACCGCTCAAGACACCTCTCCCCGGACCGAGTCGAGCAGCGGGGAGCGCCCGGCACGGCGCCGCAGGTCACGCCGGTTGGAGCGTTCCTTCAAGATCACCTTCAGCACCCGCAGCCCGTCCCGCACGGCCCGCAGGTTGCTGGTGCCGTGGATCCGCAGGTACTCGTGGCTGGGTATCTCCTGCACCTTCAGCCCCGCCTTGACCACCCGGATGTTCATCAGGGTCTCCACCTCGAAGCCCGTGCAGTCGAGGTCGATCTTGTCCAGGCAGTGCCGCCAGAAAGCGTTGTAGCCGTAGCAGAGGTCGGTGTAGCGGGCGCCGAACTTGCGGTTCACCACGGCGCACAGCACACGGTTGCCCAGCTTGCGGATGAACGTCATGTCATCGGTACCGCCGCCGTTGGCGAACCGGGACCCCTTGGCGAAGTCGGCGCCCGAGACCAGCGCCGACACATAGCTGACGATCTCCTGGCCGTCGGCGGAGCCGTCCGCGTCGACCATGACGATGATGTCACCGGAGCAGGCCTCGAACCCGGTGATCAGGGCATCCCCCTTGCCCTTGCCCCGCTGCTCGACGACCTTCACCTCCGGCCACAGCTCGCGGGCCACTTCGACGGTGTTGTCCGTGGAGTTGCCGTCGACCAGCACCACTTCGTGGATCCAGTCCGGCAGGGTCTTGAAGACGTACGGCAGGTTCTCCGCCTCGTTCATGGCGGGGATCACGACGCTCACCGGCGGTGCGATGGCCAGGTGCGAGGAGACGGGCCGGTACTTCCCGGCTGTGCGGTACTTGTCGCCCGTTGCCGGGCGCAGTACAGAACTCATGAGTCGGTCCCTCTCGTCCGGTGGACCGCCCGCCCCTGGGGCGGCCCGGCTGTGTGTCCGGTTCGAAAGGGGGGTTATTGCTGGCGTAACTCACCGGCCTGCCAAGGCGGCAGAGCCGATTGCGCGGCACGCCCCGGTCGCGCGTACATCCTCCTGTACGCAGGCCGAGTGCGGCACCCCCCTACCGCGCCCCGCGCCGGTGCCACCGCGGCCCTGAGCCCTCCCCTGGTCCGCACAAATGATGGTCCGTTGCGGGTGAGATGTACGACGGTATTGACGATTGCGTCCGTATGGCAAGACCTGAAACCAGGACTCACGTTTTTGTTGGTTTTTCCGTTACTTCCGTCCTGAGCGGATCTTTCCCACTCGCTTGAGCAGACGGTCGGCCGGCTCGAACAGTTCCGGCCGGGACACCACGACATTGCGCAGCGCCCGCACCGGAGCACGCCGGGCCCGGTGACCGAACGCCACCGGGTGACGCCGGGTCACCCACCCCTCGGCCACGCCAATCTCGCGCGACTTCAGGGAGTCCTTGTATTCCTTCTGGCCCCGGCCGAGGTCCAGATAGGCGATGCCGTCGGCGGCGGCCGCCTCGGCCATCCGCAGATGCAGCACCAGACCGGGGGAGTACTTCGCGAACGCCGGGTCGTACGCCGGGAACCAGCACGCCAGCACCCGCTCGGTGCGCAGTCCGAAGTGCGCGGCGATCGGGCGGCCGTCGGCGTAGAGGACCGACAGCACACCCGCGAAGGAGTCGGTCCGGGTGTGGAACAGGTGCTCCACCAGCCGGGTTATCCACTCCTGCGCGAAGCGGTCGCTGCGCCCGGTGCGCCGGTACTGCGCCGACTTCCACTCCATCAGGGTGCGCAGCGCGGCCGGGTCCCGTTCGTCGTGCACATACCGCACGCCCCGGTGGTCGCGGCCGAGCTTGCGCTCCTTGGCGAGGGTGGTCCGGGTGAACTTGGGGGAGCGCTCCCGCAGGTGCGCCAGATACGCCTCGTACCCCTGGTCCACGTCCATGACCGGTGAGGGGAACGTGCCGGTGGCCGAGCCGATGAACGCCGTCTGGCCCTCGACCAGGTGGTCGAACTCCCACACCGCGAGCCCGCAGGCGCGCAGCAGTTCCCGGGCGTCCCACTCGAACCCCGGCCGGTGCACCACACCTTGGGCGTCGGAGACCCCGAGCCCGACGGCCCGGCCGACTCCGGTCGCGGTGCGCTGGTACGGGAAGAACGCGGCGGGCTCGCCGGACTCCCGGACGACCGCGATACGCACCCCGGGCCGGCAGCGGCCGACCGCGAGGGTGAACTCGGGTGACAGGAAGGGGTTCGCCAGCTCGGGCGAACCGTGCAGATGGGCCTTGGACTGCATCGCCGTCCACGCCGTCCGGTCGGCGGCGGTCAGCTCGCCGGGACGGTACACGCTGATGTCCACGTCAGACAGTCCGCTTTCTTTCCGTACGGGCGCGCAGCCGCCGGAGCGACACGAGCAGGAGCAGCAGCAGGCTGATCGCGGTCACGGCGACGATGCCGCCCTCGGCCGACCATCGGTGCACGGCCAGCATCGCCTGCGCCACCAGCATGTTGACGACGACCGCGCCCGCCAGCGAGGCGATGGCGCGCCCGAAGAGGTCCAGGCCGCGCAGTGCGACGGCGATGGCCGCGGCCGGTGCCGCGAGCAGGAAGAAGAGAGTGAGCGGTCCGCGCAGCGGTGAGTCGCTGTCGGCGAGCGCGAGCAGTGCTCCGGCCGCCCCCACGGCCGTCGCGGCTCCCGCCAGCAGCGGCGCCAGGTCTTCCGATCCTGGTCGCGCGCGCCGAGCGCCGTCCGATGATGTGGTTCTGATCCTTAAGGTCTGCATTGGCGACTTTGCCCCCCGAAGCGCCGGATGCCGGGCTTCAATGTGGCGCAGTCGCGCGGCGGGAGTCAAGACGGCGATGGTTGAAGAACGACCGATTTCCCGGAGGCGGAACGAGCGTTCCCCGGAGGCGAGTGGGGCGCCTCCGGGGAACGGGTGGTGCGGACGGTGAAGCTGTGGTCCGGCGTTACGGGACGAGCTTCAGCAGCCGGTTCGGGGAGCCGGTGCCGGGGCTGGTGACCTTGCCGGTGGTGGCGCCCGCGGTCAGGGCCGAGGCGACCTGGGCCGGGGTGGAGGAGGTGTGGTTCGCCAGGTAGACCGCCGCGGCGCCCGCGACGTGCGGGGTGGCCATCGAGGTGCCGGAGATGGTGTTCGTCGCGGTGTCACTGGTGTGCCAGCCCGCCGTGATGGAGGAGCCGGGCGCGAAGATGTCCAGAACCGACCCGTAGTTGGAGTAGCTGGCCCGGGCGTCGGTGCTGGTGGTGGCGCCGACGGTGATCGCGGCGGCGACGCGGGCCGGGGAGTACGAGGAGGCGTTGGCGCTGCTGTTGCCCGCCGCGACCGCGTAGGTCACGCCGCTGGCGATGGAGTTGGCGACCGCCGTGTCCAGGGAGGTGGAGGCGCCGCCGCCGAGCGACATGTTGGCGACCGAGGGGCCGGAGTGGTTGGCGGTGACCCAGTCGATGCCCGCGATCACCCCGGCCGTGGTGCCGGAGCCGCTGTTGTTGAGCACCCGGACCGCGACGATCTTCGCCTTCTTGGCGACGCCGTAGGTCGAGCCCGCGATCGTGGTGGCCACGTGGGTGCCGTGGCCGTTGCCGTCGGAGGCGGTGGTGTCGCCGTCGACGGCGTCGTAGCCGTAGCTGGCCCGGCCGCTGATCTGCGAGTGGGTGATGCGCACGCCGGTGTCGATGACGTAGACCGTCACTCCGCTGCCCGCGCTGTCCGGGTAGGTGTAGGTGCCGGAGAGCGGGAGCGAGGTCTGGTCGATGCGGTCCAGGCCCCAGGGCGCGCTGGTCTGGGTGGTGTCGGTCAGCTGGACGCGCTGGTTCTGCTCGACGGAGGCGACCGACGGGTCGGCGGCGAGCCTTCTGGCCTCTGCCGCGGAGAGGGTCGCCGAGTAGCCGTTGAGGACCTTGCCGAACGTCTTGTCGACCTTGCCGCCGTACTCCTTGATCAGGCTCTTGCCCGCGCTGGAGGCCGCCTTGAGACCGGCGCCCTTCTTCAGCGTGACGATGTAGCTGTCCTTGATCGCTGTGGGGGAATCGGCGGCCAGGACCCTGCCCTCGGCCGGTGCGGCCTGAGCGGGCAGGGAGATGAGTCCGCCGACGAGTGCCGCGGTCGCCAGGCCGGTCAGGGCGGCGAACCGGAGCTTGTTCCTACGCAGTTGTGCCATCCGAGGGAGTCCTCCTCATTGGCGACGCGCACTTGGGTGGGGGCGCGTCTGTGGGGTGGCTCCAGCCTCGGGCCAACTCCCTTGCGGAACAAGGGAGTTGAGGAGCTGTCAACAAATCTGTCATGTGCACGTAATCAAAGCCACAGCAAACGCACAGATAACAGGGTGGTTCGGTACCGAAAATCTTGACATGGACACTTCCTGTCAACACGCGTAGCTGCTACGACAGATGTGGCAGAGATCCTGCTAAAGGGAGGTTCCATGAGACGTTCCCGAATTGCCGCATACGTCGGCTCACTCCTCCTCGCCGTCGGCGCCGTACTCACCGGCGCCGGCTCCGCGCAGGCCGCCACGGGGCCCTATGTGGCGCTCGGTGACTCCTACGCCTCGGGCGTCGGCGCCGGCAGCTACATCAGCTCCAGCGGCGACTGCAAGCGCAGCACGAAGGCCCACCCCTACCTCTGGGCGGCCGCCAACTCACCCTCGTCGTTCGCCTTCACGGCCTGCTCGGGCGCCCGAACGGGTGATGTTCTGGCCAACCAGATGGGCCCGCTCAACTCGTCCACCGCACTGGTCTCCATCAGCATCGGCGGCAATGACGCCGGATTCGCCGACGTCATGACGACCTGTGTGCTCCAGTCCGACAGCTCCTGCATCTCCCGCATCAACACCGCCAGGGCGTACGTCGACTCGACGCTGCCCGGAAAGCTCGACAGCGTCTACTCGGCGATCCGTACCAAGGCACCCAACGCCCGTGTCGTCGTGCTCGGTTACCCGCGCTTCTACAAGCTCGGCCAGTCCTGCCTCGGCCTGTCCGAGACCAAGCGCAAGGCCATCAACGACGCCTCCGACTACCTCAACAACGCCGTGAAGGCCCGCGCCCAGGCGCACTCCTTCACCTTCGGCGATGTGCGCACCACCTTCACCAACCACGAGATCTGCTCCAGCAGCTCCTGGCTGCACAGCGTCAACTGGCTCAACATCGGCGAGTCGTACCACCCGACCGCGGCCGGCCAGTCCGGCGGCTACCTGCCCGTACTGAACGGCGCGGCCTGATCCTCGTCACCGCATCGGACCTGAACCTCAGTAACTCACCGAGGAACTCAGTAACTCACCGAAGAACCTCAGTAGCTCACTGAAGGCGAAGGGGAGACCCCGTTCGTCGGGGTCTCCGTCCCACACGTGATCGAGAAGGCGACCGAGTTGGACTTCGTCTCCACCGGGGAGCGCACCTCGACGCCGATCTCGTTCTCCAGCGACCCGCTCTCGTCGTTCGTCGTCACGAACGCCCGGTCCTGCTTGGTGCGCGAGCCTCCCTCCGGGAACGACAGCGTCTTCCACCCCGAGTCCATGACATCGCCGTCCCGCGACACCCAGCGATAGCTGACCTCGGCGGGCAGCCGCCCCACCGTGAACGTGGCCGTGAACGACGGCGCCTCGGCCTGCGGCGGCGGACAGGTGCCCTCGTACTCCGTGTTCGACCCAGCGAGCGTCACATGCACCGACTGCGGCGGCGGGGTGGACTGCGTCGCCGTCTCGCTCGGTGTCGGATCGGCGGTCGGGGTGGTGTCGTCCTCGGTCTCGGACGGCGTGGCCTGCTTCTCCGTCTCCACCTGACCGGTCGTACCGCCGTCCGCCTCCTTGCCGTTGTCGCCGTCGCGGTTGAGCAGCGCGTACGTCAGACCGGCCACCGCGAGCGCCAGCGCGGCCAGCCCCGCGACCAGGACGATGGCGGCACGACGGTTGCGGCCGGGGCGCTCGGGGCCGGTGGGGCTGGTGGTCGCGGTGGGGGCCGCGTGGGCGGAAGGCGTCACCGGATACGGCCGGGGCGGTGTCGGCGGCGGCTGGTGCGAGACCATGGTCGGGGCGTACGGCGTCGCGCCGACCGTCCCCGCGCGCGGCCCGCCGCCCGCGCCGATCACCCGCAGCTCCCGCTCGGCCAGTTCGGCGGAGAGCCGCTCGGCCGGGTCCTTGCGCAGCAGGCCCTCGATCACCGGGGTGAGCGGACCGGCCCGGCGCGGCGGCGGCAGCTCCTCGTCCACGATGGCGCGCAGGGTGCTCAGCGGGGTGTCCTGGCGGAACGGGGAGTTGCCCTCCACCGCCGCGTACAGCAGCACGCCCAGCGACCACAGGTCCGACTCGGGGCCGGGCGTGCGGCCCAGGGCCCGCTCCGGGGCGAGGAACTCGGGCGAGCCGATCACCTCGCCGGTCATGGTGAGTGCGGAACTGCCCTCCACCTGGGCGATCCCGAAGTCGGTGAGCACCACGCGGCCGTCGTTCTCCAGCAGAACGTTCGCCGGTTTCACGTCCCGGTGCAGCACCCCCGCCTCGTGCGCGGCCCGCAGCGCCGCCAGCACCTCGGCCCCGATGTGCGCCGCGCGCTGCGGTGACAACGGGCCCTCGGCGTCCAGGAGATCGGCAAGCGAGATACCGCGCACCAGCTCCATCACGATCCACGGGCGGCCGTCCTGCGTGGCCACGTCGTACACCGTCACCACATTGCGGTTCGCCACCCGCGCCGCGGCCCACGCCTCGCGCTCCAGGCGGGCGTACATCCGCTCCACATCGGCGGCCGGCAGCCCGTGCGGGGCACGGACCTCCTTGACGGCGACCTCGCGGTGCAGCACTTCGTCGCGAGCGCGCCAGACCGTCCCCATGCCGCCCTCACCGAGCGGGGACAGGAGGCGGTAGCGGTCCGCGATCACTCGTTCACTGCCCGTCGCGTCGGACACGGGCGCCCCCATTCGCATGCGCGCGAAGTCTCCTTTTCCTCACAAAGTAGCTCAACCGAGTGCTGATGCCGCCCCCTTGAGCACCAATCCGGCCCCAAGAGCGACGACGACCAACGCGGACACCAGCGGTGCGGTACGGCGGACCAGGCCCGCCACCGGGTGAACGGCCCAGCGCGGACGCCGCTCCACCCACCGGCTCGCCCCCGCCCCGAGGCGCACGACCGCGTACCCGGCCGCCGTCAGGGTCAGGGCGAGCCCCACCCCGTACGCCACGACCAGCAGCAGCCCGAACCAGGCGTGCCCGAGTGCGGCGGCGCCGACCAGGACGACCACGGCGGACGGGCTCGGCACGAGGCCTCCGGCGAAGCCGAGCAGGATCGTGCCGCGCACGGTGGGGGCGGTGGAGTGGGTGTGGGTGTGACCGCCGTGGGTGTGCGTGTGGGTGTGGGGATGCGGGTGGGGGTGTTCGTGCGGGTGGTGTTCCTCGGGCTCGTGGGCGTGGGAGTGTTCGTGTGCGTGGCCGTGCTCGTCGCCGTGGGAGTGGGCGCCGACCAGGGCCGGGGTGCGTTCGTGGGTGTGGGAGTGCGCCTGGGCATGGGCGTGCCGGTGGCTTCGCTGGTGCCAGGCCCGGCGCAGGAGGGTGGCGCCCGCGGCCATCACCAGGGCGCCGCTGGCGATGCCGAGCCAGGTGATCACGGACGGCGCGGCGGCCGAGCCCGCGGTGACCAGCAGGCCCAGGGCGACCACGCCCAGCGTGTGGGTGACCGTCACCGAGGCGGCGAGCGGCAGGACGTCCTTCATCCGGGCGCGGCCGCCGCGGGCCGTGGCCACCGCCGCCATCAGCGTCTTGCCGTGGCCGGGCGCGAGCGCGTGCAGGGCGCCCAGGCCCACGGCGATGAACAGCGCGAGCGCGGCGAAGCCGACGGTGAGGTCGTTGCGCGCGACCAGGGATTCCAGGGCCTGCGTGAAGCGGTCGGCGCCGCGCGGCAGTATCGAGGCGCCGGGCGCGTCCCGTTCCTCCTCGGCGAGGGCGGGCCCGCCGGGGCGTACGGTCAGCTCGGCGGACGCGGTGTCGGCGGGGGAGGAGAGCAGCTTCTCCGGGTACGCGGTCAGCTCCCCGGACAGCGACTTGCGCGGTACGTCGGAGTCGGTGAGCGTCATCCGGTCGCCGCGCGCGGTGACCTCGCGCCAGCCGGGCCCGGACTCGGCACCGGCGGCCTCGAAGGCGAGGGTGAGCGTCTCATCCTCGGGCAGCGGCGCGCTGAACTCGCACTCCACGCGCAGGGTGTCCAGCCCGGCCTGACCGGGGCGCACCTGCGCCTTGCCGCTCTCGACGGTGAGCGGAACACTCCGCCCGCCGACGGTCAGGGCGCTGTCCCGGGCCGCGCTCGCGCACCGCTCCCGGGCCCACTTGTCGAGGCCCTTCCGCTCGACCTCCGGCTTCGCCTGGGTCGCCGGGATCTCGGCGAGGTCCTCGACGTGGTCGACGCGGAGGGCGTCCGGGGTGACGACCAGGCCGTCGTAGCGGTTGACGGTGAAGTTCCCGAGCGGGTGCGCGCTCGCGGACGCGGCCGGGGTCAGCACGAGGGCACCGACCGCCGCGAGCAGGGTGGCACCGGAGGCGACGAGACGGCGGAGGGGCATGCGTCGGCGTCCGGGGTTCTGTCGGCGGCGGGTGGTCCGGTCGGCGGTGGGGCTTTCGGGGCGGTGAGTCGGGGCCGTGGTGGAGGCGATCGGGCTCGGGAGGGCAATGCGTCGGCCTCCGGGGTTCTGCCGGCGGCGGGTGTCCCGTGGGGCGGAGGGGCCTTCGGGGTGGTGAATCGGCGCCGCGGCGGAGGCGGTCGGGCGGCTCGGGGTCACTTGGCGGCTCCCAGGTCCTTGAGTGCCGCGCGGGCCTCCCGGGCGCCCAGGGGGGAGAACCCGGGGTTGAGCCTCAGGGCTTGCCGCAGGTGCTTCTGCGCGGCGTCCTTCTCGCCCGCCGCGTACTCGATCATGCCGCGGTGGTAGAGGAACGTGGCGTTGCGGTAGCCGGTGGCGGTGGCCCGGCGGGTGTACCGCAGGGCCTCCTTGTCGCGGCCGTCGGCGTGCAGGGCCCAGGCCAGGGCGTCCGCGGTGTGGACGGTCTCGCGGCGGTCCCACTCGGCGCGGGCCGCCCGCAGCGCCGCCTTCGCGTCGCCGTGGTCGGCCGCGGCGAGGGCGGTGTCGAGGTCGGCGTTGACGCCGTTGGCCCGCGCCAGCGCCGTCCAGGCGTCGACGAGGGCGTACTGGTCGTCGGCCCGCTCCCGGTCGCCCCGGGCCTCGTACAGCTCGCCCAGTACCACCAGCGGTCCGGGCAGCGGGGACTTCGCCACGACCGCCTCCATCCCCCGCACGGCGCCCTCCCGGTCCCCGTCGGCGGCCTGCGCCCGGGCACGGCCCTCCAGCGCGGGCAGATACGTGTCGTCGGCGGCGAGCGCGCGGGCGAAGTACAGCAGCGCCTCCTCGTAGTCGCCCTGGTTCCAGGCGAGTTGGCCGAGCTGCGTGGCCACGTACGCCACGTCCGGGGCGGCCGTGGCGGAGGCGAGGGCCTGCTTCAGCACGCGCCGCGCGGTCTTCACGTCGCCGCTCAGCTCGTGGACGTACGCGTACCGGGTGAACACCGGTATCCCCGGCCGCCGTTCGTCGGCGAGGTCGGCGGCCTCGGCCGCGTCGTCGTACCGCCCGAGCTCGACCAGCGCGTCGATCCGGCTGGCCAGCGCCCGCTCGCTGTAGGGATTGGCCTTCAGCGCGCGGTCCGCGTACGTGAGGGCGGCCGGGAAGTCGTGCCGGGCCGCGGCCAGGGCGGCCTGACCGGCGAGCGCCTGGTCGTTGCCGGGCCGCAGCTTCAGCGAGCGCTTCAGCGCCCGCTCGGCGTGCGGGTAGCGGGAGGCGTCGCCGGTCGTGCGGGCCTGCTCCACGTACGCGAGCCCGAGGGTCGCCCAGCCGCCGAAGTCCCGCGGCTGTGCGCGCAGATGGGCCTGGAGGGCCTTGACGTCGCCGGACCGCAGGGCCGCCGCCGACACGGGCGAGGTGCTCTGCGGGGGCGCCTCCGACCCGCCCCCGAGGGCCACGGCCCCGCCGGTGAGCGCTACAGCCAACAGCACGGCACACAACCCGAGTTGGGCGCGCGAATTCATGGCCCTCTCCTAGATCACTTACGAAGAAACGGGGTCAGCGGCAAGGGGGGTGCGGGGGAGTGGCCCCCGCACCCCGAAGACGAGCGCCTAGTACGCCCGCTCCCGCATCCGCCGCCACCACAGCAGCGCCGCCCCGACCAGCAGGACGCCCAGTGCGCCGGCGCCCGCGGACGCCGCGATCAGCGTCGTGTCGGTCGAACCCCCGGAGGAGGAACCGGCCGGGGAGAGCGCGTCGCCGAGCTGGTTGCGCACGTCGTTGCCGCCGGAGACGCCCTTGGCCAGCGGACCGCGGGAGCCCTCGGTGGGCAGGGCGACGTAGGGGAAGGCCTTCTCGAACTTCTTGTCGTTCTTGTTGACCGCGTCCCCGAGGTCGTTCTTCGAGCCGACCAGCTCGCCCTCGACGACCTGGAGCGCCGCGTCGATCACGTCGTCGGTGAGCCGGCGCCCGTTCGGGAACCCGGCGTTGTCACCGTCCAGCACGCCCAGCCGCTTCGGCTTGGCGGCCGGCTTGATCGAGGTGTTCAGCCGCAGCTCCTCCGCCGGACGTACGTTCGGCGGCTGGTTGAGCCCCTCCACGCCCTTGAGGAAGACGTCGACGAGGTCGTTGCGCGGCTCGGCCGGTGCCGGGATCTTGTAGATCCCCTCGATCAGCTTGGGCAGCTCGGGGTTGGTGACGTTCTTCAGGAACTGCCCGTCGTTCCAGGGCGCGCTCGCGTTGAACTTGTCCTTGTCCTTGATCGGGTTGACGACCTCGTTCACCAGCGGCATGCCCAGCCGCGAGACCTGGGTGAAGTGCCCCTGCGCGTTCTTGCGCTGGGTCGTGGACCAGATGCCGACGATCGGCTGCTCCGCCGACTCCGTGATCATGTGCGTGGGCACCTGGAGGGCGATGGAGTTGACGTTGTAGCCCTTGAGGGTGTCGTTGCCGACCTCGCTGAGGTTCCCGCCGTACAGCAGGTCGAAGACCCGCAGGTCGAGGAAGAAGGGGTCGTCGGCCTGGCCGGCGAACGACATGGCGCCGCCCGCCAGGTGGTGCACGGCGTCCTTGCGCAGCTTGGCGTAGTCCGGCATGGACGCCTTGCCGACGTTCGACGGCGCCACCGGTACGTCGTTGGCGATCTTCGTCCGCGACACCAGCTGCTGGTCCTTCAGCTTCAGCAGGTCGATGTCGTACGTCTGCGTGATGTTCAGGTCGGGGTCGTCGAGGCTCTCGACGGGCCCGGTGTTGTACAGGAACGTCTTCTTGTTCTTCACATGCGTCTTGAACGTGAAGCGGTACAGCAGCTCGCCCTGCGCGTCACCGTTGTTGTCGATGTGGATGTCGTACTGCGCGTCCTCGGCGAACGTGAAGAAGTTCGGTCCGCCGGCCGGCTCCTCGAAGGGGATCCAGTTGGCGACGATCGTCGTCGTGTCCGGCTTGTCCGGGCTGACGAACGCGTACACGTCCGTGTTGTCGTACTGCGGGGTCCCCGAGATCAGCGGGGCCTCCCGGTGACTGGAGGCGGCGGCCGCCCCCGGTTCCAGCGCGGTCACGCCGGCGGCTGCGAGCCCCCCGGCGGCCAGCGCACCACAGATGAGGGTCGCGACGCCCGCGCGTCCCACGCCGTTCCTGGAGTTTGGTGTCATGCCGTCCGTCCTCGGTTCAACTTGCCTGACGCACCGGGATTCGGAGCGGGGCGGGAAGCGGATTGGTCGAACTTGAAAACTCATTTCGAAGGCCCCCGGACCCGCGTTTTCGGCTTTCTGATCCGTAACCCCATCCGGAGGTGGGTGTGTTGCGAATACCTCGTGGGACGGGACGGCCCAGATGCGGTCTCGCGGGAGGGGGAGACGAGTTGGAGGCGGACGAGCTGCTGGTGCTCGTGGCTGGTGGGGATCACAAGGCATTCGAGGAGTTGTACGGGATCGTGTCCGGGCCGGTGTTCGGACTGGTGCGCAGGGTCGTGCGGGACCCCGCCCAGTCGGAGGAGGTGGCACAAGAGGTGCTGCTGGAGATGTGGCGGTCCGCGGCGCGGTTCGACCCCGGCCGGGGCAGCGCCCTGTCCTGGATCCTCACCCTCGCCCACCGCCGGGCCGTGGACCGGGTGCGCAGCGCCCGCGCGGCCGGTGAGCGCGAGCAGCGCGAGGCGCGGCGGGCCCACCACCCCGCCTTCGACCAGGTGTCCGAGGAGGTCGAGGCCGGCCTGGAGCGCGAGTGGGTGCGCCGCTGCCTGGACCGGCTCACCAACCTGCAGCGCCAGTCCGTCACCCTCGCCTACTACGACGGCTACACCTACCGTGAGGTCGCCGAGCGGCTGAAGCTGCCGCTGGGCACGGTGAAGACCCGGATGCGGGACGGGCTGACCCGGCTGCGCGAGTGCCTGGGAGGTGCCGCATGAGCCTCTTCCGCCGCGGGAATCTCCACTCCCTCGCCGCCCCCTACGCCCTCGACGCCCTGGAGCAGGGCGAGCGGGACCGCTTCGAAGGACACCTGCGCAAGTGCGAGCGGTGCGCCGCCGAGGTGCGCACCCTGTCCGAGGACGCGGTCCGCCTGGCCTGGTCCACCTCCGCCCCGCCGCCGGCCGCGCTGCGCGAACGGGTCATGGCCGCCGTACGGGCGACTCCGCAGGAAGGGGCGCGACCCGCCCGCGAGCCGCAGTTGCCGGCCCATGTGTGGGGCGCCGGGCCGCCGCCGCGGGTGCGGGAGCGGCGGCCGCTGTTCGTGCCGTTCGCCACCGCCACGGCCGCCGCCGCGCTCGTGGTCGCCTCGCTGTTCGCCGTACAGGCGAACGACACGCGCGAGCAGTTGGACGCACAGCGGGCGCAGGCACGTGAGATCGCCCACGTTCTGGCCGCCCCGGACGCGCGCGCGAGCACGGGACGGGACGAAGAGGGGCGAAGTATCGGAGTAATCGCCTCCGCATCGGAGGGGAGCGCGGTCGTCACGCTCGGCGGGTACGACGACCCCCCGCAGGGCCGCGTGCGCCAGCTGTGGCTCATGCGCCCCGGCGCACAACCGCGCTCCCTCGGGCTCTTCGAGCGCGACACGCCCTTGGTCGCATCCGGTCTCGACACCGCCGCGACGTCACTCGCCGTAACCGTCGAGCCGGACGGCGGCTCGCCGCAGCCCACGACACAGCCGATCGTCCAACTCGCCCTGAAATCGGTCGGATTCGGAGAGTAATCGGCGACGAGTCGTCAACACCCTTACGGGGAAGGTGAATCCTGTGACCGCGATACACGAGTGCCCCACGGGGGCGATAGGGTTACCCTGCCCGGGCCGGGTGGACTCGTACGGGTGGGGAGTGACATGGAACAGATAACAGTGCGCAGCAGGGCGAGGGTCCCTGCGATCACTTGCGGGAGCAGCGCGACCAGTTCGCGCCTCGACCGCCATCTCTCGGTGCTGGCGGGTCCCGCCGTGCCGCAGCAGAAGACGGCCGAGGCGACCTTGCTGATGCGAGAGCTGACCGCGCGTGACACCGCGCACGACGGCAACGGCAGGGGCGCGCGGGTCCGCCGGGTCTCGCTGTTCGCACCGCTGCGCCGACTGCGCCGCTCGCTGTTCGGCGGGCGCTGACCGACACCGGCCACCCCGCCAGGGCCCGCGCTCAGGCCACCACGCCGTCCCGGCGCAGCGCTGCGATCTCGTCGTCCGCCATCCCCACGGCTCGCAGCAGCGCCCCGGTGTGCTCCCCGAGCGCGGGCACGTCTCCCATCCGCGCCGTCTCCCCGCCCGGCAGCGTGATGGGCGGCAGCAGTGCCTTCAGCGGCCCGGCTGGCGTCCCCGCCTCCCGCCACCGCTCCCGGGCGGCGAGCTGCGGATGCTCCGCCACCTCGTTCAGGTCCCGCAGGCGTGCGCACGCGATCCCCGCGCCCTCCAGCCGCTCCAGCGCCTCGTCGGTATTGAGCGCGCCGAGCGCCTCGGCGACGTACTCGTCGGTGCGCTCCCGGTTGGCCACCCGCGCCGCGTTCGTCGCGAACTCCGGATCGGTTCCCAACTCCGGCTTCCCCAGCACCTGTTCGGCCAGCCGTCGCCACTCCCGGTCGTTCTGCACCGACAGCAGTACCCGTCCATCGTCCGCCGTCGGGTAGGCGTCGTAGGGGGCGATCACCGCGTGCGCCAGCCCGGTGCGCTCCGGGGGAGTGCCGCCGTGGATGGTGTGGTGTAGCGGATGCCCCATCCACTCGGCCAGGGACTCCAGCATCGACACCTCCACCGGCCCGCCCCGCCCGGTCGTGCCCCGGCGCACCAGCGCCGCGAGCACCCCCGAGAAGGCGTACATGGCCGCCGCGATGTCCGCCGCCGGGATTCCCGCCTTCACCGGCTGCTCGGGCGTCCCGGTCACCGACACCAGGCCCGCCTCGCACTGCACGAGCATGTCGTAGGCCCGCTTGTCCGCGTACGGCCCGCCGGACCCGTACCCGGAGATGTCGACCGCGATCAGCCGTGGATGCGCGGCGCACAAGGTGGCGGCGTCCAGCCCCAGCCGCGCCGCCGCCCCGTGCGCGAGGTTCTGTACGAACACATCGGCGTCCGCGACGAGCTTCCGTACGACCTCCAGCCCGCGCGGGTCCTTCAGGTCGAGGGCGATGGACTCCTTCCCCCGGTTGCACCACACGAAGTGCGAGGCCAGTCCCGCGGCGGCGGTGTCGTACCCCCGGGCGAAGTCCCCGCCGTCCACCCGCTCCACCTTGATCACCCGAGCCCCGAGGTCGGCGAGCTGCCGAGTGGCGAAGGGAGCGGCCACGGCCTGTTCCACGGCGACGACGGTGATTCCGGAGAGGGGCAGCGGTTCCATGCGGGTGATCATGCCTCGGGGGGACCCGGATTGGCCACGGGGGTCACCTTCTCGCGCCCCGGACGTGCGCCTCGCCGTCAGCCCCTGGTGTACCGCCGCACGGCCGGCGGCGCCGCGAGCGCGATCAGTGCCGCGCTCCACGCCGGCGTCCCCGCGACGGGGTGGGTCACCGGCCAGGCGGCGTCCGCCGGGACGGGGGCGGTGCCGGACAGGTCGCGCAGGGCCGTGGTCAGGGCGCTGATGGGGTTCCACTCCGCCAGGGCGCGCAGCCAGCCCGTCAGGTTCTTTGTCGGGATGTACGCGCCGGACAGCAGGGGGGCGGGCCTGGCCGTCGGCTGGCGCTTCGAGGGAACGGTCCCGCAGGCCCTGGCCGCCCTGACCCTGCTGCTCCTCTTCCGCTTCGCCTGCACCTGGGTGCCGGTTCCCGCACCAGGTCGTACCCGGCGACCCGGGCCGAACCGGCGTCCGGCCGCAGCAGCGTGGTCAGCAGCCGCACCGCCGTGGTCTTCCCGGCGCCGTTGGGACCGAGGATCCCGCAGACCGTGCCCTCGGCCACGGCCAGAGGGGGACCCGGACGCGACGTTCGACCGGATGGTGCGGCGGCTGCTGGACAGCTTTGCGCCCAAGTGAACGAGTAAGCGGCGGGTTCAGATGAGGGCGAACTGCCCCTCGGGCCCCTCCTCGTGGAAGTCCAGCACCGACGCCGGACGCCGCGCCGACTCCGGCACCGGCAGCACACCCGCCGCGCGCAGCTCCGCCGCCGTGATCGGAGCGGTGAGCGTCAACTCCTCCCGTTGCGGGCGCACTTCGGCCAGCAGTGCCAACACCGTGATGAGTTCCAGGAGTTCGGAGGTCCAGGTCTGCGGCCAGCTCTGCGGACGCACGGCCGCGAGGGTCCCCGGCGGTGCCGTCTCCTCGGTGCGCGCGGCGAACCACTGCTCCAGGACCCGGACGCCGTCCACGTCGTACTCCCAGGCCTCCTGCGGTACCGGGGAGATACGGCCCTCGTCCAGGTGCAGGGTCTCCTCCGCGGCGTCGTAGACGAGGGTCAGCGGACGGCGGGGGAGCGGGGCCCGGACGTACGGGCGGCGTCCGCCCGGCAGCTTGGGCCGCTCCCCGTCCCGGCGCATCAGCCACAGCAGCCGGCGGCCCAACTCCACGCCCCGGGACCAGAGTCCGGGGTCCGCGGTGAGCGGCACGGTCAGCTCGGGGCGGGCCGTCGCGAGCGTCCAGGCGAGGAAGTCACCGGCCGTCGGCGTTACGCCGAGCCGATCCCCGAGGTGGTCCAACAGCCCCGGTGCCACATTGGGTTCCTCCCCGCCGGGGCGCCGGAACAGCGGCCGTACCCGCCCCGGACGCAGCAGCGGCAGCAGCCCGGTGGCGAGCAGCCCGCCCGGCGTCTCGACCAGGAACGTCTGGTGCTCGTCCGCCACCCGCCACAGCTCGGGGCGGGCGGCGTCGATCAGCCGGTTGTCGGGGATCAGCCACTGCTCGTCGAAGGGGGCGTGCAGGACGCGCACCGGCTCCGGGCACGGACCGGACGCCCGCGCCAGCCTCTCCGTACCGCCGCTGCGGCCCGGGAGTTGACCCACCGCAGAGTGCAGGGTGCGCGAGCGGCTCGGCTCCAGCAGGGCCTCCCGCTCCGGGCCCTGCGCCTTGACGAAGGCGTCCCAGCGGGCTTTCAGGCAGCCCGAGTCGGGGCCCGTCGGCCACCCCCGGCCCAGCCGCGGCGGTGCGACGGACCACGGCATGAGATCCGCCAGCGGCGGAGCGTCGTCGCGCGTCACGGGGGGCATGGTACGTCCTGGTCCGGGCACGGGGGCTAGGGCCTGTCTTCAAACTCCCGTCGTCGCCCGGAGGGCGGCCCCGCGGCGAGAGTGCGTGCATGGCGGCTCGGGGCAGGCGGGAGTTTGAAGACAGGACCTAGGTAGCCTCCAGCGTCACCGTGAAGGAGAAGCGGTCGCCCCGGTAGTGGATGACGGCCACGTCCAGCACGCGTCCGTCCGAGTCGTAGGTCACGCCCGTGTAGTGCAGGATCGGGCTCAGCAGCGGCACTTCCAGCAGGCGGGCCGTCTCGGGGTCGGCCAGGCGGGCCTCCACCGTGTCCGTGATGCGGCTGATGTCCGCGCCCACCACATCGCGCAGCACCTTCGTCATCGGCCAGCGCGCGAGGTCGGCCGGGTCGACGCGGTCGGCGAGTTCGGGGCGGACGTAGTTGCGGGCGTGGTTCGTCGGCTCGCCTGTCTTCTCGTCACTGCGCAGGCGGTGGTACGTGGCCACCTCCTCCAGGTCCGGGAAGTACTCCGCCACCTCCCCCGGCACCGGCCCCTTGCCGTGCTCCAGCAGCCGGGCCGCCATGCCCGACTGCTGCGCCACGATCGCGTCCACCGACCCCAGCAGCCTGACCGGCGCCCCGCGCTGGACATGCGGCTCGATGAACGTGCCCCGGCGCCGGTGGCGGGTGATCAGCCCCTCGTCCTCCAGCTCCTTCAGCGCCTGCCGCATGGTCAGCACGCTCACGCCGTAGTGCCCGGCCAGCTGCTCCTCGGTGGGCAGGCGCAGCGGGTCCTGCGGACGGCGGCCGAGTATCGAGGCCCGCAGCGACTGCGAGACCTGGTACCACAGCGGCAGCTTGCGGTTGAGGACGATGGAGTCCGGGGCGAAGGAGGTCACGGGGCCATCCGTACCGGCAGGAGTTGATCAGTGCAAGGGGCGGAAGTGCCGTTCGAGGCCCCGCCACACGTCGTCGTAGCGCTGCTGCAGGTGGTCCGCCCCCGCCGCCTGCGCGGTCAGCGCCACCGGCCAGCGCGTCTCGAACATGAACGCCAGCCCGTCGTCGATCTTCTGCGGCTTCAGCTCGGCGGCGCTGGCCCGGTCGAAGGTCTCCCGGTCCGGGCCGTGCGCCGACATCATGTTGTGCAGCGAGCCCCCGCCCGGCACGAACCCCTCCGCCTTGGCGTCGTAGGCGCCCTCGATCAGGCCCATGTACTCGCTCATCACGTTCCGGTGGAAGTACGGCGGCCGGAAGGTGTCCTCGCCCACCAGCCAGCGCGGCGCGAACACCACGAAGTCGACCCCGGCCAGGCCCGGCGTGTCGGAGGGGGAGGTGAGCACCGTGAAGATCGACGGGTCCGGGTGGTCGTAGGAGATGGTCCCCATGACGTTGAAGCGGCGCAGGTCGTACACGTACGGCACATGGGTGCCGTGCCAGGCGACCACGTCGAGCGGGGAGTGGCCGTACTCCGCCCGCCACAGGTTCCCGCAGAACTTGTTGACCACCTCCACCGGCCCCTCGACGTCCTCGTACGCGGCGACGGGCGCCCTGAAGTCCCGCGCGTTGGCGAGGCCGTTGGCGCCGATCGGGCCGAGGTCGGGGAGCTGGAAGGGGGTGCCGTAGTTCTCGCAGACGTAACCACGGGCCGACTGGTCCAGCAGCTCCACCCGGAACCGCACCCCGCGCGGGATCAGCGCCACATGCCCCGGCTCGGCGTGCAGCAGGCCGAACTCGGTGCGCAGCAGCAGCCCGCCGCGCTCCGGCACGATCAGCAGCTCGCCGTCGGCGTCGCTGAAGACCCGGTCCATGGAGGTGTTCGCGTGGTAGAGGTGCACGGCGATACCGCAGCGCTGGGTGGCGTCTCCGTTGCCGCCGAGCGTCCACAGGCCGGCCAGGAAGTCGGTGCCGGGGGCGGGGTCGGGCAGCGGGTTCCAGCGCAGCCGGTTCGGGTCGGGCACAGTCTCGGTGAAGGGCGCCGTACGGATCGCGCCGTTGTCCATGCGCGCGAACGCCGGATGCGCCGCCGAGGGACGGATCCGGTACAGCCACGAACGGCGGTTCTGCGAGCGCGGCTCGGTGAACGCCGAACCGCTCAGTTGCTCCGCGTACAGCCCGAGGGGCGCGCGCTGCGGGGAGTTGCGGCCCACCGGGAGGGCGCCGGGCACCGCCTCGGAGCTGTGCTCGTTGCCGAACCCGAGGAGATACGACAGCCCCTCCGCGGTCTTCCGCGCGTCCCCAGTCATCTTCGCTCCCTTGGCGTCGGAATCCTATGTATCACCGTAGGATTGCGCTTGATCAGGCGCAAGGGGGAGGCCGTTGTCATCACTGGGGACGACCGGAACCCGACTCCAGGGGGATTCGAGTGTCGGACCCTTGTTCTACGCTCCAAGGCATGTCGTGGACGCGGGGACCACTTGCCGCGCTCGCGGTCTGTGTCCTGCTGGTGACCGGATCCGCGGGCTGCGGAACCAGTGGCACAGAGGACGAGAGAAAGGGCCGTTCGGCCTCGACGGTCGGCGAGCTGCTCGACGACTCCGACGAGCAGGGCAGGCTCTATCGCGAGGTGGACGCGGACCAGGCGCCCGAGGTCGGCGTCGAGGTCGAACCCAACGACGACGACAGCTGGGACGTCCGGCTGACCGTCCGCGGCTTCCGCTTCTCGCCCGCCGGCACCAAGGAGCACCCGGTCGCCGGGCAGGGCCTGGCCCACCTCTACCTCGACGGCAAGCTGATCGCCAAGCTGCGCGGCCCCGCGTACCGGCTCCCGGCCGAGCTGGTCCCGCGCGGCACCCACCAGCTCACCGCCCGGCTCTACGCCGACGACGGCACGGTGTGGGCCACGGACGGCGAACCGATCGAGAGCACGGCCGACCTCACGGCGTCCGAGACCGACCCCTCGATGAGTGCAGGGGCCACCCGAGTACGTAATGGAGGGCAAGGTTCACCGGACCGCGCCGGAAAGGCATCATGATGCCCGTGCCCCACGCGACCTCGCTCCGCCGTGCGCCCGTCCAGCGGCGCAGTGCCGAACGGCTGACCCGCATCCTCGACGCCTGCGCCGACCTCCTCGACGAGGTCGGCTACGACGCCCTGAGCACCCGCGCCGTCGCCGAGCGGGCCGGTGTCCCGATCGGCTCGGTGTACCGCTTCTTCGGCAACAAGCGCCAGATGGCCGACGCCCTGGCCCAGCGCAACCTCGACCGCTACGCCGACCGCGTCGCCGAACGCCTGCGCGACGGCGGCGGCCGGGACTGGCGGACCGCCATGGACGCCCTGCTCGACGAGTACATCCTGATGAAGCGGACCGCACCCGGCTTCTCCCTGGTCGACTTCGGCAACCAGATACCCATCGGCACCCGCCGCTCCGAACCCAACCACCGCGTCGCCGACCGCCTCACCGACCTGCTCTCCGGCTACCTCGACCGCACCCCCGACGAGGACCTGCGCCGTGTCTTCCTGGTCGCCGTGGAGACCGCCGACACCCTCGTCCACCTGGCCTTCCGCGTCTCCCCCCAGGGCGACGAGGGGATCATCGAGGAGGCACGGGTGCTGCTGCGCGCCTATCTGGCGCGGGTACTGGACTGATCGGTTCTCCGGGTCCGGGCGCCGACGACCCCTCCCCTCCATCCCTACCGGTCGGTATGCTCACCCGTGAGACAGGCACCGCTGCCCCCGGGAGGACCCGTGTCCCGCACCGCCCTGCGTATCTGCCCCCTGTGCGAGGCCACCTGCGGGCTGACCCTCACCATCGAGGGATCCCGGGTCACCGGTGCCCGGGGTGACCGCGACGATGTGTTCAGCGCCGGGTTCATCTGCCCCAAGGGGGCGTCCTTCGGGGCCGTCGACGGGGACCCGGACCGCCTGCGCGGGCCGCTCGTGCGCAAGGACGGCGAACTGCGCGAGGCCACCTGGGAGGAGGCATTCGACGCCGTCGCCGCCGGAATCCGGCCCCTCGTCGAGCGGTACGGTCCGAACACCGTGGGCATCGTCCTCGGCAACCCCAACGTCCACACCGTGGCCGGTGCCCTCTACCCGCCCGTCCTGATCGGGGCGCTCGGCACGCGCAGCCTGTTCAGCGCCTCCACCGTCGATCAGATGCCCAAGCACGTGTCCAGCGGCCTGCTGTACGGCGACGCCAACGCCATCCCGGTGCCCGATCTGGACCGGACGGACCATCTGCTGCTCATCGGCGCCAACCCCCTTGAGTCCAACGGCAGTCTGTGCACCGCCCCCGACTTCCCCGGCCGCCTCAAGGCGCTCAAGGCCCGCAGCGGCACCCTCACCGTCATCGACCCCCGCCGCACCCGCACCGCCAAGCTCGCCGACCGGCACGTCGCCATCCGCCCCGGCACCGACGCACTGCTGCTGGCCGCCATGGTCACCGTGCTGTTCGAGGAAGGGCTGGTCGACACGGGCGAGTTGACGCCCCATCTGGAGGGCGTCGAGCAACTGCCGGGCGCCCTCGCGGACTTCACACCGGAGTCCGTCTCCGAGGCCTGTGACGTCGACGCCGGACTCGTCCGCACCCTCGCCCGGGAACTCGCCGCCGCGCCGACCGGTGTCGTCTACGGCCGTATCGGCACCTGCACTGTCGCCCACGGCACTCTGGCCAGCTGGCTGGTGGACGTACTCAACATCCTCACCGGCAACCTCGACCGGCCCGGCGGCGCCCTCTTCCCGCAGGCCGCCACGGACCGGACGCCCCGGCCCGCCGGTCCCGGGCACGGCTTCCAGCTCGGCCGCTGGACCTCACGGGTGAGCCAACACCCCGAGGCCAAGGGGGAGTTGCCGCTCTCCGCGCTCGCCGAGGAGATCGACACCGTCACCGAGGAAGGCGAGCCGGTGCGCGCGGTCATCACCGTCGCCGCCAACCCCGTGCTCTCCGCCCCCGACGGCGAACGGCTCGACAAGGCGCTGGCCGGACTGGACTTCATGGTCAGCGTCGACCCGTACCTCAACGAGACCTCCCGCCACGCCCACGTCGTCCTGCCCCCACCTCCGCCCTCCCAGAGCCCGCACCACGACTTCGCCTTCAACACCCTCGCCATCCACAACCAGGTCCGCTACAGCCCCGCCGCCGTCCCCCTGGAGCCCGGCCGGATGGCCGAGACCGAGATCATGGCCCGCCTCGTCCTCGCGGTGAGCGGCATGCACGGCGCCGAACCGGGCGCTGTCGACCAAATGGTCATCGACCAGACCCTCGGCAAGGCCGTTAAGGAACCCCACTCCCCGGTCCACGGCCGCGACCCGCGCGAACTCGCCGGACAGCTCACCGGCGCCACCGGCCCCGAGCGACGGCTCGACATGATGCTCCGCCTCGGCCCCTACGGCGACGGCTTCGGCGTGCGCCCCGACGGCCTGACCCTGGAGAAGCTGCGCGCGCACCCGCACGGCATCGACCTCGGGCCGCTCAGGCCCCGGCTGCCGCAGCCGCTGAAGACCCGCAGCGGAAAGGTCGAGCTGCTGCCCGAGCCGATCGCCGCCGACCTGCCGCGACTCGGGGACGCGCTGCACCGCCGCCCCGACGGGCTCGTCCTCGTCGGCCGCCGCCATCTGCGCTCCAACAACAGCTGGATGCACAACGTGCCCGCCCTGACCGGCGGGACGAACCGCTGCACCGTGCACATCCACCCCGAGGACGCGTCCCGGCTCGGTGTCCGGGACGGGGCGGCCGTACGGCTCAAGGGGGCCGGAGGCGAGATCACCGCGCCCGCCGAGGTCACCGACGCCGTGCGCCCCGGCGTGGTCAGCCTGCCGCACGGCTGGGGCCACGACCGGCCGGGGACCCGGATGAGCCACGCCGCCAAGGACCCCGGCGCCAACGTCAACCAGCTCCTCGACGGCAGCCTGCTCGACCCGCTGTCCGGCAACGCGGTACTCAACGGAGTGCCCATTCAGCTCACCGCGCTGACCTGAGCAAAGCTCTGACCTGGGGTTTTGCCCATATTGCTCGGGCGTCAACGTCTTGCTGACGCCATCTGTGGAGACCTAACGTCATCGCACCGCCGGCCCTGGTGGGATGTTCAAGGGCGAACGTTAGGTATCCACTCATGCTGACCATCCTCGGCTTCGCCATGATCGCGACCTTCCTGGTCCTGATCATGATGAAGAAGATGTCGCCGATCGCGGCGCTCGTGCTGATCCCGGCATTGTTCTGCGTCTTCGTCGGAAAGGGCGCCCACCTCGGTGACTACGTCATCGAGGGCGTCACCGGCCTCGCCCCCACCGCGGCGATGCTCATGTTCGCGATCGTCTACTTCGGTGTGATGATCGACGTCGGCCTCTTCGACCCGATCGTGCGCGGGATCCTGAAGTTCGCGAAGGCCGACCCGATGCGGATCGTCGTCGGTACGGCCGTCCTCGCGGCGATCGTCTCCCTCGACGGCGACGGCTCCACCACCTTCATGATCACCGTCTCGGCGATGTACCCGCTGTACAAGCGCCTGAAGATGAGCCTGGTCGTGATGACCGGCGTCGCCGCCATGGCCAACGGCGTGATGAACACGCTGCCCTGGGGCGGTCCCACCGCTCGTGCCGCGACCGCCCTGAAGGTCGACGCCAGCGACATCTTCGTCCCGATGATCCCGGCGCTCCTGGTCGGCCTGCTGTTCGTCCTCGTCCTGTCCTACGTGCTCGGCCTGCGCGAGCGGCGGCGGCTCGGGGTGCTCACGCTGGAGGAGGCGCTGGAGCCGCAGGAGGCGGAGACGGTGCTGGTCGGCGCGGGCGGCCAGGGCTCCGACAAGAGCACGGTGAGCGCGGGCGCCGGCCTCGGTTCCGACGACGCGGAGGACGACTTCCGGGGCCTCGACCCCGAGCGGGACACCCTGCGCCCGAAGCTCTACTGGTTCAACGCGCTGCTCACGGTCTCCCTCCTCACCGCCATGATCATGGAGTGGCTGCCGATCCCGGTGCTGTTCCTGCTCGGCGCCGCGCTCGCCCTCAGCGTCAACTTCCCGCGCATCCCGGACCAGAAGGCCCGGCTCGCAGCCCACGCCGACAACGTCCTCAATGTCTCCGGCATGGTCTTCGCCGCCGCCGTCTTCACCGGCGTCCTCCAGGGCACCGGCATGGTCGACAGCATGGCCAAGTGGATGGTGGACGTCATCCCCGAGGGCATGGGCCCGCACATGACCCTGGTCACCGGTCTGCTGAGCCTGCCGCTCACCTACTTCATGTCCAACGACGGCTTCTACTTCGGCGTCCTGCCGGTCCTCGCCGAGGCCGGCGCCGCGCACGGCATCTCGCCGCTGGAGATGGCCCGCGCCTCGCTGGTCGGCCAGCCGCTGCACATGTCGAGCCCGCTCGTCCCGGCCGTCTACGTCCTGGTCGGCATGGCCAAGGTGGAGTTCGGCGACCACACCCGGTTCGTCGTGAAGTGGGCCGCGGCCACCTGCCTGGTGATCCTCGGCGCGGGCATCCTGTTCGGCACCATCTGACCCGCGGGTCCACGTCCACGTCCTACGGAGGAAATCGCTCATGGCGCCCGGTGGGAACCGCGGCTGGCTGCTCCGCCTCGTCATCGCCTTCGGCTTCGCGCAGGGGGCGGTGTCGATGGCCCGGCCCGCCGTCTCCTACCGGGCGCTCGCGCTCGGCGCGGACGAGCGGGCGGTCGGTGTCATCGCGGGCGTGTACGCGCTGCTGCCCCTCTTCGCGGCCGTGCCCCTGGGCCGCCGCACCGACCACGGCCGCTGCGCGCCCCTGCTGCCGCTCGGAGTGGTCCTGATCTCCGGCGGCTGCGCGCTGAGCGGGCTCGCGGACTCCCTGTGGGCGATGGCGCTGTGGAGCGGCGTGATGGGCCTCGGCCACCTCTCCTTCGTCATCGGCGCCCAGTCGCTGGTCGCCCGCCAGTCGGCCCCGCACGAACAGGACCGCAACTTCGGCCACTTCACCATCGGTGCCTCGCTGGGCCAGCTCATCGGCCCCGTCGCGGCGGGCGCGCTGATCGGCGGCCACGACATGGCGGGCACGAGTGCGCTGGCGCTGCTGGTGGCGGGCGCGGGGGCGGCCATGGCGTGCGGCTCGCTGTGGCGCGTCGAGGACCGTCGTACGGCATCCGAGTCCCGTGCCACGAAGGGCGAGCGGGTCCCCGTCCACCGCATCCTGCGCACCCGGGGCGTACCGGCGGGGATGCTCATCAGCCTGTCGGTCCTGTCGGCGACCGACGTACTGACCGCGTACCTGCCGGTGGTCGGTGAGCACCGGGGCATCTCGCCGGCGGTGATCGGCGTACTCCTGAGCCTCCGGGCGGCGGCCACGATCGCCTGCCGTCTCGTCCTCACCCCGCTGTTGCGCCTTCTCGGCCGCACGGCCCTGCTGACGGTGACGTGTCTGCTGGCGGCCGGCCTGTGCGCGGGCGTCGCCGTGCCGGTCCCGGTGTGGGTGCTGGCCGTGATGCTGGCGGTGCTGGGCTTCTGCCTGGGTGTGGGCCAGCCGCTCTCCATGACGACGGTGGTCCAGGCGGCCCCCGACGGTGCCCGCTCCACCGCGCTCGCCCTGCGCCTGACGGGCAACCGCCTGGGCCAGGTGGCCGCCCCGGCGACGGCGGGCCTGGTGGCGGGCGTCGCGGGGGCGGCGGCCCCGTTCGTGATGCTGGGCGCGCTGCTGCTGGCCTCCGCGGGGGTGGCCCTGCGGACTCCGGGACGGGGCGGGGGAGCGGTGCGCTCGGCTTCCGGCCGTTTCGGGCCGGCTGCCGGGCCGCCGACGCCGCCGTCCCAGTCCTGCGCTGACCCGAAACCGCCGCATCCCGAGCACGGCCCCGCCCACCCCACCGATTCCGCCCCGCCCGGTCGCCCCCGCCCCGATGCGCCGTAAGGGCGATGGTTGACGCCCGGCAGGGCGCGGCGCACCACTGTACGGTCCGGCATGTGACAAAGAGTCAGCTGAAGTCTGATTTGTACGACAATCACTCTGGCTCGGAGGACCTCGCATGCCCACCACCCCCCTTCCCCGCCGCGCGGCGACGCGCACAGCCGCGCTCGCGGCTCTGACCCTCGCCGGGACGGCCCTCGCCGGGGCGCCCGCCGCTCTCGCCCAGCCGGGTGGTGACAACGGGGACGTCAAGATCCACGAAGTGGGCACCCCCTTCGACGACCAGCGCAACGAGCCCAAGGTCTGCGACTTCTACATCGCCGCCTTCAACTTCGACCCCGAGGAACGGGTCACCTGGACCATCCGGACCCAGCCGGAGGTCGCGGGCGGCACCCAACTGCCCAACGCGACCTACCCGAACAACACCATCACCATCGAGCAGGACGGCACCGCGCAGACCATCCCGCTCGCCCTGCCCAACGGGCAGTACAAGCTGACCTGGACGACCAACCTCGGTCACGGCGCGGGCAAGCACAAGGTGTTCAAGGTCGACTGCCCGATCTCCAAGCCCACGGCACCCCCCGGCCCGAACGGCGGTCCGCCGGCCGGCGGGGGCGGGATCGCGCGGGACGACGCCTTCGGACCCGTCGCCGGTGCCGCCGCGGTGGGCCTCGCGGCCGTGACCGGCGTGGTGTGGTTCCGGCTCCGTCGGCGGCCGCATGGCGCGTGAGCGGCCCGCCGCGAGCGCCGGGGGAGCCGGATCGCCCAGGGGCCGGGCCCGCCGCCCGGCCCCGCACCGGCGCGGCGGGCGGCGCCCCCGGTACCGGACCCGCGCGTACCGGCTGACCAGGACCGCCCTCGCGGTGCTCGCGCTGGTCACGGGCGGTCTGTGGTGGGGGCAGGACGAGGAGCCCGGCGCGGTGGCCGACGCCGCCCAGCCGGGGCACCCGGCCGCAGCCGGTCCGGCGTACGACGGCCCCCGCGGGACCGACCCGCAGGGGCTCCGGGGCCGCCCGGACGACATCCCCGACCGGCCTGCGGTGTCCCCCGACCGGCCTGCGGTATCCCCCGACCGGCCTGCGGTGTCCCCCGACCGGCCGCCGCCCAGGGCCCGCTCCGGGCCCGAGCGCCCCGCCGCCCCCCTCCCGCGCTCCCGCGCCGCCCGCCTGTCCATCCCCCACCTCGACGTCGACGCCCCCGTCGTCGACCTGCGCCTGGACCGCGAACGCCGGCTGCCCGCACCGGACGACGGCGACCCCAACCTCGTCGGCTGGTACGCCGACGGGCCGTCCCCCGGAGAACAGGGCACCGCCGTCGCCGTGGGGCACCTGGACACCGACACCGGGCCCGCCGTCTTCGCCGGGCTCGCCGAACTCGGGCGCGGCCACCGGGTCGAGGTACGGCGCGCGGACGGGCGGACCGCCGTGTACGCCGTCGACAAGGTGCGGTCGTACGAGAAGGACCGGTTCCCCAACCGCGAGGTGTACGGGCCCCGGGCCCGCCCCGAACTGCGGCTGATCACCTGTGGCGGAAGCTACAACCGCAGAACCGGCTATTCCGGCAATCTGGTGGTCTTCGCCCACCTGGTGGAGGTCCGGGACGCCCCGTCCCGCCCGGGGCAACGCTGAATTCGGCCGTCCGCTTTCTCACCTAGTGGACGCTGCAAGCGGATCGCGTTCATCCTCTTCCCTCCGGCGCGCACATTCCGTTAACTTCCGTGACTCACCGGCCCCGTACGACCCGCACGGGGCATCCCGTCGCGGAGCACCAGGGCCGCCGAACCCAGCCCCCGGGGGCACCCCAATGACACGCGCCATCTCTCTGCACAACGTGAGCAAGAGCTACGCGAAAGGTGTTCGCGTGGTCGAACGGCTCTCGTTGGACATCGATCCCGGTGAATTCCTCGTCCTGCTCGGCCCGTCGGGCTGCGGCAAGTCGACAGTGCTGAGAATGATCGCCGGCCTTGAGGAGATCGACGAGGGCGAACTGTTCCTCGACGGCGAGTGGGCCAACGATCTGCCGCCCTCCGGACGGGACATGGCGATGGTCTTCCAGAACTTCGCCCTCTACCCGAGCATGACCAGCCGCGACAACATCGGCTTCCCGCTGCGCATCGAGGCACCCGGCGAGGACCCGGGACCCCGCGTGGACGCCACCGCCCGGATGCTCGGCATCGAGGACCTCCTCGACCGGCTGCCCGCCCAGCTCTCCGGCGGTGAACGCCAGCGCGTCGCCATGGGCCGGGCCATCGCCCGCCACCCCTCCGCCTTCCTGATGGACGAGCCGCTGTCCAACCTCGACGCCAAGCTCCGCAACCACCTGCGCGCCGAGATCACCAAGCTCACCCGGGACCTGGGCGTCACCACGGTCTACGTCACCCACGACCAGTCCGAGGCCATGTCCCTCGGCGACCGGGTCGCCGTCCTGCGCGGCGGCGTGCTCCAGCAGATCGGCACCCCGCGCGAGGTCTACGCCCTGCCCCGCAATGTCTTCGTCGCCGCCTTCATCGGCACCCCGCGGATCAACCTGCTGCGCGGCCTGGTGCGCGCCCCGCTCGACGGGGCGATGACCATCAGCCTCGGCAAGCAGTTCCTGCGGCTGCCCGAACCCCTCTCCCTGGACCACCAGTTGCTCCGGGTCCAGCAGGGCCGCGAGGTGGTCGTGGGCCTGCGTTCGGAGGCCGTGCGGATCGCCAAGCCGACCTCCGCCCGGCCCGGCGAGGTGGTGCTGACCGGTCTGGTGGAGCACGTCGAGTTCCAGGGCCACGAGGTGCTCGTCCACTTCAACACCGGTTCCCGGCCCGCCGTCGTGCCCGAGCTGGAGGCCCCGCGCCCGGCGCGCCGGGTCCGGCGGCGCAGACGGGAGGGCGGCACCGTCCTGGACCGGATCCGGGAGCGGGCGGGCGCGCTGCGGGCGGGCTCGTCGGCCGTGGCGGTGCTGGACGACCCGGCCGACGCCGGTGAGGACCGCTCCTTCGAACCCGTACCGCCCGAGGGGCGGCTGCCCGGCGACCTGATCGTCCGGACCACCCCCGACATAGACCTCCGGCACGGCATGCAGGTGCCGCTCCTGGTCGACATCGCCCACATGTTCGTCTTCGACCAGGACGGCGAACGGATCTGTCCCGCTCCGGCGCGGCTGCCGGATCTCGCGGAGTAGAGCCCGTAAGTGATGGGGACATGAACGTTCCCATCAAGCAGCGCCCGCGCACCCGCGCCGCACTCCTCGCCGCCGGTCTCCTGCTCGCCGTGGCCGCGCCCACCGCGTACGCCACCCTCGACGACAGTGAGTCCGGCGGCCTGCCGCGGCGCGGCGCGCCCTATGTCGAGACCCTGCTCTTCTTCGGCACCGAGCGTCCCGACGGCGGACCGGCCGTCACCGACGAGCAGTTCATGGCCTTCGTCGACGAGGAGGTCACCCCCGGCTTCCCCGACGGACTGACCGTGCGCACCAGCCGCGGCCAGTGGCGCAACGCCGACGGCACCATCGACAAGGAACGCTCGTACGAGTTGGTCCTGCTCTACCCGGTGGCCGCCGCGCAGACCGGTGACCGCAAGATCGAGGAGATCCGCCGCGCCTACGAGAAGGAGTTCGGCCAGGAGGCGGTGGGGAGGGTGGACGACCGGGTGGAAGTCGACTTCTGAGCACCTTCCGGGCAGGGTGAGCTGTGCCATGCGGGCGGTCCCTGGTGCCGGAAAACTAACGGCGCTAGTTTAAGGGGGTCCCGCAGTCGCACCACGCCCGGAAGGAACGCGATGAAGGCACACGACGGCTTCTACATCGACGGAGCCTGGCACCCCGCCGTCGGCCGGGACCCGATCGACGTGATCGACCCGGCCGCCGAACAGGTCATCGGCCAGGTCCCGGCCGGCACCGCCGAGGACGTCGACACCGCCGTACGCGCGGCCCGCGCCGCCCTCCCGGCCTGGGCCGCCACGGCGCCCGCCGAACGCGCGGCCCGCCTCGCCGCCCTCCGCGACATCCTGACCGCCCGCAAGGACGAGATCGCCGAGACGGTCACCGCCGAACTCGGCTCCCCGCTGAACTTCTCCCAAGCCGTCCACGCCGCCGTGCCGATCGCGGTCGCCGCCTCCTACGCCGAACTCGCCGCCACGCACTCCTTCGAGGAGAAGGTCGGCAACTCCACCGTGCTGCACGAGCCGATCGGCGTGGTCGGCGCGATCACCCCGTGGAACTACCCGCTCCACCAGATCGTCGCCAAGGTCGCCCCCGCCCTTGCCGCGGGCTGCACGGTCGTCCTCAAGCCCGCCGAGGACACCCCGTTGACCGCCCAGCTCTTCGCCGAGGCGGTCCACGAGGCGCGGATTCCGGCGGGCGTCTTCAACCTGGTCACCGGCATCGGCAGGATCGCGGGCCAGGCCCTCGCCGAGCACCCCGGCGTCGACCTCGTCTCCTTCACCGGCTCCACCGCCGTCGGCAAGCAGATCGCCGTCACGGCCGGTGCCGCCGTCAAGAAGGTCGCCCTCGAACTCGGCGGCAAGTCCGCCAACGTGATCCTGCCGAGCGCCGACCTCGCCAAGGCGGTCAACGTCGGCGTCGCCAACGTCATGTCCAACTCCGGCCAGACGTGCAGCGCCTGGACCCGGATGCTGGTGCACGCCTCCCAGTACGACGAGGCCGTGGAACTCGCGGTCACGGCCGCCGCGAAGTACGGCGAGCGCATCGGGCCGCTGGTCAACGCCCGCCAGCGGGACCGGGTGCGCGGCTACATCGACAAGGGTGTCGCCGAGGGCGCCCGGCTGGTCGCGGGCGGCACCGAATCCCCGCGCGAGCGCGGCTACTTCGTCAGCCCGACCGTCTTCGCCGACGTCACCCCCGAGATGACCATCGCGCAGGAGGAGATCTTCGGGCCGGTCCTGTCGATCCTGCGGTACGAGGACACCGAGGACGCCCTGCGCATCGCCAACGGCACGGTCTACGGCCTGGCCGGGGCGGTGTGGGGCGACGAAGCCGAGGCGGTCGCCTTCGCGCGCCGCATGGAGACCGGACAGGTCGACATCAACGGCGGCCGCTTCAACCCCCGCGCGCCCTTCGGCGGCTACAAGCAGTCCGGCGTCGGCCGGGAGCTGGGCGCGCACGGGCTCGCCGAGTACCTCCAGACCAAGTCCCTCCAGTTCTAAGAGGAGTTCACCACCTCATGGTTCGCGCCGCTGTCCTGCCCGCCGTGGGCGCCCCGCTGGAGATCGCCGAGATCGAACTCCCCGACCCCGGACCCGGCCAGGTCCGCGTCCGGCTCGCCGCCGCGGGCGTCTGCCACTCCGACCTGTCCCTGTCCAACGGCACCATGGTGGTGCCCGTCCCGGCCATCCTCGGGCACGAGGGCGCGGGCACGGTGACCGCGGTGGGCGAGGGTGTCACCGGGCTCGCCCCCGGCTCCGGGGTCGTGCTGAACTGGGCCCCCTCCTGCGGGAGTTGCCCGGCCTGCGGGCGCGGCGAGGTGTGGCTGTGCGGCAACGCCATGAACGGCGCCGCCAACGTCCACGCCCGCCGGGTGTCCGACGGCACGGAACTGCACCCCGGCCTGAACGTCGCCGCGTTCGCCGAGGAGACCGTCGTCCCCGCGTCCTGCGTGCTGCCCGCCCCCGAGGGCGTTCCGCTCGCCGAGGCGGCCCTGCTCGGCTGCGCCGTCCTCACCGGCTACGGCGCCGTCCACCACTCGGCACGCGTCCGCGAGGGCGAGACGGTCGCCGTGTACGGCGTGGGCGGAGTCGGCCTCGCCGCGATCCAGTCGGCCCGGATCGCGGGCGCCTCCCGGATCGTCGCGGTCGACGTCTCGGCGGCGAAGGAGGAACTGGCCCGCGCCGCCGGCGCCACGGACTACGTCGTCGCCTCCGACACCACCGCCCGCGAGATCCGCGCCCTCACCGGCAAGCAGGGCGTGGACGTGGCCATCGAGTGCGTCGGCCGCGCCACCACCATCCGCGCCGCCTGGGACTCCACCCGCCGCGGCGGCCGTACGACGGTCGTCGGCATCGGCGGCAAGGACCAGCAGGTCACCTTCAACGCCCTGGAGATCTTCCACTGGGGCCGCACCCTCTCCGGCTGCGTCTACGGCAACACGGACCCGGCCCGGGACATCCCGATCCTGGGCGACCACGTCCGCGCGGGCCGCCTGGACCTGGGCCAGTTGGTGACGGAACGGATCGGCCTGGAGGGCATCCCGGCGGCCTTCGAGAACATGCTGGCGGGCAAGGGCGGACGGGCGCTGGTGACCTTCTAGAGGGCGCGATGCCGCTCAGGCCGGTTCCGTCTCCGCCTCGGGAGCGGGAGCGGCCTGACCGGTCCCGGCCTTCCGCGCCGCAGGCCGGGACCGCGACACCGCCACCCCCAGCAGGCACAGCGCCCCGCCCGCCAGCGTCAACAGTCCCGGTACCTCCCCGAGCGCCGCCCAGGACATCAGGACGACCAGGGCCGGGACCGCGTACGTCGTCGCGCCCATGCGGCCGGCGGTCGTACGGGCCAGCGCGTACGCCCAGGTCGTGAAGGCGAGGGCGGTCGGGAAGACGCCCAGGTAGACCATGTTGAGCGTGGCCGACAGCGGGGCGTGCGCAGCCTGCGACACCAGCTGGCCGGAGAACGGCAGACAGGCCACCGCGCCCACCAGGCACCCGAACGTCGTCATCTGCAGCGCGCTCGCGTGCGCCAGCGCGGGCTTCTGCGCCACCACACCCCCGGCGCACGAGACCGCCGCCAGCAGGCACAGCGCCACACCGAGCAGCGAGGACCCGCCCCCGCCCGACATCGACAGACCCACGGTCACCGCGCCCGCGAACGCCACCGCCATCCCCGCCACCAGCCGAGGAGGCGTCGTCTCCCCGAGGAGCCGCGCGCCGAGCAGGGCGACCAGGAGCGGCGCGATGTTCACCACCAGGGCCGCCGTACCGGCGTCGACCTGCTGCTCGCCCCAGTTCAGGGCCACCATGTAGAGCCCGAACCACAGCACCCCGGAGATCAGGATCCCGCGCCACGCGGCCCGCGGCGGCCACCCCTCCCGCCGCAGCGCGCAGATGACCCCGAGCACCAGCGCCCCGGCCAGCAGCCGCCCCAGCGCCAGCGCGCCGGGCGCGTACTCGGCACCCGCGCTGCGGATGGAGACGAAGGCGGACGCCCACAGCACGACGGTGACGGTGGCGGCACCCGCGGCGAGCGGGTCGGTACGGCGGGGACTCATCATGCTCCCGAGGCTAGGAAGGACAGGTGGCTGGAAGCTCGCGGTTTTCGGACCCGGAGCAGGGGCGTCAGGCCAGTGCCTCCGGCCGGATGCCGAGCAGTTCGGACAGCGCTCGTTCCCCTGCCGCCGTCACCTTCACCGCACGCTCGGACCCGATCCGCACGCACCATCCGGCCTCCAGCGCGTGCCGGCACAGCGCCGCGCCCGCCGCCCCGCCCAGATGCGGACGCCGCTCGGTCCAGTCGAGGCACGCCCGCGCCAGCGGCCGCCGCCCCGTCCGTTCCAACGGGATCCCGGCGGAGCCGAACCACTCCAACCCGGCGTCGGTGAGCGCGAACCCGGTGTCCTGCCGCAGCAGCCCCCGCTCCGTGAACGCGTCGGTCACCGCGATCCCGAGCCGCCCGGCCAGATGGTCGTAGCAGGTCCGCCCGCGCGCCATGGCCGCGCCCGCACCGGCCTGCCGCAGACCGCGCGGCCGTACGACCGCCCGCGGCGCGACATACGCGGCGAGGTCCTCCACCAGCTGCGCGGCCCGCGCGTCGGCGAGCCGTACGTACCGGTGCCGCCCCTGCCGCTCCTCGACCAGCAGCCCACCGGCGACCAGCTTGCCGAGGTGCTCGCTGAGCGTGGAGGCGGCCACCCCCGCGTGCCGGGCCAGTTCCCCGGCGGTCCAGGCCCGCCCGTCGAGGAGCGCGAGCAGACAGGCGGCCCGCGTCTCGTCGGCGAGGAGCGAGGCGAGCCGCGCGAGATGGGGTGCGCGGGGATCGCGGCGATCGGTCATGGGTCCAGCATGAGCCCCGGACACTTCGGCGGCGGCCGAACCATCACCGACTCAGGCTGACGCCCGCTGGATCCCCTCGTACTGCCGCTCCAGCCCGTCCAGCAGCGCGGCGAGCCCCGTCTCGAAGGCCCGCTCGTCGATCTTCTCCTGCCGCTCCGCGAGCAGATGCGCCTGACCCAGATGCGGATAGTCCTCCGGGTCGTAGGCGCTCTCGTCGTCGACGAATCCCCCCGCGAACGACCCCAGGGCGGACCCCATGATGAAGTACCGCATCAGCGCCCCGATCGACGTGGCCTGGGCCGGCGGCCACCCCGCCGCCACCATCGCCCCGTACACCGCGTCCGCCAGCCGCAGCGCGGCGGGCCTGCGCCCGGGACCGCGCGCCAGTACCGGCACGATGTTCGGGTGGTCGCGCAGGGCCGCCCGGTAGGACACCGCCCAGTCGTGCAGCGCGGTGCGCCAGTCCCGGCCGTCCTCGAACATCGACAGATCGACCTGGGCGCTCACCGAGTCCGCGACCGCCTCCAGGATCTCGTCCTTGGTGCGGAAGTGGTTGTACAGCGACGGCCCGCTCACCCCCAGCTCCGCCGCCAGCCGCCGGGTGGAGAGGGCGGCGAGCCCCTCCGTGTCCACGAGCACCCGGGCCTTCTCGACGATCCGGTCGGTGCTGAGCAAGGGCTTGCGCGGTCGGGCCATGGCGCACATAGTAGGGCTGCGCCTAGAAACTAGCAGTGCTAATTTAAATGTACGGCCTTCAATGTACGGCATTCAATTGGGGTGACTCGGCATGAACCTGGAGCTCAGCGAGGAGCAGACCGCCGTACAGCGGCTCGCCCGGGACTTCGTGGCCCGCGAGATCACCCCGCACGTCGTCGGCTGGGACCGCGCCGAGGAGGTCGACCGGGGCATCGTGAAGAAGCTCGGCGAGGTCGGCTTCCTGGGCCTGACGATCGACGAGGAGTACGGCGGCTCGGGCGGCGACCACCTCGCGTACTGCCTGGTGACCGAGGAACTGGGCCGCGGTGACTCCTCGGTGCGCGGCATCGTCTCCGTCTCCCTCGGGCTCGTCGCCAAGACGATCGCCGCGTGGGGGAGCGAGGAGCACAAGCGCCGCTGGCTGCCCGGACTGACCGCGGGGGAGTACGTGGGCTGCTTCGGCCTCACCGAGCCCGGCACCGGCTCCGACGCGGGCAGCCTCGTCACGCGGGCGGTGCGCGACGGGGGCGACTACGTCATCAACGGCACCAAGATGTTCATCACCAACGGCACCTGGGCCGACGTCGTGCTCCTCTTCGCCCGCTCCACCGACGCCCCCGGCCACAAGGGCGTCAGCGCCTTCCTCGTCCCCACCGACACCCCCGGCCTGACCCGCCGCACCGTCCACGGCAAGCTCGGCCTGCGCGGCCAGGCCACCGCCGAACTGGTCCTGGAGGACGTCCGCGTGCCCGCCTCCGCGATGCTGGGGGAGGAGGGCAAGGGCTTCTCCGTCGCGATGTCGGCGCTGGCCAAGGGCCGCATGTCGGTGGCGGCGGGGTGCGTGGGCCTGGCGCAGGCAGCCCTGGACGCGGCCGTGAAGTACGCGGGGGAGCGGGAGCAGTTCGGCAAGACAATCGCCCACCACCAGCTCGTCCAGGAACTGATCAGCGACATCGCCGTGGACGTGGACGCGGCCCGGCTGCTGACCTGGCGGGTGGCGGATCTGATAGACCGCGGGCAGCCGTTCGCCACCGAGTCCTCCAAGGCCAAGCTCTTCGCCTCCGAGGCCGCCGTCCGCGCCGCCAACAACGCCCTCCAGGTCTTCGGCGGCTACGGCTACATCGACGAGTACCCGGCGGGCAAGCTGCTGCGCGACGCCCGTGTGATGACCCTCTACGAGGGCACCAGTCAGATCCAGAAGCTGGTGATAGGCCGCGCGCTGACGGGGGTCTCGGCGTTCTGACGCACCCGTGCCTGAGTACGTGATCTGAGTACGTGCGCGGATGTGAGGCGCCCCACACCGTCCGAATGATGTCCCCATGAGTGACACACCGGGCAAGCAGCAGAACACGGCCGCCTTCTACGGCCAGTCCGTCGCCTCCTTCGCCGTCGCCATGGCGGCCACCGCGATCGGGATCTACCAACTGGACGCCGACCCCTGGGTCCGCGCCTTCCTCGCCATAGCCGTCCTGTACCTGGTCACCTCGGCCTTCACCCTGGCCAAGGTCATCCGCGACCGCCAGGAGGCGGCGTCCCGCGTGTACAGCCCGTTCGAGAAGCTCTGACCGGGCACCGCCCCTCCGGACGGCCGCTCTAAGCGCTCGCTCACTGTCGGCGGTATGGTGGTGACCCTGTCAGCGAGAGGGGCGAACGAGCGATGAGTACGGCGGAGGAGACGGCCGGCGGCGAGCAGGCGGGGTGGGGCGAGGTCACGCCCGACGCGGCCCGGCGGCTGCTGATCGCCGCGGTGGAAGCCTTCGCCGAGCGCGGGTACCACGCCACGACGACCCGCGACATCGCCGGGCGCGCCGGGATGAGCCCGGCCGCGCTCTACATCCACTACAAGACCAAGGAAGAGCTGCTCCACCGGATCAGCCGGATCGGCCACGAGAAGGCGCTGGAGATCCTGCGCACGGCCGCGGCCCGCGAGGGCACCGCCGCCGAGCGGCTGGCGGACGCGGTGAGCTCCTTCGTGCGCTGGCACGCGGGAGGCCGTACGACCGCCCGCGTCGTCCAGTACGAACTGGACTCCCTCGGCCCCGAGGCCCGCGCCGAGATCGTCGGACTGCGGCGTCAGGTGGACGCCGTGGTGCGCGGGATCATCGAGGACGGGGTGGCGTCCGGCGAGTTCGAGGTGCGGGACGTCCGGGGCACCACGCTGGCTGTGCTGTCGCTGTGCGTGGACGTGGCGCGCTGGTTCAACATCGACGGTCCGTGGACCCCGGACGAGGTCGGCGAGCTGTACGCCGACCTCGTACTGAGGATGGTCACGGCGAAGTAGGCCCGGGGCGCGGCCCAGGTCCCAGGGGTATCGGCTCCTAGAGGTAGTACCGCGCGACGGACTCGGCGACGCACACGGGCTTGTCGCCGCCCTCCCGCTCCACGGTGAAGGCGACCGTCACCTGTACGCCGCCCTTGACGTCCTCCACGCCCGTGATTCTCGCGGTGGCGCGCAGGCGGGAGCCGACCGGGACCGGGGCCGGGAATCGGACCTTGTTGGTGCCGTAGTTGACGCCCATCTGCACGCCCTCGACCGACATGAGCTGCGGTCCGAAGAGCGGCAGCAGCGACAGCGTCAGATACCCGTGGGCGATCGTCGTCCTGAACGGCCCGGAGGCGGCCTTCTCCGGGTCGACGTGGATCCACTGGTGGTCGCCGGTCGCCTCGGCGAACAGGTCGATCCGCTTCTGGTCGATCTCCAGCCAGTCGGTGTGGCCGAGTTGCTCGCCGACGGCGGCCTTGAGTTCGTCGACGGAGGCGAAGTTTCTGGGTTCTGCCATGTTTCCCTGCCCTCCCGAGCGCTGTCTAAGCGACTGCTTAGCATGCTAGCTGGGTGGGCCGCTGTCAACGAGCCGCGGTCCCGTGGCCGGGGTGGGTAGGCTCCGAGGGGTGCCCAAGATTCCCGAGAAGATCCACGAGCTCACGGTCGGCCAGCTCTCCGCGCGCAGTGGGGCGGCGGTGTCGGCCCTGCACTTCTACGAGTCCAAGGGCTTGATCGCCAGCCGCCGTACATCGGGCAACCAGCGCCGCTACACCCGTGACACCTTGCGCCGGGTCGCCTTCATCCGCGCGGCACAACGGGTCGGCATTCCCCTGGCGACGATCCGCGAGGCCCTGGCGGAACTTCCGGAGGAGCGCACGCCCACCCGGGAGGACTGGGCGCGGCTCTCCGAGGCGTGGCGAGCGGAACTGGACGAACGCATCACCCAACTGAACCGTCTCCGCGACCACTTGACGGACTGCATCGGCTGCGGCTGCCTGTCCCTGGACACCTGCGTCCTGTCCAACCCGGACGACGCCTTCGGCGAAAGCCGAGCGGGTTCGCGACTCCTGGTAGAACGCCGCAGGCCGTAACGCAGAGGGCTTTGTTCGCCCCCGCCGCCCCTTCCCATTCCCGTCCCTGGGGGCTCCGCCCCCAGACCCCCGTGTCGGCCCTGAACGGGCCTCGTCCTCAAACGCCGGACGGGCTGATAGGGGCGCGGGGAACTGCGCGAACAACCCCCACCGGCCCGCACCCGAGGTGCGACCCTCGGGGGTCGAAGGGGCGAAGCCCCTGGGGATGGGACGGGTAGGGGCGGCGGGGGCGAAAAAAGGCCCCCCGCCGCAGCGCAGCTACTCGTACTCGGTCCCACCCTTCCGCGTCAGATACGCCGGGCTCACCGCCTTCGCGATGGCCCGCCCCCCGGTCACCGGGCTGTACCGCTCCTCCAAGGGCCGTATCACCACACCCTCCCGCAGATGCAGCGCCCGCCCCGACACGGTCTCCCGACCAGTGGCGACCGACAACACCACCTCACTGTCGTACGGCCCCTCGTACAGCCGAGGCACCACAGGCAGCGCATCCCCCACCACAGACGCCGCGTCCAGCCACCGCACAGCCCCGTCGATCTCCGCCGAGACATCGAACACCGCGTACCCCAGCGTGTCCCGCCGCCCGTCGGCGCCGTACGTCAGGTCCTGCACCCCCGCCCCGAACACCTCCCCGAAGATCCCGACCCGCCGAGCCCCGAGCCGCTCGGCGACGGAGGCCGCCACCTCCGCGACCCCGTGCCCCCGCACGGCCCGCCAGTACAGATTCCGCGGATCCTCCTTCAGGGCGAGGGACTTCGAGCCGAATCCCTTCGACGAGACGAACACCTGCCCGGAGTCCGCCACGTACGTCACCAGGCACGCCGACCCGTGCAGCTTCTCCGTCAGCACCACCGGCTCGCCGTCCGCGAAGATCCCCGGATACCGCTGGATGTTCTCGATGTCCACCCATGGCAGCAGCTCCGGCGCGGCCTCCACGTCCCCCGACATCGTCGGCGGGATCGGCGGCACCCATTTCGTGATCCCCAGCCGCTCCGCGAAGTCCGTACCGTCCGCCGCGGCCTTCTCCAGGTCCACGTCCGCCAGCGCGCCCGGCCGGCACACGATCCCCTGCGACAGCTCACCGCGCAGCCGAACCGCCTTGACCCGGTCGGAGTTGCTGCCCGCCAGCCGCCCGGTCAGCCCCAGCTCCTCGACCAGCGCGGCCGGCAGCACGGACTGCTCGGGGATGTAGACGGCCACATCGCCGGTACGGTAGGCGCCCTTCGCCACGACGGCCCGGTACAGACCCACCTGGGCCAGTTCTAGGGCGTCGGCGTTGGGGTGTTCGTGGATGGTCAGTACTTCGGCGGTGACACGCAGCGTCGACATCAGCGACTCCCGGATCTGCTCGGACAGTTGGTACTCAGCTGGTACTCATCGCGTCCAACTGTCCGTACCGGAAAGGGGTGGAGCGACCGGTTTAGCGCCTGGTACCGTCCCCGCCGGTGTCCGCCCCCACCGCCAGCGCGGCCGTCACCAACTGCGCGTTCGAGAGGGCCCGTTCACCATCGGGAAGGACCAGCACATCCTCCAGCCCCACCCGCGTCGCCAGCCCCAGCCCCCGCGCCAGCCGCAGCACCGGCCACGCCCCGCCGTCCTCCCCGTGCACCAGCACCGGCCGCCCGGAGGCGTCCCCCAGCGAACCCAGCAGCTCCCGCGCCGTGCGTTCCGCCGTACCCGGGTCGGTGTCCGTCACCTCCGCCAGCACCCGCAGCACCCGCCCGCCCAGCGGCGACCGGGCGAACCGCGCCGCGCCCTCCGTGCCCGACCAGATGCCGGCCTCCACGCCCACGCCTCGCTCGATCAGTGCGGCTGCCACCTCCTCCGCCCCCGGTTCGTGCCAGTTGACCGAGGCGTGGTCCGGCAGCACGGTCCACGAACGGATCCGCGCCACCCGTGCGTCGGGGTCCGGTTCCTCCCACGCGCCCGTGGTCACCCCGACCGGCACGGACACCCGCGCCCGGACGGCCTCCAACGTCGCCGCGACGACGCGAGGGGAGAGGCTCTTCCTGCCGCAGGGGGTTCTGGGATGGACGTGCACATCCGTCGCGCCCGCCGCCACCGCCTCCGCGGCCGACTCGGCCAGCGCTTGCGGCGACAGGGGGATCATCGCGCCGTCGGCCGCCGACCGGGATCCGTTGAGACAGACCTGCATCACACCGTCTAGTGTCCCAGCCGCGGCAGAGTTGGGGGTGCGGCATCCCCAACGCACCCCCCAGGTGCGGCATCCCCGGCGCACCTCGTATCCATGGCGCGGCTTCGTCCCGCGGGTACCAACAGCCCCCCGTCACCCCGCGGACGACACACCGCACCCCCCGACACGGCGTCAGGCGGACACCAGCATCCGCCGCTCCCGCCGCGCGGCCGCCAGCGCCTGGGGCGTCAGCACCGGACGCGGCACGACGATGCCGCAGTCCACGCAGACCGGCCCCGACGACGGCTCATGTGCCAGGTCGTACCTCCAGGTCAGCCGCTCCCCGCCGCACACCGGGCAGTGGTCGCCCGGCTCGCGCTCCAGCGCGGAGATCAGCCTGCGCAGCACCTCGGCCAGCGGCGCACGGGGGTGTACCCGCGGGTCGTCGCACCACGCCACGCCGAATCCGCCCCAGGTCAGCCGGTGCCAGTCGTCGACACTGCCCGGCCTGCGCAGCCCGTCGTGCTTCTCCTTCTTGCGGCGGCGGGCGAACTCGGCCTCATAGGCGAGCCAGACCGAACGCGCCTCCTCCAGTTCCTCCAGCGCGGCCACGAGCCGCGCCGGGTCGGGGGAACGGTCCTCGGGATCGAACCCGGCCCGGGAGCACAAGTGGTCCCAGGTCGCCCTGTGCCCGTAAGGGGCGAACCGCTCAAGGCACTTGCGCAGCGAGTAGCGCCGCAGCGCCAGATCGCAGCGTGGATCTCGCACCTGTCTCGCCAGACTCCGGAAACCGGCCATCGCCCTGCACCTCCGTCACACCTGCACCTGTACTTCGGTCACTTCGGCGACGCCGTACGGACTTCGCACGACGTTGACGAATAGACGTATCGACACGCGATTCGGCTCCATCGAATTTCCGATGGCCCCCATCAGCCGGTCCGGGTGCCTCGTCAAGGCCCCGTAAGTTGAGGCATGTTCACCTTCAATCCCGGGGATACCGGCGGTAACGTCAGGCCCGCCCACCCCGTCGGTAGGAGCTGCCATGCCACGGCGCATCCCCCGTACCGCGCTCGACAGACTGAGAACTCCCGGCAGATTCCCCGGGTTCCTGAAGACGGCATCCGTATGCGCGCTCATTGCCGGTCTTTTGACTCCGCTTTCCCCGGCCGTTGCCGCGGACCCCCAAGCGGCGGCCGTCGCCGATCACTGCGGCAACCAGTGCTCCGACATCCTGCCGCCCGGCCAGAACGGCAACGCCACCCTCGCCCAGATCCTGCTCAACCAGGCCTTCGGCAGCATGCCCGCGCACGCCTCCGACCAGATCGGACCGTACGCGAACCTGGCCACCGGCCACCCGGCGCTGACCAACTCCACGATCACGAACTTCTTCAACGACGCCTCCTTCGGCGTCCCCGCCGACCAGGTCGACTCCACCCTGAAGCCCGCCGGACGCACCGACGTGACGATCGTCCGGGACAAGAAGACCGGTGTGCCGCACATCACGGGCACCACCCGCTACGGCACTGAGTTCGGCGCCGGGTACGCCGCGGCCCAGGACCGGCTGTGGCTCATGGACGTCTTCCGCCACGTCGGCCGCGGCAACCTCACGCCCTTCGCCGGCGGCGACCCCGCCAACCAGGGCCTGGAGCAGGAGTTCTGGCGCCACGCCCCGTACACCGAGGCCGATCTCCAGGCCCAGATAGACAACGCTGTCGCGGCCAACGGAGAGCGCGGCCGGCAGGCCCTCGCCGACGTCGAGGCCTACATCGACGGCATCAACGCCTACATCGACGCCTCCGACAGCGGACGCTACTTCCCCGGCGAGTACGTCCTCACCGGCCACAAGGACTCCCTCACCAACGCCGGGACCATCGAGCACTTCAAGCCCACCGACCTGGTCGCGCTCGCCTCCGTCATCGGCGCCCTGTTCGGCTCCGGGGGCGGCGGTGAGGTCGACAACGCGATCTCCCTGCTCGCCGCCCAGGAGAAGTACGGGGTCGCGGAGGGCACCGAGGTCTGGGAGTCCTTCCGGATGCGCAACGACCCCGAGGCGGTCGTCACCGTCCACGACAAGAGCTTCCCGTACGCCGAGAGGCCCGCGAACCCGCAGGGCACGGCACTCCCCGACGACGGCCCCGTCACCGCCGAGCCCCTGGTGTACGACCGTACGGGCAGCGCGGCGACCGAGACCGCCGCCGCCACTTCCGCCTCGGCGACGAAGGCGGCGATGAGCTCGGCCCGGCGCGGGATGTCCAACGCGCTCGTGGTCGGCGGGGAGCACACGGCGAGCGGCCACCCGATCGCCGTCTTCGGCCCGCAGACCGGCTATTTCGCACCCCAACTGCTGCTCCTCCAGGAGATCCAGGGACCGGGCATCAGCGCCCGGGGCGCCTCCTTCGCGGGACTGAGCATGTACGTCGAACTCGGCCGCGGCCAGGACTACTCCTGGAGCGCCACCACTTCAGGCCAGGACATCATCGACACCTACGCCGTCGAGCTCTGCCAGGACGACCACCACTACCTGTACCGGGGCACCTGCACCGCGATGGAGAAGGTCGAGCGGAAGAACGCCTGGAAACCCACCACCGCCGACGACACCCCGGCCGGTTCCTACACGATGCGGGTCTGGCGCACGAAGTACGGCCCCGTCTCGCACCGCGCGACCGTCGACGGCAAACGCGTCGCCTACACCACCCTGCGCTCGTCCTTCCTGCACGAGGCCGACTCGATCATCGGCTTCCAGATGCTCAACGACCCCGATTTCCTCACCGGCCCGCAGCGCTTCCAACAAGCCGCGCGGCACATCAACTACACCTTCAACTGGTTCTACGTCGACTCCGAGCACACCGCCTACTACAACAGCGGCGACAACCCGGTACGGGCCACCGGCGTCGATGCCGAGTTCCCGGTGTGGGCGCGGCCGTCGTACGAGTGGCGGAACTGGACTCCGGAGACGAACACCGCCGACTACACCCCGCCCTCGGCGCACCCCAACTCCATCGACCAGGACTACTACATCTCCTGGAACAACAAACAGGCCGCCGACTACACCACCGCCCCCTGGGGCGACGGCTCGGTGCACCGCGGCAACCTCCTCGACGACCGGGTGCGGGAGTTGACCGAGCAGGGCGGGGTGACCCGCGCGGCCCTGGTGAAGGCGATGGCCGAGGCCGGGCTCGCCGATCTGCGCGCCGAGGACGTCCTGCCGGACCTGCTGAAGGTCGTGAACAGCTCCCCGGTCACCGATACGGCGGCGAAGGCGGCCGTGGACAAACTGTCCGCGTGGCTCGCCGCGGGCGCCCTGCGCACCGAGACCAGGGCCGGGTCCAAGACGTACGCGCACGCCGAGGCGATCCGCGTCCTGGACGCCTGGTGGCCGCTGCTCGTGCAGACCGAGTTCCAACCCGGCCTCGGCAGCGAGCTGTTCACCGCCTTCACCAACAACCTGCCGGTCGACGAGGCGCCCTCCGCCGCCCACGGCCCGACCGGCGCCCACGCGGGCAGCTCCTTCCAGTACGGCTGGTGGAGCTATGTCGACAAGGACCTGCGCGCGGTGCTCGGGGAGCCCGTCGAGGCACCGCTGGCCCGCGAGTACTGCGGGAACGGCAGCCTGAGCGCCTGCCGCGACAGTCTCCTCAGCACCCTGAAGACGGCGGCCGCCAAGACCCCGGCCCAGGTCTACCCGGGTGACGACGGCTGCCCGGCGGGCGACCAGTGGTGCGCCGACTCGATCGTGCAGCGCACGCTCGGCGGCATCAAGCACGCCCGGATCAGCTGGCAGAACCGGCCCACCTACCAGCAGGTCGTGGAGTTCACCTCACACCGGTGAAGGTCTTTCCGGTGGTACCTCACACCGGTGAGACATCCGGCGCGGCGGCGGGTCCGTGCACCCGGCCCGCCGCCAGCACCAGCTGGGCCAGCTCCCGGTGCGCGATGTCGCTGTGCGCACCGGCGGGCGGCCCGCCGCGCCGTACCACCGCCGCCGCGTCCACGTTCACACACCCCTTGGCGGGCAGCGGCCCGCGCAGCGCGTCCGCGAGCCGCAGATTCCTCGTTCCGGGCACCGCCTGCACCCCGTCGAAGCCCAGCGCGCCCCACTTGGCGCCCAGCGCCCGGCGGATGGAGAGTTCGTGGAGCTCCCGGTCGTGGCCCGCCATCCGGGACGCCAGCGGGTACACCGTGCCCAGCGCGTCGTCGTGCTCGGAGTAGCAGCACACCAGCGGCCCGTCGATGCGGTTCTGCTGGCCCTGCAGGACCCCGCCCGCGCGCGCGTCGTGCGGCAGCCGCGCCGCGAACGCGTAGTGCGAGAAGGCCGCCTGAAGCAGCGTCACCGACTTCACCGTACGCACGCCCTCGGGCAGTCCGCGCAGCGCGAACGCCACCAGCCGCCCGCCGAAGCTGTGCCCGATCAGATGGACCCGCGTCTTCGGCGACCGCTCCGCGAGCTGCCCGATCACCCGCCCGAGCCCCCGCTCGCCCACCGTCCCCGCGCGCCGCTTCATCGCGAAGTACGTGGCCTGGCGCAGCAGTTCGTGCGCCCCTTCCCAGGGATTCGGCAACGAGAAGGAAGCCTGCCCGGGTGACCGCACCTCGGCGAGCGCCCGGCCGAAGTCCGCGCAGACCTCGGCCGCCGTCGCCCGGAACATCTCCGGCTCGTCCTGCGGAACGCCTTCCGCCAGGGTGTCCGCCGCGAACAGCGCCTGCGGACCCGGCGGCACCAGATCCACCAGCAGCCGCACCAGCCTTACGAACTCGTCCAGTTCGGCCTCCTCGCGGGACTGCTGGTCCAGCAGCCGGGCGAGCTGGTCGATCACCGTGGCCCGGCCGGGGAAGGTCTCCAGCAGCGCGTGCCGGGTGTCCTTGTCCAGTGCCGGACGCGCGGTCGTACCGGCCGCGACCGAGCGCGGGAAGTCGGGGATCGGCTCGTCCGAGAACCGCATCGAGGGCCACACGATCCCCACGTACCCGATCTTCGCCGTGGGGGCGAGGTGAGGGACATGGGTGAAGAACCGGTCGTAGAGCCGGGTGGCCCCGGAGCGGTCACTGTTCCAGCCGTGCGCGAAGACGAGCAGGTCCCGCACACCGCGCTGGGCGACCCCGGTGAGCAGCCGGTCCCGGGAGCGGGTCCCGGCGTCGCCGTCCGCGTCGAAGGTCAGCTCCCAGTACGGGGATACGCTCATCTGCGGTCGTGCCATGGCAGGCTCCCTCGTGCCCCGTAGCGGTGCGATGTGGGCGTATCGTCCCGCCACGGGGCAGAGTTGGCCATACAACCCGGCTCATCTGTAGAGGAGGTATTTCTTTCGAATCCTCCGGAACGCGGTGAGTTCGCCCTGCCAGCCCTCGACCACCTCGTCCGTGCTCGCTCCCGCGTCGATCGCGGTGCGCACCTGGGTGGACCCGGTGAGCTTGTCGATCCAGTTGTCGGAGCGCCAGCTGAAGCCGGGGAAGACCTTCTTGGCGGTGACGAGGAGGGCGATGCCGGTGCGCACGGGGTCGTAGGCGTCGCGGTCGTGGACGTGGATCTGCACGCCGCCGACGGTCTTGCCCTGGAACTTGGAGAAGGTGGGCGTGAAGTACGCCTCCCTGAAGTGCACTCCGGGCAGCCTCTGCCGGTTCGCCTCGGCGGCCCAGCGTCCGTCGATGCCCTCCGCGCCGAGCAGTTCGAAGGGCCGGGTGGTGCCCCGGCCCTCGGAGAGGTTGGTGCCCTCGAAGAGACAGGTGCCCGAGTAGACGAGCGCGGTGTCGGGGGTGGGCATGTTGGGGCTCGGCGGCACCCAGGGCAGCCGCGTGGCGTCGTAGAACTGCGAGCGCCGCCAGCCGGACATGGTGACCGTGCGCAGGGGGACCGGCGTGGTCAGGAACTCCCCGTTGAACAGCAGGGCGAGCTCGGCCACCGTCATCCCGTGCGCCTGCGAGATCGGCTCCCGTCCGACGAAGGTGGCGAACTCCTTGTGCAGCACCGGTCCTTCGGCCGAACGCCCGGTCACAGGGTTGGGCCGGTCGAGGACCACGAACCGCTTTCCGGCGAGGGCCGCCGCCTCCATGCAGTCGTAGAGCGTCCAGATGTAGGTGTAGAAGCGGGCGCCGGCGTCCTGGATGTCGAAGACGACGGTGTCGACGCCGGAGGCGGTGAAGATGTCCGCGAGCGCCTGACCGCTCTTCAGATACGTGTCGTAGACGGGCAGTCCGGTCGCCGGGTCGTCGTAGCGGCCCTCGGAGCCGCCCGCCTGTGCGGTGCCGCGGAAGCCGTGCTCCGGGCCGAAGACGGCCCGCAGGTCCACCCTGTCGTCCTCGTGCATGACGTCGACGATGTGACGGACGGTCCGGGTGATGCCGGTGGGGTTGGTGACGATGCCGACGCGCTGGTCCTTGAGGGGGGAGTATCCGTCGGAGACCAGGCGTTCGAACCCGGTGCGCAGGCCGCGGCCCTTTCCTTCCGCCGCCGCTGCCGAGGTCGTGGTCGCCGCCAGGGCCGGGGTTGCCGCTAGGAGAGTTCGTCTCGTTAGGCGCATGAGGGGCACGGTAGGGGCTGGTGCGGTGGTTCGTAAGGTGCTGGTTGTTCGGGCCTGTCGCGCGGTTCCCGCGCCCCCGGGATGTCTCCCGCACCCTTTCCCCGTCACATACCGACTGGTTAGTCTGGAGCCTCGATCGAGCCGCGCGAGAAGGAGACCGAGGGTGGAAGCCTTGCAGGGTGCCGGAGTGGTGGTCACCGGAGCCGGTGGCGGGATCGGGGCCGCGCTCGCGCGGCGGTTCGCCGGAGCCGGGGCCCGGGTCGTGGTGAACGACCTGGACGGCGCCAGGGCCGAAGCCGTCGCCGAGGAGATCGGCGGCACCGCCGTCCCCGGGGACGCCTCCCGGATCGTCGGCGCCGCCCGCGAGGCGCTCGGCGGGGACATCGACGTGTACTGCGCCAACGCCGGCGTCGGCTCCGGCGGCTCCGAGGCCGCGGGCGAGGACGTCTGGGCGCTGGCCTGGGACGTCAACGTCATGGCCCATGTACGCGCCGCCCAGGAGCTGATCCCGGGCTGGCTGGAGCGCGGGTCGGGACGGTTCGTCTCCACCGTCTCCGCCGCCGGACTGCTCACCATGATCGGCGCCGCGCCCTACAGCGTCACCAAGCACGGCGCGTACGCCTTCGCGGAGTGGCTGTCGCTGACGTACCGGCACCGCGGGATCAAGGTGCACGCGATCTGCCCCCAGGGCGTGCGCACCGACATGCTCGCCGCCACCGGTAGCGCCGGTGACCTGGTGCTCCGGCCGACCGCCATCGAGCCCGACGACGTCGCCGACGCGCTGTTCAAGGGCATGGCCGAGGACCGGTTCCTGATCCTGCCGCACCCCGAGGTCGCCGGGTACTACCAGGGGCGGGCCGGGGACCCGGACCGCTGGCTGGCGACCATGAACCACATCCAGCAGAAGTGGGAGTCGGCGCAGTGACGCCCCAGTAGGGGATCTGGTCTGCCCGCCGGGGACGGCAGGTGGGAAGATCCTCGGGCGGGAGTTCTTTTCCCGCCCGCACGACAGTCAGTGAGAACGTGAAAGGCAGGTGGCGGCTAAGTGCCCAGGACGACGGACGGAGACGGTACCCCCGTCCCCCAGCGGCTGCTCGCCGCCGCCACCCGGCTCTTCGCCGAGCAGGGCTACGACCGGACCTCGGTCCAGGAGATCGTGGAGGCGGCCGGCGTCACGAAGGGAGCCCTGTACCACTACTTCGGCTCCAAGGACGATCTGCTGCACGAGGTGTACGCGCGCGTGCTCCGCGTCCAGCAGGAGCGCCTGGACGCCTTCGCGGACGCCGACGAGCCGGTGGAGAAGCGGCTGCGGGCCGCGGCGGCGGACGTGGTGGTCACCACCATCGAGAACCTCGACGACGCGTCGATCTTCTTCCGCTCGATGCACCATCTGAGCCCGGAGAAGAACAAGCAGGTGCGTGCCGAGCGCCGGCGCTACCACGAACGCTTCCGCGCGCTCATCGAGGAGGGCCAGCGCACCGGCGTCTTCTCCACCGCGACCCCGGCCGACCTGGTGGTGGACTACCACTTCGGCTCGGTCCACCACCTGTCCACCTGGTACCGCCCCGACGGCCCGCTCAGCCCCCAGGAACTGGCCGACCACCTGGCCGACCTGCTCCTGAGGGCGCTCAGGCCGTAACCGACGGCGGCCTCACAGGTACTTCTTCAGCTCCCGGCGGGCCAGCGACCGCTGGTGGACCTCGTCCGGCCCGTCGGCAATCATCAGCGTCCGCGCGGCCGCGTACAGCTCGGCCAGCGGGAAGTCCTGGCTGACGCCGCCCGCGCCGTGCAGCTGGATCGCGCGGTCGATGATGTCGACGACGGCACGCGGCGTGGCGATCTTGATGGCCTGGATCTCGGTGTGGGCGCCCCGGTTGCCGACGGTGTCCATCAGCCAGGCCGTCTTCAGCACCAGCAGCCGCAGCTGCTCGACGGTCACCCGCGCGTCGGCGATCCAGTTGTGCACCACGCCCTGCTGAGCCAGCGCCTTGCCGAACGCCTGCCGGGAGACCGCCCGGCGGCACATCAGCTCGATCGCCCGCTCGGCCATGCCGATCAGCCGCATGCAGTGGTGGATACGTCCGGGACCGAGCCGGGCCTGCGCGATGGCGAAGCCGCCGCCCTCCTCGCCGATGAGGTGGGACACCGGCACGCGCGCGTGGTCGAAGATCACCTCGGCGTGGCCGCCGTGGGAGTGGTCCTCGTACCCGAAGACCTGCATGGCCCGCTTGACGGTGACGCCCGGGGTGTCGCGCGGGACGAGCACCATGGACTGCTGGCGGCGGATGTCGGCCCCGTCCGGGTCCGTCTTGCCCATCACGATGAAGATCTTGCAGTCCGGGTTCATCGCCCCGGAGATGTACCACTTGCGGCCCGTGATGACGTAGTCGTCGCCGTCCCGCTCGATGAGCGTGGTGATGTTGGTGGCGTCCGAGGAGGCCACGTCCGGCTCGGTCATCGCGAACGCCGAGCGGATCTCACCGGCCAGCAGCGGCTCCAGCCACTGCTTCTTCTGCTGCTCGTCGCCGAACTGGTGCAGCACCTCCATGTTCCCGGTGTCCGGCGCGGCGCAGTTCGTCGCGGTGGGCGCGAGGTGCGGGGAGCGGCCGGTGATCTCGGCGAGCGGGGCGTACTGGAGGTTGGTGAGCCCGGCGCCGTAGTGGCCGTCCGGCAGGAAGAGGTTCCACAGGCCCTGCCTGCGCGCCTCGGCCTTGAGCTCCTCGACCACGGCCGGGGTGTCCCAGGGCGAGGCCAGCGCGGCGCGCTGCTCCTCGGCCACCGCCTCGGCCGGGTAGACGTACTCGTCCATGAAGGCGAGCAGCTTGGCGCGCAGCTCCTCGGTGCGTGCGTCGAACGCGAAGTGCATGTCCCGTCAGCCTTCCTGAAGAGTGGTCAGCCCGTGCTCGATGAAGACCGGGACCAGGTCGCCGATGCGGTCGAAGCCGCGGCCGACGGTCTGGCCCAGCGTGTAGCGGTAGTGGATGCCCTCCAGGATCACGGCGAGCTTGAACCAGGCGAACGCCGTGTACCAGGAGACGGCGGAGACGTCCCGCCCGGAGCGGGCGGCGTACCGCTCGATCAGTTCGGCCGGATCCGGGTGGCCGGGGGCCTCGGCGGTGGTGGAGACGGGGGAGTCGGGCATGTCCAGCGGCATGCTGTACATGACCAGCAGGCCGAGGTCGGTGAGCGGGTCGCCGAGCGTCGACATCTCCCAGTCGAGGATCGCCTTGATGCGGTCGTCGCCGCCGATCAGGACGTTGTCCAGGCGGTAGTCGCCGTGAATCACGGTCGGCGCGGGGGAGGCCGGCAGCTGCCGTCCCAGCGCGGCGTGCAACTCGTCGATCCCGGCCAGCTCCCGGTTGCGGGAGGCGTCGAGCTGCTTGCCCCAGCGGCGCAACTGACGGTCGAGGAAGCCCTCGGGCCGCCCGAAGTCGCCGAGCCCGACCGCCTCCGGGTCCACCGCGTGCAGATCGACCAGCGTGTCCACCAGCGACAGCACGGCCTGCCGGGTGCGCTCCTCGCCGAGGGGTGCGAGCTGGTCGGCGGTGCGGTAGGGGGTGCCCTCGATGAACTCCATGACGTAGAAGGGCGCCCCGAGCACGTCCTCGTCCTCGCACAGCAGCACCGGGCGCGGCACCGGTACGTCCGTGGGGTGCAGGGCGCTGATGACCCGGTGCTCGCGCTTCATGTCGTGCGCGGTGGCGAGGACATGGCCGAGCGGGGGCCGCCGTACCACCCAGCGGGCGGTGCCGTCGGAGACGGCGTACGTCAGGTTCGACCGCCCGCCCTCGATCAGCCGCCCGGTCAGCGGGCCGTTCACCAGGCCCGGATGCTCACGGTCCAGGAGGGCGCGCAGCCGGTCGAGATCGAGTCCGGGCGGGTCGTCGGGGCTCATCGGTGCTCCTACGGGCAGGTGAACGGGACGCGACCAATGATGCCGACCGGTCGGTATGTCGTCCAGTGCGGGGGCCCAAAGTGATCGGAGCCACGATAGGCCGTCAGCTCCCCGCGCCGGGCGACGGGGAGCTGACGGGCGGTGTCTTTCGGCCGGTCAGTGGTCGTCCCAGTGGCCGTTGTGGGCGGCGTGCCGGTGGCCGTCGTGCAGATAGTCCACATGGTCCCCGTGCAGCACGCTCTCGTGCCCGCAGTCCTCCCCGTGCTGATGCTCGTGCCCCTCGTGCGGGGCGTGCTCGTCCGGCTCGCACTCGTCCCAGTGCCCACCGTGCTCGCGGTGCAGATGCCCGCCGTGCGCGTAGTCGACGTGGTCCCCGTGCGGCACCTCGGTGTGCCCGCAACCGGGGCCGTGGGTGTGGTGGTGGGAGGCGTGTTCATGATGCAGGGAGGACATGCTGCTCACCTTCGAGACGCGGAAGCCGACGACGGTCAGGCTGCCACGTGAAGTGCGCGTATCGGCTGAATTCGCCGTGCGGCGCACACCATGGGAGCACGCAAAGGATCAACACGGCGCCGCACACCTGTCGGCGCGCGCGCGATCAGGGCAGCCCCGCCCACCACGGGAGCGCCTAAAGAATCAGCACCGCCCCGCACACCGCGACCCCCACCGTGCACAGCACCACCGTCGAGGCGAACCGGGGCGCCATGGGTGCCGGCTCGTGGCCGGAGGCCAGGGCCTGGATGCGGGCGTGGGCCAGGGCGAGGAACGCCAGCCAGAGCAGGGCGCACACGGCGGAGACCGCGATCCGCGCCACTGTCACGTCGGCGTGCAGCGCGGCGCGCCCCGCCAGGACCGCCGCCACGGTGGCCGCGAGGGTCGTACGACGCCAGGCCAGGCGGGTCCGCTCGGGCTGGAGCCCGGGGTCACGGACCGGCTCCGGGGCCGTCGTCACCCCTCCCACCCGACCAGCACGATCACCGCCATCACCAGGGCCACCACCGCCACGACCACGCTCAGCACCGCCGGGAACCGGGAGACCGGCAGGTCCTCACCGCGCCGCATCGCCCGCTCGCACCGCACCCAGTGGTTCACCGCGCGCAGCGAGCACAGCACCCCCGCCGCCAGCAGCGCCAGCGCGAGCCCGGCGCGCCAGCCCCAGCGCAGGTCCGGCAGGAACTGGTCCACCGCGAACCCGCCGCCGATCAGCGCCAGCGCGGTGCGCAGCCAGGCCAGGAAGGTGCGCTCGTTGGCCAGCGAGAACCGGTAGTCCGGCGTGCCGCCCTCCTGGCGGACCACCTCGGGGGCGAACCACAGCCGGACGTTCCGTACGAATTCGATCACGCCGGGACCCTACCGGGAGCCCTCGGCGGCCCGGTGCGCGCGCAGCCGGTGATAGGCGTCGAGCCCGTCCGGCACCCAAGCCCACGCGTCGAGACGGGCGAGGACCTCCTCCTCGGGGAGGAAGGCGTGCCAGTCGACCTCCTCCACCTGGGGGCTCACCGGCAGCTCGCAGCGCACCTCGTACACCGCCGACCACCAGCTGTGCCCGGCGCCGTTGTCGTAGAGGAACTTGAACAGGAACCGCGGCCGGGGCAGCCCGGACACCCCCAGCTCCTCCTCGGCCTCCCGCAGCGCCGCCGTGTCGTAGGACTCGCCCGCGCCGACGACCCCGCCGACGAACATGTCGTACATCGAGGGGAAGGCCAGCTTGGTCGGTGTGCGCCGATGGACGAACAGGCGTCCCTCGGCGTCCCGCGCCTGGATGAACACGCACCGGTGCCGCAGCCCCTCGGCGTAGGCCTGCCCGCGCGGGGACTGTCCGACGACCCGGTCGTTCTCGTCGACGATGTCGAGGATCTCGTCAGCTGAGCTCATGGCCCTCATCCAAGCAGGCCCGCAAAGCTGAGTTCACGCCCCTCGTCCACGCAGGCCCGCGCAGCTGAGTTCACGCCCCTCGTCCGAGCAGGCCCGTCCGTCAGCCGGTCGCCAGCTTCCCCGTCGGCTCCCGCGGCGCCTGGCCGCACGGCATGGCCGGGTGCAGCCCCAGCAGCACGATCCCCACCACGATCGCCGCGAGCCCGGCGGACTCCCACGCCAGCGCCCCGGCGTCGGTGCGCAGCCGGTCCCCGAGGAACCCGACCCCGCACAGGATCCCGGCCAGCGGCTGCGCCGCCGTCAGCGCGGGCAGCGACATCCGCAGCGACGCCGTCTCGAAGGCGCTCTGCACCAGCACCAGCCCGGTCACCCCGAGCGCCAGAACCGCATACGGCTGCCAGCCGGTCAGAACCTCCAGCAGGCCGCCCTCGTCGAAGCGCCGGCCGGTGATGCGGGTGAGGGCGTCCTGGACGCCGTAGAGCAGACCGGCGGCCGTGGCGAGCAGGACCGGCCCGGCGCTCAGCCGGGACCGCCTGGCGTACCCGGTGAGCAGCAGGGCCGCGCCGATCATCGCGCCGATGATCAGCCACTGCCGGGAGGAGCCGCTCAGCGCCGTGCCACCGGACGGTTCACCGGCCACGATGAACGCCGTCACCCCGCCCGCGAGCAGCAGCAGACCGGCCCACCCCTGGCGGCCCAGCCGCTGTCCGGTCTGGCGCCGGGACAGGGCCAGCGCGAAGAGCAGGTTGGTCGCCAGCAGCGGCTCCACCAGGGACAGCTCACCCTGCCCGAGCGCGACGGCGCCGAGCGCCATGCCGACCACCATCAGCGCGATACCGCCGAGCCAGCGGGGCACCCTCATCAGGTCGAGCAGCAGCCGAGGGGAGAGGAAGTCCTTGAGCGGTGCCTTCTGCGCGGCGTTCTGCTGCAGGACGAATCCGAAGCCCAGACAGCAGGCGGCGCTCACGGCGAGAAGCAGTACCTGAAGCGACACGCGGGGTTCCTCGATCGTTGGGCCGGGCCCGGGGTGTACGGCGCGACAGCCGACAGTAGCGTCCCGGGGTCCGGTCCGCCGCCCGGAATGGGGGCTTCACGCCATGGTCCGGGTCCGGCGCCGAAAACACCAGGGCCTGCGCCACAGAATCAGGTCAATTCCGGCATACGACTGCATACGCGCCGTGAGTACCACGTCACAACTGCCCCGGCAATCACAGGAGTTGACGACTTTCACACCCCGGTGGCCCTTGACGACAAGTATTGGGTGAGGGTTTGCTGTGCGTGATCACTCGATGGCGAACCGGAACCAGAACCGGAACCAGCAGACGACCCGTCGTGACCGAGCGCGTACAGCGACCCGCATGAGGATGTTTTCCGAGGTGTCCCCACCCCCACCACCCCTCGGTCGGAGCCGCAGGCGTGCGGCCCAGCCCCTGGACGGCGCCCTCGACGACCTCGACCTCGCGCAGGCCCGCGCCGCGCTGGCCCAGGGCCGCTGGCAGAGCGCCCGCTCCCTGCTCGGCCGTACCGGTGACGACTGGGACTGCCGGGGCCACCGCGTCACCGTCCTCGCCCAGGAACCGTACTGCGCCCCCTGGGCGAGGGAATGGCTGCTCGCCGAACCGGAGTCCGCCGACGCCCGCGTCCTGCTCGCCCTCGCCGAGGTCCAGCGCGCCCTGCGCGGCAAGGAGAAGCCGGACCGCGCCCGCGAGAGCTGCCGCGCCGCCGCCGAGGGCGCCCCGGCCGACCCCACCCCCTGGCTCGGCCTGCTCATGCTCACCCGCGGCACGGGCACCGAGGAGGAGGCGCTGCGCCTGTTCGACGAGGTCCGCCGCAGGCACCCCGACCACCACCACGCCCACCACCTGATCGTCGCCCGGCTCGCCGAGCGCCACGCCGCCGCCGGCCCCGACCCGCTGCACGAGGTGTACGACTTCGCGGGCGCCGCCGCCGAACGCGCCCCCGCCGACTCCCCGCTCGCCGTGCTGCCGGTGATCGCGCACGCCGAGCGCTACCGCGTGCTGGCCGCCGCCGGGCACGAGCCCGCCGACCCCGCCGCCTCCGGGCACTGGGTCGGGCGCCGGGCCCGCCAGGTGATGAAGGCCGCCTTCGACTGGTGGCTGGAATGGGAGCACGAGGGCCACCCGCGGCGCCTGGTCGACCTGAACTTCCTCGCCCACGCCAAGTACTGCGAGGGCCGGGGCGCCGAGGCCGCCGCCCTCTTCCACCGCATCGGCGACCACATCACCCCCGAGCCGTGGTCCTACCCGGACCGCGACCCCGGCTCCGCCTTCCGCGCCGCCCGCGACAGCGCCCTCGGCACGGTGTGAACGACCGCACGCCCAGGAGTCCCACCCCGCCCCCGAAAGGACCTCACGATGACCACGGGCAGTACCCCGACGAGTTCGCCCCCCACCGGCGGCATCAGCACCTTCAAGGGCCAGGACCGCGCCCTGCGCGCCGACCGGCTCGGCACCACCGGCCTGCTGCTGTCGGTGCTCGCCGCCACGGCCCCGCTCATGGTCGTCGCCGGTGTCATGCCCACGACCTTCGGGGTGATGGGGGTCGTCGGACAGCCCCTGCTCTTCGTGATCCTCGGCGGCGTCCTCGCCCTGTTCAGCGTCGGCTACGCCGAGATGAGCCGCCACGTCCACAACGCCGGCGCCTTCTACGCGTACATCTCCCGCGGCCTCGGCGGCACCGCCGCCTCCGGCGCCGCCCTGCTCGCCCTCGTCGCCTACAACGCCCTCCAGGTCGGCATCTACGGCATCTTCGGCTTCGAGGTCTCCGGCCTGTTCGCCACCTACCTGGAGATCGACCTCGCCTGGTGGATACCGGCCCTGCTCGCCGTCGTGCTCACCGGCGCGCTCGGCTGGCTGAAGATCGACCTCAACGCGCGCGTGCTCGGCGTACTGCTCCTCATCGAGGTCGTCCTCGTCGTCATCTTCGACGTCGCCGCCCTCGGCGACCCCGGCCCCGAGGGACTGTCCCTGCACGCCTTCAACCCCGACACCCTCAGCGGCGTCGGCATCGGCACCGCCCTGTGCTTCTGCGTCGCCGCCTTCCTCGGCTTCGAGCAGGCGCCCGTGTACGCCGAGGAGACCAGCCGCCCGCACGTCCTCGTGCCCCGCGTGATGTTCCTGGCCATCGGCGGCATCGCCGTCTTCTACACCATCAGCTGCTGGGCCATCACCGTCGCCACCGGCCCCGACGCCGTCGTCGGCACCGCCCGGGAACAGAGCGCCGGAATGCTGTTCTTCCTCACCGAGGGCCTGCTCGGGGAGACCTTCACCGACGTCCTGCACATCCTCTTCGTGACCGGCATGTTCGCCGCCATGGTCAGCTTCCACAACGTCGTCGCCCGCTACGCCTTCGCCATGGGCCGCGAGGGCCTGCTGCCCTCCGCCTTCGGCCGCACCACCAGCGCCAGCGGCGCCCCCGGCACCGGCTCCCTGCTCCAGACCGGGATCGCCCTGGTGGTGGTCAGCGCCTTCGCGCTCACCGACGACAAGCCGACCGGCGACCCGACGGCACCGGTGCTGCACCTGTTCACCTGGATGGGCAACGTCGGCGCGCTCGGCGTCATCCTGCTGATGTGTGTCGCCTCGGTGTCGGTCGTGGTCTTCTTCGTCCGCCGGGGCGCCGCGGCCGCCCAGTTCTGGCGGCTCACCGCCGCGGCCCTCGCCGCCGCCGCGCTGGCCTTCATCGTCGTCTACACCGTCAAGGACTTCGACGTCCTGGTCGGCTCCGGACCCGACTCGTCCCTGAACTGGATCCTGCCCGGCATCCTCGCCCTCGCCCTGCTCGCGGGCGTCGTCCAGGGACTCGTCCTGCGCGCCCGCAACCCCGAGGTCCACGCCCGCATCGGCCTCGGCAACGAGGCCTTCCAACTGGACAAGGCGGCAGCGGCCAAGGATTGACCGGCAGCGGCCAGGGATTGGCCGGCAGCGGCCAGGGATTGACCGGCAGCGGCCGAGCATTGATTACCAAACTCTGACGGGCACCCCCGGCCCCTGGCCCGCCCGGGGCCGGGAGTGCTCGAATGAACAGGTGAACTCCGAACAGCCCGAGGAACGCGGCACCCCCATCGGCCGCCGTGTCTTCCTCGGCACCCTCGGCCTCGGCGCCCTCGGTGTGGCCACGGCGCCCGTCCTCCAGCGCGGCATGGAGTCCTTCCTGGCCGGCGCCGCCGAGAAGGACCCCACCGGCCTGACCGGCCTGCTCCCCAACGGCGGCGGCTTCCGCTACTACTCCGTCGCCTCCTCGGTGCCGCACAAGAACGCGGGCAACTACCGCCTCACCGTCGACGGCCTCGTCGACCACCCGATGACGTACACCCTCGACGAACTGCGCGCCCTGCCCCAGACCCGCCTCGTCCGCGACGTCCAGTGCGTCACCGGCTGGCGGGTCCCGGGCACCCCCTTCGAGGGCGTGCGCCTGTCCCGGCTGCTGGACGCCGCGGGAGTGCGCGCCAAGGCCGGGGCGGTGCGCTTCACCTGCTTCGACGGCGTCTACACCGAGAGCCTCACCCTCGACCAGGCCCGCCGCTCCGACGTCCTGGTCGCCCTGCGCATGCAGGACAAGGACCTCAACCACAGCCACGGCGGCCCGGTCCGCCTCTATGTGGCTCCCATGTACTTCTACAAGTCCGCCAAGTGGCTCTCCGGCATCACCGTCACCGAGGACGTCCGCCCCGGCTACTGGGAGGAACGCGGCTACGACGTCGACGCCTGGGTCGGCCGCTCGAACGGACGCGACGATGAACCCACGAGCTGACACTCCGGCCCCGCCCGCCACGAGCCTGCGCCGCTTCGGCCGCGCCACCAGGTGGGTCCACCGCACCACGGCCGCCCTGATGCTCACCTGCGTGGCCACCGCCGCCTGCCTCTACGTCCCCGAACTCGCCGAACTCGTCGGCCGCCGCGAGCTGGTGGTCCGTATCCACGAATGGGCGGGCCTCGCCCTGCCCGTACCGCTCCTGGCCGGCCTCGCCTCCCGCGCCCTGCGCGCCGACCTCGGGCACCTCAACCGCTTCGGCCCGCACGACCGGCGCTGGCTGCGCGCCGTCCTGCGCCGCGACCGGAGCCCCGGCGCCCGCCCCGCCGCCAAGTTCAACGCGGGCCAGAAGATCTACGCGGCCTGGATCGCGGGCGCCACCCTGGTGATGCTCGGCACCGGCCTGATGATGTGGTTCACCCACCTCACGCCCCTGATGTGGCGCACCAGCGCCACCTTCGTCCACGACTGGCTGGCGCTCACCATCGGAATCGTCCTGGCCGGCCACATCGGCATGGCCATCGCCGACCCCGAGGCCCGTCGCGGGATGCGCACCGGGTCGGTGAGCCGGGAGTGGGCGAAGCGGGAACACCCGCTCTGGAAGCCCTGACACGCCAACGGGCCCGCCCTCCGCACGGAAGGCGGGCCCGGGACAGCCGCTAAATCACCGCTATATCACCAGGGACAACAGCAGTACCGTGCCACCGGCGACCACCGAGATGATCGTCTCCATCACCGACCAGGTCTTGATGGTCTGGCCGACGTCCAGCCCGAAGTACTCCTTCACCAGCCAGAACCCCGCGTCGTTGACGTGGCTGAAGAAGAGCGAGCCCGCGCCGATGGCGAGGACCAGCAGGGCCGTCTCGGTGGTGGACATGCCCGCCGCGAGCGGCGCCACCAGACCCGCCGCCGAGACCGTCGCCACCGTCGCCGAACCGGTCGCCAGCCGGATCGCCACCGCGATCAGCCAGGCCAGCAGCAGCGCCGGGATCGACCAGTCCTCGGAGATCTCCAGGATCATCTGACCCACACCGGAATCGATGAGCGTCTGCTTGAAGCCGCCGCCCGCGCCGACGATCAGCAGGATGCCCGCGATCGGCGCGAGCCCCTTCTCCACCAGCCCGGAGACCCGCTCCTTGCCGAACCCGGCCGGGCGGAGCAGCGTGAAGATGCCGAGCAGGACCGCCGCCAGCAGCGCGATCAGCGGGGAGCCGATGACGTCGAAGACGCGCTGGGTGGTGTTCTCCTTGTCGTCGATGATGATGTCGACGAGCGCCTTGGAGAGCATCAGCGCGACCGGCAGCATGATCGTGGTCAGCGTGGCGCCGAAGCTCGGACGCCGCTCCAGCTCCTCGGAGGCGCGCTGCGGGATCATCCGGTCCGGCGCCGGGACGTCCACCCAGCGGGCGGCGTACCGGGAGAACAGCGGACCGGCGATGATCACCGTCGGGATGGCGACCAGGACACCGAGGGCCAGCGTGACACCCAGGTTGGCGCCCACCGCGTCGATCGCGACCAGCGGACCGGGGTGCGGCGGAACAAGACCGTGCATGACCGACAGACCGGCCAGGGCAGGGATGCCGATGCGCATGAGGGAGTAATTGCCGCGCTTGGCGACCATCAGCACGACCGGGATCAGCAGCACCACGCCGACCTCGAAGAACAGCGGCAGACCGATCACCGAGGCGATCAGCACCATCGCCCACGGCATCGAACGGCCGCTCGCCTTGGCGAGGATGGTGTCGACGACCTCGTCCGCGCCGCCGGAGTCGGCGAGCATCTTGCCGAGGATCGCACCGAGGGCGATCAGCACGCCCACACCGGCCACGGTGGCGCCGAGCCCCGCCGTGAAGCTGGTGATGACCTTGTCCAGGGGCGCCCCGGCGAACGCGCCCAGCGCCAGCGACCCGATGGTCAGCGACAGGAAGGCGTGCAGCTTGTACTTGGTGATCAGCAGGACGATGACGGCGATGCCCGCCAGCACGGCGATGCCCAGTTGGGCGTGACCGGCCGAGGTGATGGGCTCGACGGGGTCCGCTGCCAGCAGCTCGACATTGAGTCTGGTCACGGGAGTTCCTTGCGGTTACAGGGGAGGGGGACCGTGGGGGGTGGGGTGACCCCGTCGGACGTCCGACAGGGAGGGGCCGTCGGGACGGCGGGTGGGGTCACGCCGTCGGGGACGACGGGATGTCGAGCGCGTCCAGCGCGGCCACGGCGCGCGCGGTGATCTCCTCGGGGGTGCCCGAGACGTCCACCACGACGCCCGCCTCGTCCGCCTGGAGCGGCTGGAGCGTGGCGAACTGGGAGTCCAGCAGGGCCGTCGGCATGAAATGGCCCTGCCGCTGCCGCATCCGGCTCTCGATCAGCTCCCGGTCGCCCGAGAGATGCACGAAGAGGACGCCCGGTGCGGCGGCCCTGAGCCGGTCGCGGTACGACCGCTTCAGCGCGGAGCTGCTGACCACCCCGCCCAGCCCGGCCCGCCCGTGGGCCCAGGCGCCGATGGCGTCCAGCCACGGCCACCTGTCCTCGTCGTCGAGCGGGGTACCGGCCGACATCTTGTCGATGTTGGCCTGCGGGTGGAAGTCGTCACCCTCGGCGTACGGGACACCCAGCCGGGCGGCGAGCAGCGGACCGATCGTGGTCTTGCCCGTTCCGGCGACGCCCATCACGACGATGACGTGGGAGGTACGCATCACTGCCTCGCTGTCTTCCTCGACATACGACGTCGACTGCTGACGTCGGCCGGGACACTGAAACCCATTAGGTACGACGAATTCAAGACTCTGTGACAAATAAGTCTGACTTTTTGTTCCCGTGATCCCCGCCGTACGCTGTGTCCATGAGCACACCGGGCCGGGGGCTGCACGGCCATGTACTGGAAACCCTCGGCCCCGCGATCACCGCGGGGGAGTACCCGCCCGGCAGCGTGCTGCGCACCGACGAACTCGCCCAGCAGTTCGACTGTTCACGGTCCGTGATGCGCGAGGCGGTCCGTGTCCTGGAGTCCATGCACCTGGTCGAGTCCCGCCGCCGCGTCGGCGTCACGGTCCGCCCCAAGTCCGAGTGGAACGTCTACGACCCGCAGGTCATCCGCTGGCGGCTGGCCGGCGCCGACCGCCCCCACCAGCTGCGCTCCCTGACCGTGCTGCGCTCCGCCGTCGAACCGGTGGCCGCCGGACTCGCCGCGCAGCACGCCACCGCCGAGCAGTGCGCCGAACTCACCGAGTGCGCCCTCGGCATGGTCGCCCACTCCCGCGGCCACCAGCTGGAGGGCTACCTCTTCCACGACGTCGCCTTCCACCGGGTGATCCTCAACGCCTCCGGCAACGAGATGTTCGCCCGGCTCGGCGATGTCGTCGCCGAGGTCCTCGCGGGCCGCACCCATCACGAGGTCATGTTCGAGGACCCCGACCCGGCCGCCGTCACCCTGCACGTCCAGGTCGCCGAGGCCGTACGCGCCCGCGACGCGGCCCGCGCCGAGCAACTGGTCCGCGAGATCACCGTCGGCGCCCTCCAGGAACTGGACATCCTGGCCCCCGGAAAATAGCCGCGCAGCCACCCCGCCCCCGGCGGTACGGTCCCCCAGTGCTTGACGACGACGGGTACTTCGGAGAGAAGGTCGCGGCCGCCTACGACGACGGCGCGGCGGAGATGTTCCGTCCCGAGGCGGTGGACCCGGTGGTCGACCTGCTGGCCGACCTCGCCGGCGACGGCGCCGCCCTCGAATTCGGCATCGGCACCGGCCGTATCGCCCTCCCACTCGCCGCCCGCGGGGTTCCCGTGCACGGCATCGACGTCTCCCGGGCCATGGTGGCCCGACTGCGCGCCAAACCCGGCGGGGACGCCGTCGGCGTGACCATCGGCGACTTCGCCACCACCCGGGTGGAGGGCCGGTTCACCGTGGTCTACCTGGTGTTCAACACCATCAACAACCTCACCACCCAGGACGCCCAGGTCGACTGCTTCGTCAACGCCGCCGCCCACCTGGCCCCGGGCGGCCGCTTCGTCGTCGAGGTCGGCGTCCCCGACCTGCGCAGGCTTCCGCCCGGCCAGACCGCCGTGCCCTTCCGCATCACCCCGACCCAGTGGGCCTTCGACACCTACGACCCCGCCACCCAGGCCATGAGCTCCCACTACGTCACCGTCGTGGACGGACACGCGGAGCACACCTCAATCCCGTTCCGGTACGTGTGGCCCGCCGAGCTGGACCTGATGGCGCGGATCGCCGGACTGCGCCTGCGCGACCGCTGGCAGGACTGGGACCGGGCGCCCTTCACCGGAGAGAGCACCCAGCACGTCTCGGTCTGGGAGAAACCCGCCCGCTGACGGTTCAGTCCTGGAACTCCCCGTCCACGTACACCCAGGCCCCGTCCACCCGCTCGAACCGGCTCCGCTCGTGCAGCGAGCCGCCCCGGTAGGACGCCCGGAAGGTCACGGTCCCGGTGGAGTGGAAGGCCGACCCGTCCGTCGCGTCCAGGATCTCCAGCCCCGTCCACCGCATCCCGGGGTCGAGATCCAGCCGCCCGGGGCGGGTCCGCGGATGCCAGGTCCGCAGCAGATAGCCCGCGTCCTGCCGGACGAAGGCGCTGTACCGGGACCGCATCAGCGCCTCGGCGGTCGGCGCCGCCGCCCCGGCGTGGTACCGGCCGCAGCACTCCGCGTACGCCGCGGGCAGCCCGCACGGACAGGAACGCGTGGTCATGATCACCTCCGCGGCGCGCCCGACCTCCTGCGCGCTCGTCTTCCCTGCAACGCACGAGGGCCGCGACCTCGCGGTCGCGGCCCTCGCTTCTGTGTCCGAGGGGGGACTTGAACCCCCACGCCCGATAAAGGGCACTAGCACCTCAAGCTAGCGCGTCTGCCATTCCGCCACCCGGACAAGGTGTCTGTCGTGCGGGCTCTGCCCGCGGCGACAGAGGAAACATTACCAGGCTTTCGAGGGTGACCGATCACCCCCCGGCCTCGGCGTGAACGCCGTGTGACGGACCGGGGGCGGTCTTGGGCCCCGGCCGCCCGCGGGAGGAGTATGAGGGGGACCACCAGCAGGTACAGCGGGAGGAACCAGCGTGAGCGGGACGGACACGGCCAAGGGCGTCACCGGCGAGGACGAGGTCGTGGACCTCTGCCGCGAGCTGATCCAGATCGACTCCAGCAACTACGGGGACCACTCCGGTCCCGGCGAGCGCAAGGCCGCCGAGTACGTGGCCGAGAAGCTCGCCGAGGTGGGCCTCGAACCGCGGATCATCGAGTCCCACAAGGGCCGAGCCTCCACGATCGCCCGGATCGAGGGCGAGGACCCGTCCCGGCCCGCGCTGCTCATCCACGGCCACACCGACGTGGTCCCGGCCAACGCCGCCGACTGGACCCACCACCCCTTCTCCGGCGAGATCGCCGACGGGTGCGTGTGGGGCCGCGGCGCGGTCGACATGAAGGACATGGACGCGATGACGCTGGCCGTCGTCCGCGACCGGCTGCGCAGTGGCCGCAAGCCGCCGCGTGACATCGTCCTGGCCTTCCTCGCCGACGAGGAGGCGGGCGGCACCTACGGCGCCAAGTACCTCGTCCAGAAGCACCCGGACCTCTTCGAGGGCGTGACGGAGGCGATCGGCGAGGTCGGCGGCTTCTCCTTCACCGTCAACGAGAAGCTGCGGCTGTACCTGGTGGAGACCGCCGAGAAGGGCATGCACTGGATGCGGCTCACCGTCGACGGCACCGCCGGCCACGGCTCGATGACCAACACCGACAACGCGATCACCGAGCTGTGCGAGGCGGTCGGCCGGCTCGGACGGCACAAGTGGCCGGTCCGGGTCACCAAGACCGTACGGTCCTTCCTCGACGAGCTGTCCGACGCGCTCGGCACCGAACTCGACCCCGAGAACATGGACGAGACCCTCGCCAAGCTCGGCGGCATCGCCAAGATGGTCGGCGCGACCCTGCGCAACTCGGCGGCGCCCACCATGCTCGGCGCCGGCTACAAGGTCAACGTCATCCCCGGCCAGGCCACCGCCCACGTCGACGGCCGCTTCCTGCCCGGCCACGAGGAGGAGTTCCTCGCCGACCTCGACCGCATCCTCGGCCCGCGCGTCAAGCGCGAGGACGTGCACAGCGACAAGGCGCTGGAGACCGACTTCGACGGCCGGCTCGTGGACGCCATGCAGAGCGCGCTGAGTGCCGAGGACCCGATCGCGCGGGCCGTGCCGTACATGCTCTCCGGTGGCACCGACGCCAAGTCCTTCGACGACCTCGGCATCCGCTGCTTCGGCTTCGCGCCGCTGAAGCTGCCCCCGGAGCTGGACTTCGCGGGCATGTTCCACGGCGTGGACGAGCGGGTGCCGGTGGACGGTCTCAAGTTCGGCGTGCGGGTGCTCGACCGCTTCCTCGACGCGTCCTGAGGACGCCCCGCCGGGGTCCGGAATTGGCCCACTGAAACGACACTTCACTATTCGGCCGCACGTACGGAAATGACCAGGAAGAGTGAATGCGACCATAAGCTCGTAGCTCCATTACTCCCTCCTCGTTACTGCCTATGCGATCCGCTACTTGGGATCGCATTGCCAACAAGGAGGAATAATGATCAAGAAGGTCGTCGCCGCTGCGGCTGCCACCGGTGGCCTGGTTCTCGCGGGTGCGGGTCTGGCCGTCGCCGACTCCGGTGCCCAGGGAGCCGCCGTGCACTCCCCGGGTGTCCTGTCCGGCAACGTGATCCAGGTTCCCGTGCACGTCCCGGTGAACGTGTGCGGCAACACGATCTCCGTGATCGGGCTGCTGAACCCCGCCTTCGGCAACACCTGCGTGAACAAGTGACGCTGCCTTTCTGAAGGTTTCGTTTCTACGCCGTCGGTCCCGGAGCGCACGCCATGCGCTCCGGGACCGACCGGTCTATTTCGCGTGGGTCTTGAGGGGGAAGGCAGGAATTCAGCAATGCGACAGGTCACCCGCAAGGGCCTGATGACCGTGGCGGCCGCGACCGGCGTGATCGCCGCCGCGGGCGGGACCGCCGCCCAGGCCCACTCCGGCGCGAGCGGCTCCGCCTCGCACTCGCCCGGAGTGCTGTCCGGCAACTCGGTCCAGGCACCGGTGCACGCGCCGGTCAACGCCTGCGGCAACACGGTCGACGTCGTCGGGGTGCTCAACCCGGCGGTCGGCAACACCTGCGTCAACAGCGGGGGCGCGAAACACGGCACTTCCGGCAGGCACAGTGGCTCCGGGGGCGCGCACGCCGGCGGTCACACCTCGCACTCGCCCGGTGTGGCATCCGGCAACCACGTCGAGGTCCCGGTGTACGCGCCGGTCAACGTCTGCGGCAACAGCGTCAACGTCGTCGGTATCGGCAACGGCGCCACGGGCAACGACTGCGGCAACGGCGGCGGGGCGCACGACAGGGGCACACCGAACCACCCGGGGGGACCGGACCGGCCCGGTCACCCGGGCAACCCCGGCAACCCGGACGGGGGTCCCGGAAACTCCGGGAACCAGCCGGGCGACCCGAACTCCCCGCGCGATCGCGCCAATCCGGACGGCCCCGCACGCCCCGGCACCCCGGGCGACCCGTCCCGTCCCGGCGGCGAGGTGACGGCCCACGGCGGCCCCAGCACGGACCTGCACACCGGTACCGGCTCCTCCAGCTCGGACTCCGTCACCGAGGCACGGGGCGGCGGCGTCGACCAGCTCGCCGCCACCGGCAGTGAGCTGCCGCTCGGCATCGCCCTGCCGGTCGGCGCGGGCGCGCTGCTGGCGGGCACGGTGCTCTACCGCAAGGCGCGGGCCTCGGCCTGAGCGGCCCCGAGCACGGAGCGGGCCCCGCCTTCCCCGGCGGGGCCCGCTCCGTCCGCGCTCACCAGGTGGCGCGCACCTGGCGGATGATCCTGCGGCGCAGCCGCACCTTGCGGCTTCCGTCACGCAGCAGGCTGAGGCGGTCCAACTCCCAGTGTCCGTACTCCGCATGGTCGGTCAGCAGGCGTGTGGCGTCCTTACGGGAAACCCCGCGCGGTACGTACACGTCGACAAATTCGTATTCCGGCATCGCATCTATTGTGCGGGCTGGGGCCCGGTACGGATAGCGTCTGCACTATGTCTGATGCTGCGCAGCCCACCGCTGCCGAGGTACGCGCCGCCGCCGAGGCGGTCAAGGCCGCGCTCGACCGCCATCTCGCGGCCGTCGAACGCCGGTCGGGGGAGGACGACCCGGCCGTCTACGAGGCGTTCAACGAGCTGGCCTCGGCCGCGGAGGCGTACGACGAGCTGCTCTACGACCGCTACGACGAGGTCACCCCCTTCGAGATCCCCGGCACCGACGAGGGACTGCCGCCCTACCTGGGCCCCGAGGAGCCGAACGCGGTGAGCGTGCTGATCAGGCGCGACTACGCCGTGGTGGAGCCGCAGCGACTGCTGGCGCAGGCGGAGCGGGTGGAGGCCGCGGACGATCCGGACACGGAGAACTCCGCCACCGTCCACGGCGCGCTCGGCATCCTGTTCGGCGAGTTCGAACCGGACGAGATCGCCTCCCGCCACAAGGAGTTCGGTCTGGAGGAGGGCGACTCCACGCTCTGGGTGACCGCCGCCGACGAAGTCGCCGAGCCCGGCGAATGGCTGGAGTCCCCGTTCGACCAGGTAGACCCCCAGCGCGTGGTCTGCCGCTTCGACGTGAGCGCGGTCTTCGACGACGAGGACGACGAACCGGACGAGGACGACGACGTCGAAGCGGCCTCGGAGGACGAGGACGACCTGGAACCCCTGGACGCGGATCGCTGACCTGAGCGATGACGTCACCGAAGGGCGGCGGCCTCCCGAACGGGACCGCCGCCCTTCGGCTGCCGCCGACGGGATCCCGCGCCACGTCGCCCAGGTCCGGGGGAACCCCGGTTCGCAACGGGCCGCGCCCCTCCCACCTGCGGCGCCCTGGGCTGCCGACCGAGCAGCGAGCCTTCTCGCACCCATCCGAACGCGGCCCACGCTCCCCGGATCGCACCGGCCCACCCCATGCCGCGACGGGCCCGTCACTCAAACCCCCGGCGGCCGAGGACCGCCTGACCGGCCCGCACTGCTCCCGCACCCGCCCCGGCCGCCGCCCTCGCCCGGGTCACGGCGGCCTTTCGCCGGTGCGGTGTCGGCCTCTGCCGGTGCGGGTCCCGTGCCTGTCCCGGGCGGTGCTTTCGTCCCCGTGTCCTGGCGGGGTCGCGGTGGCGGCCCTTCGCTCGTGCGGTGTCGGCCTCTGCCGTTGTGGGTCCCGTGCCTGTCCCGGCGGGGTCTTCGTCCCGGGTCCCGGCGGGGTCGCGGTGGCTGGCACCCTTGCCCCCAGGCCCCGGCGGCCGCCTTTCGCTCGTGCGGTGTGGGCCTGCCGTTGTGGGTCCTGCGCCTGTCCCGGCCGGCGCCCTCGCCCCAGCCGTCCTTCGCCCGTGCGGCGTCAGCCCGGCCGTGTGGGTCCCGTGCCTGTCCCGGGCGGCGCTTTCGTCCCCGTGTCCTGGCGGGTTCGCGGTGGCGGCCCTTCGCCCATGCGGCGTCAGCCCGGCCGTGCGGGTCCCGTGCCCGCCCCGGGCGGTGCCTTCGTCCCGGGGCCCGGCGGGGTCGCCCCAGCCGCCCCTTCGCTCGTGCGGTGTCGGCCCGCCGGTGCGGGTTCCGTGCCCGCCCCGGGCGGTGCCCTCGTCCCAGGCCCCGGCGGGGTCGCCCCAGCCGCCCCTTCGCTCGTGCGGCGTCAGCCCGCCCGTGCCGGTCCCGCGCCCGCCCCGGACGGCGCCCGCGTGTCCCGAGCGTCGGCGTCGGGGTGCCCCGCCCGCTGCGGCACAGGGCACGGAGGCGGGCTCGGTGCGCCACTCCGCCGAGGGCTACTCGCCGGTTGCCGGTACCTGGGGTGTCAGCAGTTCCGTCAGGCGGGTCGTGCGGGGCTTGGCCGGGATTTCGGCCACCGCCCTCGGCAGCGCCCCTTCCGCGCCGTGTACGACGGACAGGTGCCGCTCCGCGCGGCTGAACGCCGTGTAGACCCACGGGCGGCTGAGCGCGGCGGTCGCGTCGCCGGGGAGGACGACCACGGCCGCGGGCCAGCGGGCGCCCGCCGCCTGGTGGGCGGTGAGGGCCCACCCGTGGCGTACGGTCCGCTCCACCTGGTCCTTCGGGACGACGACCGGCTCGCCCGCGCACGACAGGTGCAGGCCGTCGGCGTCGGCCTTCACCACGCGGCCCGGGACCGTACGGCCCGGCGCGGGGGAGTAGGCGATGCGGTCCCCGGGGTCGAAGCCGCCGAAGCGGCCGGGGCCAGGGTTAAGGCGTTCCTTGAGCGCGACGTTCAGCGCGCGGGTGCCGGCCGCGCCGCCGTGGCCCGGCGTGATCACCTGGGTCTCCTCCGACGGCACGCCGATCGCGCGCGGCACCGAGTCGGCGACGAGCTGCACGGTGCGGTGCACGGCCTCCCCGGCGTCCCGCACCGGCACGATCACGATCTCCTTGCCGGGCGTCTCGACCTGGTTCAGCTCACCGATCCCGACACCGGAGACCAGCTCGCCGAGCGGGCCGGGGTCCGGCTGCCGGGAGGCGATCTGCGGGCAGATCCGGGCCGCCAGCAGATCCGCGAACACCCGCCCCGGCCCCGCCGACCACAGCACCCCCGGGTCACCGGACAGCACCAGCCGCGCCCCGTCCGGCAGGGACTCCGCGAGCAGCGCCGCCGCCTCGACGTCCAGCAGGGGCGCGTCGAGCACCACGAGAAGGTCGAGATCGAGCGCGCCGTCCCCGTCCCGCCCGGGCGCCTCGGCCCCGGACAGCAGCCCGGCGACGGTGGCGACCCGGGGGGAGTCCGCGCCCACCAGCTTCGCGAACGAGCCCCGCCCCAGGGGACTGTGGGCCGCCGCCCACGCGCGCAGCCCCAGCCCCTCGGCCGCGCGCAGCAGCGCCGCCGGTTCGGCGAGCGAGGCCGCGCCGCCGGTGTGGAGCACCAGCGCGTGCCCGGCGACCGCGTGGATCAGCTCGCCCGCGCTGCCCCCGGCCGCGGCGGCGGCCTCCTCCCAGGACTGAGCCGAACCGTCCTGCTTGGGAACGGAGTTGACCAGCCTTCCCAGCCCGTCGGCGAGGCTCTCCTCGGCGAGCGCGTACCGCTCAAGTCCGACCAGGACCCGAACCGGCCGTTCCTCCTCGGCCTCTTCCGACGCCCCGGCCTCTTCCGACGCCCCGTCCTCTTCCGAGGCCCCGTCCTCCTCCAGTCCGTCCTGGAAGGCCAGCGCCTCGCCCTCCGCGAGCGTGCTCTGCACGGCCGCGCCGGCGTCGGGCACGCTCTGCCGGGCCAGCGCCGCGGTGAGCGTCGGCAGTTCCAGCGCTGTGTGCCCGGCCACGGCCGCCTGCTCCAGCAGCCACACGGTCAGGGCCCGGCCCCGCCGCTCGTCGTCCGGACCGCACTCGGCGCCCAGCAGCGCCCGCGCGAACCCGTCCGCCTGTTCCGGCCGTACCCCGCCGACCCGCAGCAACTGCCAGGGATCGGCCCGCAGGTGCTCGGCCGCCCCCTCCCCGAGCACCGCGGCGACCTGCGCCGCGAGCCCCGCCGGTGCGCCGCCCTCGGCGAGCACCTGACCGACGCCCGCGACGGCCTCGGCCGGGGGAGCGGCCGGTGCCTCGGCCACCACGGGCCGCTCCCGCCGTACCGGCTCCGGGGCGGGCCGCCGGGGCGGCTCGGGCACGGCGAAGACGGTGGCCGCGGGCTTGGCCCCGCTCTCCACGGCCCGTACGGCGGCCAGCAGCTCGGCGGCGGTCCCGCTCAGCTTGGTACCGGCCTCGATGGGTGCCGCCTTCTCCGCCTTGCGCCGCTCGATCCGCTCCCGCTCGATGCGCTGCGCCGCCAACTCGGCCTCGGCCTCGGACAGCTGAGCGGCCGCGCTCTCGGAACCTTCACCGTCGGAGCCCTCGGAGCCCTCGGAGCCCTCGGAGCCCTCGGAGCCCGCGCCCTTGGGGTCCGCAGAGTCCTCGCCCGAAGTACCCTCCGCCGAAGAACCCTCGGCCCCCGGTGCGGCGACGGCCTCCTCCGGCGCGGCCTCCGCGCGCGGCGTCTCCGCTCCGGTCTCCCCCGTGGTCTCGGGCTCCGTGCTCACAGCGTGCTCCAGTCGTGATCGGGATAGCGGTGCACCGGCGCCGACACATCGTCCAGCGCCCGGCAGATCTCGTCAGGAAGACTAAGGGCCTCCACTGACAAAGCCGCCGTGAGCTGCTGCGCGTTGCGCGCGCCGATGATGGGCGCGGCCACCCCGGGCCGGTCCCGGACCCAGGCGAGAGCCACCTGGAGGGGGGTCACCGCCAGCCCGTCCGCCGCGGTCTGCACGGCGTCCACGATCCGGCTCGCGGTGTCGTCGAGGTACGGCGCGACAAAGGGCGCCAGGTGCTCGGAGGCGCCCCGGGAGTCCGGCGGCGGGGTGGCGCCGCGGTACTTGCCGGTGAGCACGCCGCGCCCGAGCGGCGAGGAGGGCAGCATCCCGATGCCCAGATCCAGCGCGGCGGGCAGCACTTCCCGCTCCACGCCCCGCTGGAGCAGGGAGTACTCCAGCTGCGTACTGGCCAGCCGGGTCCGTATGCCCGGCGCCGCCAGCTGCCAGGTGGCGGCCTTGGCGAGCTGCCAGCCGCAGAAGTTGGACACGCCCGCGTACCGGGCCCGGCCGCTGCTGACCGCGATGTCGAGGGCTTGGAGGGTCTCCTCCAGCGGGGTGTCCGGGTCGTAGGCGTGGATGTGCCAGACGTCGACGTAGTCCGTGCCGAGCCGGGACAGCGAGGCGTCCAGCGCGGCCAGCAGATGCCCCCGGGAGCCGTCGACCCGGCGCTCGGGGTCGGGCACGCTGCCCGCCTTGGTGGAGATGACCAGCTCCCGGCGCGGCACCAGGCCCTCCATGAGCTGGCCGAGCAGATACTCGGCCTCCCCGTTGCCGTACACGTCCGCCGTGTCGACGAGCGTCCCGCCGGCCTCCCAGAAGGTCTTCAAGAGGTCCGCGGCGTCGTGCTCGTCGGTGTCCCTGCCCCAGGTGAGGGTGCCGAGTCCGATACGGGACACACGCAGGCCGGTGCGGCCGAGATGCCTCTGCTCCATGAACGCCGAGATTACTGGCCAGAACCTTCCACGTGGGGGCCTGTGGATATCCAGTTTTCCGGTCAACGAAAAGAACCGGCGCCGCGCCCCGGCGCCCTCCCCGCCGGGGCGGTCACCGCGCTAAGGTCTCGGCAACAAGGACGTTACTGATCAGTAAGGGGAATCGGCCATGCAGCTCGGGATCAACCTCGGCTACTGGGGTGCCGGAATGGACGGCGACAACCTCGCCGTCGCCCAGGAGGCCGACCGCCTCGGCTACGCCGTCTGCTGGGCCGCCGAGGCCTACGGCTCCGACGCCGCCACCGTTCTCAGCTGGGTCGCCGCCCAGACCGAGCGCATCGACGTCGGCTCGGCCATCTTCCAGATCCCGGCCCGCCAGCCGGCGATGACCGCGATGACCGCCGCCACGCTCGACTCCCTGTCCGGCGGCCGGTTCCGCCTCGGCCTCGGCGTCTCCGGCCCGCAGGTCTCGGAGGGCTGGTACGGCGTCAAGTTCGACAAGCCGCTGGCCCGCACCCGCGAGTACGTCGAGATCGTCCGCAAGGCGATGAGCCGGGAACGGCTCACCCACGACGGCGAGCACTGGACGCTGCCGCTGCCCGGTGGTCCCGGCAAGCCCATCAAGCTCACCGTCCACCCCACCCGCGAGCACATCCCGCTGTACATCGCCGCGATCGGGCCGAAGAACCTCGAACAGACCGGCGAGATCGCCGACGGCGCCCTGCTGATCTTCCCCTCCGCCGAGCACCTGGAGGACACGGCGGTCAAATACATCCGCGCGGGCCGCGAGAAGGCGGGCAAGACCCTCGAAGGGTTCGACGTCTGCCCGACCGTCCCGCTCGCCGTCGGCGACGACAAGGACGTCGCGTCCCTCGCCGACACCTTCCGCCCCTACACCGCCCTGTACGTCGGCGGCATGGGCAGCCGCAAGCAGAACTTCTACAACCAGCTCGCCCAGCGCATGGGGTACGAGAAGGAAGCCGCCGAGATCCAGGACAAGTACCTCTCCGGCGACAAGCAGGGCGCCGCGGCCGCCGTCCCGCACGACCTGATCGACTCCACCACCCTGCTCGGCTCGGTCGACCGCATCGCCGACCGGATGCGCGCCTACGCGGAAGCGGGCGTCACCACCCTCACCCTGGCCCCCGCGGGCTTCACCCTGGACGAGCGCCTGGCATCGCTCCGCGCGGGCACGGAGGCCCTGGAGCGCGCCGGTCTGGCGTAGCCCCTCTCACCCGGCCCGCCGTCGGTCGCCCCGGCCCGGACGCCCCCACTGCCCGCCCGGCGTGGGGGTCGCCCGGTGACGGACTCGTCAGTCGGCGGGCTCGCCGGGCTCGGCTGCCCGCCCGGGGCACCGCGGCCGTGGGGCGCGCCGACCTCGTACAGGCGCCGCGGCGGGCCGACCCGTAAGGCGCGGCCAGGGGCGAAGAGCGGGCCGGGGCCGGAGGTTTCCGCGGCCGTGGTGGGGGCTCGGGGGTCTTCCCCGCCACGGCCGTCACGCAGAACAACGCGTGCGCGCCCGCGCGGTTACGCCCCAGTGGTGACGGCCCCCGTCCTCCTTTTGGCGGAGTTGTCCGACACAACTGTTGCAGCACCCCTCGCACCGCATTTGACTCGTTCTTTGCGGAGTCCCGCGGAGGCACACAGAGAGGTGCTCACGATGCTTTCGGCCAAGAGTCTGTTCCAGGAGATCCTCGACAACGACGAGTCCTTCGCCCTGTTCTGCTCCATCGCCGCGAGCGGGGAGTCCCAGGGCGGCTGGGAGAACGCCCGCATCGCCGCACTCGTCCCGGCGGACGAACGCGACATGGCCCCCAAGATCACCCGGCACGGCGCCGACGAGGACAAGCACGGCCGGATCTTCAACGCCCTGATGAAGAAGCGCGGACTGGAGCCCGTCCCCGTCCCGCCCGAGACCGACTACACGATGCTCCTGGAGAACAACGGCATCGGCCTCGCCCACGAGAAGCTCAAGGGCGAGGAACCCCTCACCGTCCAGGACATCGTCACCTACCTCGCCCACAGCAGGGTCACCGAACAGCGCGCCTCGGAGCAGATGGACCTGCTGCGCAAGCACTTCTCCGACCACCCCGACCTCGGCCGCGCGGTGAAGATGATCTCCAACGACGAGGACAACCACCTCGCCTACTGCCACGAGGAACTGCTGCGCTTCGCCCGCGCCGGACACGGCCGCGCGATCCAGCGGACCCTCCGGGAGTGCGCCCTCGCGGAGATCCGCATCTACCGCGACGTCAGCCTCGCCGTCATGGCCCACATGGGCCGCATCCTCGGCTGGCCGCGCGCCAAGTCCGCGGTGCTCGCCGCCGGCATCCACGCCGTGTACGCCTGGGAACGGGCCGCGGGCTGGCGACGCATGGTGTCCCTGGAGATGCCCGAGCGCCGCGACGCCCTCGGCGGCCCGGCGACCTCGGCCCCCGAATTCGCCTGACGAACCGGCCGGGTGCGCCTCACATCCACCCCCGGCGCTTGAACAGCCGGTACAGCAGCACCTCCAGGGCGGCCATGACCGCGATGAGCAGCGGGTACGACCACCGCCAGCTCAGCTCGGGCATGTGCTCGAAGTTCATGCCGTAGATCCCCGCCACCATCGTGGGGACCGCGGCCATGGCCGCCCACGCGGAGATCTTCCGCATGTCGTCGTTCTGCCGCACGCTCATCTGCGCCAGATGCGCCGACAGCACGTCCGACACCAGCCGGTCCAGGCCCTCCACGGCCTCGTTCACCCGCGTGAGGTGGTCGCTCACGTCCCGGAAGAACGGCCGCGCCGCGTCGTTGACGAACGGCACCACGACGCCGCCGCCCGTCCCCGCCAGCCGGGTCAGCGGCAGCGCCAGCGGCCCGGTCGCCCGCCGGAACTCCAGGATCTGCCGCTTGAAGACGTAGACGCGGGACGCGGCGTCCCGGGACCCGCCGCTCGGCGAGAACACATCCGCCTCCAGCTCCTCCAGATCCGTCAGCAGCTCCGCCGACACCTCCATGTAGTGGTCCACGACCGCGTCAGCGATCGCGTACAGCACCGCGGTCGGCCCCTTGACCAGCAGTTTCGGCTCCCGCTCCAGACGCCGCCGCACCGCCTTGAGCGGGGAGCCCTCGCCATGACGGACCGTCACCACGAAGGAGTCACCGAGGAAGATCATGATCTCGCCGGTGGAGACTGCGTCGCTCCTCGGCTCGTACACCACGGGCTTGAGGACCACGAACAGCGAGTCGTCGTAGACCTCCAGCTTCGGGCGCTGATGGGCCTTCAGAGCGTCCTCGACGGCCAGCGGATGCAGCCCGAACTCATGCGTGACCAGGGCGAACTCGTCCTCCGTCGGCGAGTGCAGACCGATCCACACGAACCCGCCCACCGCACGCGCCGCGGCGAGCGCCTCGGAGAGGTCCCCGGGGGCCTGCGTACGCCGCCCTTTCTCGTAGACCGCGCAATCGACGATCACGGAGCGTATTCTCCCGTCTGCGCCCGGCCGCCGCACCCCGTGGTGCGCCTACCCTGGGCCGCATGCCCACGTTGATCCTGGTCCGGCACGGACGTTCCACCGCCAACACCGAGGGACTGCTCGCCGGCCGGATGCCCGGCATCGCCCTCGACGAACGCGGTGCCGCGCAGGCCGCCGCCCTCCCCGGCCGCCTCGAAGGGCTGCCGATCTCCGAGGTCGTCACCAGCCCCCTCCAGCGCTGTGAGGAGACCGTACGCCCCCTCCTCGACGCACGTCCCGAACTGCGCGCGCACACCGACGAACGGATCGGGGAGTGCGACTACGGCGACTGGTCCGGCCGCAAGCTCGCCGAGCTCAAGGACGAACCCCTGATGGAGATCGTCCAGGCGCACCCCTCGGCGGCCGCCTTCCCCGGCGGGGAGTCGATGCGGGCCATGCAGACCCGCGCCGCCGAGTCCGTACGCGAGTGGAACGCGCGCGTGGAGCGCGAGCACGGCGCCGACGCCGTCTATCTGATGTGCTCGCACGGGGACATCATCAAGTCCCTGGTGGCGGAGGCACTCGGGCTTCATCTCGACCTCTTCCAGCGGATCGCTGTGGAACCGTGTTCCATCACCGCGATCCGTTACACCCGTCTGCGGCCCTTCCTTCTGCGCCTCGGGGACACCGGCGACTTCGCCTCCCTGGTGCCGCGCGAGGAGCCCCCGGCCGGTGACGCCGCGGTCGGGGGTGGCGCGGGCGCACCGTGATCGCCGGGCGCAGTAGGGTGAAGCGGTCGCACCAAGCGGCCCCGACCACGAGTCCGTTCACGATTCCCATGGAGACAGGACGTGTCCCGTCAGGTGTTCCTCTACGACCCGCCGGACCGTTTCGTGGCCGGTACGGTCGGACTTCCCGGACGCCGTACGTTCTTCCTCCAGGCCACCGCCGGCAGCCGGGTGACCAGCGTGGCCCTGGAGAAGACCCAGGTAGCCGCGCTCGCCGAGCGCATGGACGAACTCCTCGACGAGGTGGTGCGGCGCAGCGGCGGCAGCGCGGCCGTGCCCGCCGCGGCCCCCGCCGAGGTCGCCGACACCGCCCCCCTCGACACCCCGATCGAGGAGGAGTTCCGGGTCGGCACCATGGCGCTGGCCTGGGACGGCGAGGAGCAGCGCATGATCGTCGAGGCGCAGGCGCTGGTCGAGCTGGAGGCCGAGTCCGAGGAGGACCTCGCCGAGGCCGAGGAAAGGCTCCTCCAGGACGAGGAGAACGGCCCACCGATGCTGCGGGTCCGGCTCACCGGCGCGCAGGCCCGGGCCTTCGCCAAGCGCGCCCTGGACGTCGTCAACGCCGGGCGGCCGCCGTGCCCGCTGTGCAGCCTGCCCCTGGACCCGGAGGGACACGTATGTCCGCGCCAGAACGGATACCGCCGCGGAGCGTGACCGCCCTCGACCTGCTCACCGAGGGTGAGCTGACCGTGCGCGGTCGGATCCGCGAGGCGTCCAACGCCGCCCTGCTGTGCACCGTCTCCCTCGCGGGCCGGGAAGCGTCCTGCGTATACAAACCGGTCGCCGGTGAGCGCCCGCTGTGGGACTTCCCCGACGGCACGCTCGCCCAGCGGGAGGTCGCCGCGTACGCGGTCTCCGAGGCGACCGGCTGGGACCTGGTGCCGCCCACCGTGCTGCGGGACGGCCCCTACGGCGAGGGCATGTGCCAGCTGTGGATCGACGTCGAACCCGGCGCCGAACTGCTCGCCCTGGTCGACGCCGAGGAGCCGGAGCCCGGCTGGAAGGCCGTCGGCCTCGCCGATGTCGGCGAGGGGCGCACGGCCCTGCTGGTGCACGCCGACGACGAGCGGCTGCGGCGGCTCGCCGTACTGGACGCCGTGATCAACAACGCCGACCGCAAGGGCGGCCACCTGCTGCCCACCGCCGGGAACCGCCTCTACGGCATCGACCACGGGGTCACCTTCAACGTCGAGAACAAGCTGCGCACCCTGCTGTGGGGCTGGGCGGGCGAGCCCCTGACGGGCGAGGCCATCGAAGTGCTCAAGGGCCTGGAGGCGGCCCTGGAACCCGCCGGGACGCTCACCACCGCCCTCACCCCGCTGATCACCCCCGCCGAGCTGGACGCCACCCGCGCGCGGGTCGACGCCCTCCTCGCCTCCGGCGTCCACCCCGAGCCGACGGGACAGTGGCCCGCGATCCCCTGGCCCCCGGTGTAGCCGGGACCGCATACGCCGAGGTGGAGCGCAAGAGGGCCTTCCCGGCCATCCGGCGTGATCCGGTTCGTATATGGAACGCCGGTCCGGTTACGCTCATGACATGTATGCCTGGCCCGCTTCTGAGGTCCCCGCCCTGCCCGGCAAGGGCCGCGACCTCCGGATCCACGACACCGCGACCGGTGGGCTCGTCACCCTTGAGCCCGGTCCCGTCGCCCGTATCTACGTCTGCGGCATCACCCCGTACGACGCGACCCACATGGGTCACGCGGCGACCTACAACGCGTTCGACCTCGTCCAGCGCGTGTGGCTCGACACCAAGCGGCAGGTCCACTACGTCCAGAACGTCACCGATGTCGACGACCCGCTGCTGGAGCGGGCCGAACGCGACAGCGTCGACTGGGTGGCCCTCGCCGAGAAGGAGACCGCCCTCTTCCGCGAGGACATGACCGCCCTGCGCATGCTGCCCCCGCGGCACTACATCGGCGCCGTGGAGGCCATACCCGGCATCGTGCCGCTGGTGGAGCGGCTGCGGGACGCCGGAGCCGCCTACGAACTCGAAGGCGACATCTACTTCTCCGTCGAGTCCGACCCGCACTTCGGCCAGGTCTCGAACCTCGACGCCGCCGCGATGCGGCTGCTGTCCGCCGAGCGCGGCGGCGACCCGGACCGCCCGGGCAAGAAGAACCCGCTCGACCCGATGCTGTGGATGGCCGCCCGACCCGGTGAGCCCAGCTGGGACGGCGGCTCGCTCGGCCGGGGCCGCCCCGGCTGGCACATCGAGTGCGTCGCCATCGCCCTGGACCACCTCGGCATGGGCTTCGACGTCCAGGGCGGCGGCTCCGACCTCGCCTTCCCGCACCACGAGATGGGCGCCTCGCACGCCCAGGTGCTCACCGGCGAGTTCCCCATGGCCAAGGCGTACGTCCACGCGGGCATGGTCGCCCTGCACGGCGAGAAGATGTCCAAGTCCAAGGGCAACCTGGTCTTCGTCTCCACACTGCGCCGCGAGGGCGTCGACCCGGCCGCCATACGCCTCGCGCTCCTCGCCCACCACTACCGCTCCGACTGGGAGTGGACCGACCGGGTGCTCCAGGACGCCGAGGCCCGCCTCGGCCGCTGGCGCGCGGCCGTCTCCCGCCCCGACGGCCCCCCGGCGGACGCGCTGGTCGAGGAGATCCGCGAAGCCCTGGCGAACGACCTGGACGCGCCGTCCGCGCTCGCCGCGGTCGACCGCTGGGCCGCGCTCCAGCAGGAGAAGGGCGGCACCGACGAGAGCGCGCCCGGCGTGGTCTCGCGCGCGGTGGACGCGCTGCTCGGCGTGGCCCTGTAGGACACGCACGGTGGTTCCCCGGCAGCCGGGGAACCACCACGCGTGCCGCGCGGCGAACCTGTCAGGACGCTGTCGAAGACCGCCGCGCGCTGTGGTGGGCGCGGCGCATGTGATGGGGTGGAACGGTCAGTTGACCGCTGGACCGGTTCAACTGCCGGTCCTCACTCGTGGAAGGGCACCCCGTGGCTCCCACACACGGCTCCTTCGCACATCCCCTCAGCCGCCGCGGACTGCTCGCCGTCGGCGCCGCGGCCACCGGTGCCGCACTGGTCGGCGGCCCCGCCCACGCGGCCGCCGGACCCACCGTCGTCCCGCTCCCGGACGGCTTCCGCCCGGAGGGCATCACCATCGGCGGCGGCCCCTACGCCTACCTCGGCTCCCTCGGCGACGGCTCGATCTACCGCGCCGACCTGCGCACCGGCTCCGGGAAGATCGTCTCGCCCGGCCCCGGTACCCCGTCGGTCGGGCTCAAACTCGACGAGCGGGGGCGGCTGTTCGTCGCCGGCCGCGCGGAGGGCGCCCGCGTCGTCGACGCCCGCAGCGGCGAGATCCTCGCCTCCTACCGGCTGAGCACCACCACCCCCACCTTCGCCAACGACGTGTTCCTGACCCCGCGCGCGGCCTGGTTCACCGACTCCTTCCAGCCCGTCCTCTACAGCCTCCCGCTCGGCCGGCACGGCCGTCTGCCGGACGCGGACGACGTCGTACGGATCACCCTGGGCGGCGCCTGGAGCCAGGTCCCCGGCGAGGTCGTCAACGCCAACGGCATCACCCGCACCCCCGACGGCTCCGCGCTGCTCGTCGTCCAGTCCGGGGTCGGCGCCCTGCACCGGGTGAACCCGCGCACCGGCGTCACCGAACTCGTCGACCTCGGCGGCGCCGACCCCCTCACCAACGGCGACGGCCTGCTGCTCGTCGGCCGCACGCTGTACGTCGTGCAGAACCGGCAGAACGCCGTCGATGTCTTCACCCTTGCCGCCGACGGCCGCAGCGGGGTCTTCCGGCGCCGGATCACCGACCCCGCGTTCGACGTGCCGACGACGGTGGCCGCCTTCCGGGGGCGGCTCTACCTGCCGAACGCCCGGTTCACCACGACCCCGACGCCCGAGACGACGTACACGGTCGTCTCGGTACCGAGGTAACGACGAAGGGTCCGTAGTAACGGCGAACGGCGGCAGGGACGGCGAGGGGCGGCGCGCACCCGGCGCACCGCCCTTCGCTCGACGAACGACTCACTCCTCCGGATCAGTCCTCGGGCTCAGTCCTCGGGCTCAGTCCTCCGGCGAATCGTCGTCCTCGGCGTTCGGCCTGGGGGGCTTCGGCGGCCGGGTGCGCTCCCCGGGAGCGGGCGGGCCGCCGCCGTCGCGGCGCCGCAGATACCGTTCGAACTCGCGCGCGATGGCCTCGCCCGACGCCTCCGGCAGCTCGGCGGTGTCCCGGGCCTCCTCCAGCGTCTGCACGTACTCGGCGACCTCGCTGTCCTCGGCGGCCAGCTGGTCCACGCCCACCTGCCAGGCGCGCGCGTCCTCGGGCAGCTCGCCCAGCGGGATGCGGACGTCGATCAGGTCCTCAAGCCGGTTCAGCAGCGCCAGCGTCGCCTTGGGGTTCGGCGGCTGGGACACATAGTGCGGTACCGCCGCCCACAGGCTCACGGCCGGCACGCCCGCGTGGGTGCACGCCTCCTGGAGCACCCCGACGATGCCCGTGGGGCCCTCGTACTTGGTCTCCTCCAGGTCCATCCGACGGGCCAGGTCCGTGTCCGACGTGGTCCCGCTGATTGGCACCGGACGGGTGTGCGGGGTGTCGCCCAGCAGGGCGCCCAGGATGACCACCAGCTCCACGCCCAGTTCATGGGCGAAGCCCAGCAGTTCGTTGCAGAACGAGCGCCAGCGCATGGACGGCTCGATGCCCCGGACCAGTACGAGGTCACGCGGCTTCTCGCCGCCGACCCGGACCACGGACAGCCTCGTCGTGGGCCAGGTGATCTTCCGCACCCCGGCGTCCATCCACACGGTGGGCCGGTTGACCTGGAAGTCGTAGTAGTCCTCGGCGTCCAGCGCCGCGAACACCTCGCCCTTCCATTCCCGGTCCAGATGCGCGACCGCGGTGGAGGCGGCGTCACCGGCATCGTTCCAGCCCTCGAACGCGGCCACCATGACTGGGTCGATCAGCTCGGGAACTCCCTCCAGCTCGATCACCCAGCGCCTCCTTCCGACGTGCCCTCGCCTGACGACCCAACCTTACGGCGTGCGACGGGGGCGCCCGCAGCCCCCTTGCACGGGGGAGTGAACGGATCACTGCCCCGTTCACCACCCCGGAACACCCCCGGGCCCGGCGCTCCTTGCCCGTGGACCAGGGACGCGAAGGGGGCGGCTCCGTGCGGGGAGCCGCCCCCTTCGCGTGCCGGCCCTCAGGTGGAGGAGGGCCGTTCCCGTTCGCCAGGTCCTGTCGGGGGAGGGGCCGGGCGACCGAGGTCTACTTCTTGTCGAGCAGGTCCTGGACCTTCGCGCGGACCTCGTCCGTGGCCAGGCCCCGGATCGTCAGCGTCGTCCGGCGGCGCAGCACGTCGTCCGCGGTCTCGGCCCACTCGTTGTCCCGGGCGTAGACGACCTGCGCCCAGATCTCCGGGGCGTCGGGGTGGACGCGTTCGGCCAGCTCGGGGTTGTCGTTGGCCAGGCGGGCGATGTCGAAGGCCAGCGAGCCGTAGTGGGTGGCCAGGTGCTTGGCGGTGTCGGCGCCCATGCGCGGGCCCGGCGCCGGACGGTCCACCAGGAGGCGGTGCGCGACCGCGCGGGGGTTGGCGACACCGGGCAGCGGCAGCTTCTTCGGCAGCGTGCTGACCGGCTCGAAGTCCTCGCCCAGCGGGTGACCCGGCAGGGCCTCCAGCTTCTTCATGATGGTCCGGCCGATGTGCCGGAACGTGGTCCACTTGCCGCCCGCGACCGACAGCATCCCGCCGCGGCCCTCGGTGACGACGGTCTCGCGCTTGGCCTTCGCGGTGTCTCCGGGGCCGCCAGGGAGCACCCGAAGACCCGCGAAGGAGTAGGTGATCAGGTCCCGTGACAGCTGCTGGTCGCGGATGGAGAACGCGGCCTCGTCGAGGATCTGGGTTATGTCCTTGTCGTTGACGGCCACGTCCGCCGGGTCGCCCTCGAACTCCTCGTCGGTGGTGCCGAGCAGGAGCATGTCCTCCCACGGCAGCGCGAAGGTGATGCGGTACTTGTCGATCGGGGTGGCCAGCGCCGCCCGCCACGGCGCGGTCCGCTTCAGGACCAGGTGTGCGCCCTTCGACAGACGGATCGACGGCGCGGCATTGGGGTCCTCCATCCGGCGCAGGTGATCCACCCACGGACCGGTCGCGTTCAGCACCAGGCGGGCGTTGACGCCGAACTCCTCTCCGGTGAGCCGGTCGCGCAGCTCGGCGCCGGTGACCCGGCCCCGGGTGAAGCGCAGCCCGGAGACCTCGGCGTGGTTCAGCACGACCGCACCGGCCTCGACGGCCGCGCGGACCGTCATCAGCGCCATCCGGGCGTCGTTCATCTGGTCGTCGCCGTAGACGGCCACGGCCTTGAGGTTGTCGGTGCGCAGCTCCGGCACGTCCTGCGCCGCCTTGGCAGGGGAGAGCAGGTGGCCGACGCCGTCACCGAAGGCGGAGAGCGCGGAGTAGGCGAACACACCCGCGCCGAGCTTCGCCGCGCCGTGCGGCCCGCCCTTGTACACGGGGAGGTAGAAGGTGAGCGGGTTCGCCAGGTGGGGGGCCACCTGGCGGGAGACCGCACGGCGCTCGAAGTGGTTCTCCGCCACCAGCTTCACCGCGCCGGTCTGCAGGTAGCGCAGACCGCCGTGGAGGAGCTTGGAGGAGGCGGAGGAGGTGGCGCCGGCGAAGTCGCCGGCGTCGACCAGAGCCACCCTGAGGCCGGCCTGCGCGGCGTGCCAGGCGGTGGAGATGCCCAGGATGCCGCCTCCGATCACGAGAAGGTCGTACGACGCCTTGGAGAGCTGCTCCCGGGTCTCGGCCCGGCTCGGGTTGGAGCCGGAGGCCGGGCGCGTCCCGAGGGCAGGCACGGACTGCAGGGTGGACTGACTGGTCATTTCGGGTTCTTACTCCTCGTCAGAGCGTGCGGGAGGCCTGACCGGGGAGCCCGCAGGCGGGCTCCCCGCGGCCCTCGTCAGTGCTCGTCGTCCTCGATCCAGCCCATGGTCCGGTCGACGGCCTTGAGCCAGTTCTTGTACTCGCGGTCGCGGGTCTCCGCGTCCATGTGGGGGGTCCACTCGGCGGCCCGGCGCCAGTTGGCGCGCAGTTCGTCCGTGCTGGACCAGAAGCCGACGGCCAGGCCGGCGGCGTAGGCGGCACCCAGGCAGGTGGTCTCGGCGACCATCGGGCGCACCACGGGCGCGTCCAGGACGTCGGCGAGGGTCTGCATCAGGAGGTTGTTGGAGGTCATGCCGCCGTCGACCTTCAGGGCCACCAGCTCGTCGCCGGAGTCCTTGACCATCGCGTCGGCGATCTCCCGGGTCTGCCAGGCGGTCGCCTCCAGGACCGCGCGGGCCAGGTGCGCCTTGGTGACGTACCGGGTCAGGCCGGCGATCACACCGCGGGCGTCGGAGCGCCAGTGCGGGGCGAACAGGCCGGAGAAGGCCGGCACGAAGTAGGCGCCGCCGTTGTCCTCCACCGAGAGCGCGAGCGTCTCGATCTCGGCGGCGGTGGAGATCAGGCCCATCTGGTCGCGCATCCACTGCACCAGGGAGCCGGTGACGGCGATCGAGCCCTCCAGCGCGTACACGGTCGGCTGGTCGCCGATCTTGTAGCCGACCGTGGTCAGCAGGCCCGCGTAGGAGTTGATGATCTTGTCACCGGTGTTCATCACCATGAAGGTGCCGGTGCCGTAGGTCGACTTGGTCTCGCCCTCGGAGAAGCAGGTCTGGCCGAACAGGGCCGCCTGCTGGTCGCCGAGCGCCGAGGCGACCGGGATGCCGCCGAGGACGTCGCCCAGCTTGCCGCCGGTGACCTCGCCGTAGACCTCGGCGGAGGAGCGGATCTCCGGCAGGATCGCCAGCGGGACGCCGATGGACTCGGCGATCTTGTCGTCCCACTCCATGGTGTGCAGGTTCATCAGCAGGGTGCGGGAGGCGTTGGTGACGTCGGTGACGTGCTTGCCGCCGTTGACACCGCCGGTCAGGTTCCAGATGACCCAGGTGTCCATGGTGCCGAAGAGGATGTCGCCGGCCTCGGCGCGCTCGCGCAGGCCCTCGACGTTGTCCAGCAGCCAGCGGGCCTTGGGGCCGGAGAAGTAGGACGCCAGCGGCAGGCCCGTCTCGCGGCGGAAGCGGTCCTGGCCGACGTTGCGGCCGAGCTCCTTGCAGAGCCCGTCGGTGCGGGTGTCCTGCCAGACGAGGGCGTTGTGGACGGGCTCACCGGTGTTCTTGTCCCACAGCACGGTCGTCTCGCGCTGGTTGGTGATGCCGATGGCCTTGATGTCGTCACGGGTGATGCCGGCCTTCTCGATGGCCCCGGCGACCACTTCCTGGACGTTGTTCCAGATCTCGGTGGCGTTGTGCTCGACCCAGCCCGGCTTGGGGAAGATCTGCTCGTGCTCCTTCTGGTCGACGGAGACGATGCGGCCGTCGCGGTCGAAGACGATGCAGCGGGAGGACGTGGTGCCCTGGTCGATCGCGGCGATGAAGGGGCCGGCGGTGTGGGCGTCGGTCACTGTGTGCTCCTGAAGGTCCGTGGATGTAAGAGACGTGTCTACTGGTGCTTCGGGAAAGCAGCGTGCTTGGGGAAGCTGCCCGCTTTAGACGAAAGCGACGTTGTAGAGACCGGCGGCGATCGCCGCGCCGAGCAGCGGGCCGACCACCGGCACCCACGCGTAGCCCCAGTCGGAACCGCCCTTGTTGGGCAGCGGCAGGAGGGCGTGCACGATACGCGGACCGAGGTCACGGGCCGGGTTGATGGCGTACCCGGTCGGGCCGCCCAGGGAGAGGCCGATACCGACCACCACGAGGGCGGTGATGAGACCGCCGAGGATGCCGAGGCCGTCGCCGCCCGCGTTCAGGCCCTGCGTGAGGACGGCAAGGATCAGCACGATGGTGCCGATGACCTCGGTGGCGACGTTCTGCCAGGCGACCCGGATCTCCGGACCGGTGGAGAAGACGCCGAGGACGGGGCCCGCGCCCTTCTCCTGGGCCTCCACGGCCTTGGCGGTGGTGGCCTGGGCGCCCGGACCGCCCACGATCTCCTTGTCGGTGAGGTGGGCGTGGAACTGGCCGTAGTACGCGATCCAGACCAGGGCCGCACCGATCATGGCGCCGAGCAGTTCACCGGCGAAGTAGACGGGGACGTCGCCCCACTCGATGCCGTTGTCCTTGATCGCCAGCGCGAGGGTGACGGCCGGGTTCAGGTGGGCGCCGGACAGCGGCGCCGAGATGTAGACGGCGGTGAGGACCGCGAAGCCCCACCCGAAGGTGATGGCGAGCCAGCCGGCGTTACGGGCCTTGGAAGCCTTCAGTGTGACGGCGGCGCAGACGCCACCGCCCAGCAGGATGAGCATGGCGGTACCGATGGTCTCGCCGAGGAAGATGTCGGAGCTGGACACCCGCGACTCCTTTGTCATTCGTCCAGGGGAAGCCGAACCCCGGGTCCCACCGGTGGTTCGCGCCCTCGGGGGTGAGAGCGTTACCGGCCCTTGGCGTTGCCACACTCTAGCGTGTATTGCCGGTAGGTGTTCGACAATGCCGACCGATGGACGGGAGTCTTGCTCCGGCGTAAGGCGTGCGTCAAGGGTTCTGTTATCGAAAGTGCGATCGTTATTGATCGTCGTCGGTTATCGGTGTGACCAGGGATGTGTTATGGATCATCCCCGTTTGTCCGTCTCAGGGTAGGCCGAAGACCGGAACGCCGTACGGCGTCCCGGTCCCAGTGGTCCGTGTTCAGAAGCGCCCGGCGCCCAGATCCCGCGACACCGCGCGGGCGCAGTCCCGTACCGCGGCGATCACCTCGGGGCGCACCTCCCCGTCCTGGCACAGGCGCTCCACGGCACCCGTGACACCCACCGCGCCGACCGGCATCCGGCGCCGGTCGTGGATGGGGGCCGCCAGCGAGGCCACGCCCTCCCAGGTCTCCTCCACGTCGGCCGCGTAACCGCGGGCCCGCGTGATGTCGAGGATGTGCTCGAAGTCCTCCAGCTCGACCACCGTCCTGTCGGTGAACGGCTTGCGGTCGGCCTCCAGCGCCTCGCTGTGCGCGACCGGGTCGTAGGCGGAGAGCACCTTGCCCAGCGCGGTGGAGTGCAGCGGCTGCATGGCCCCGATCTCCAGCACTTGACGGCTGTCGTCCGGCCGGAAGACGTGGTGCACGATCAGCACGCCCTGCTGATGGAGAACGCCCAGGTAGACGCTCTCCCCGCTGGAGCGGGCCAGGTCGTCGGTCCACACCAGGGCGCGCGCCCGCAGTTCGTGCACGTCCAGATAGGTCGTGCCCAGGCGCAGCAGCTCCGCGCCCAGCTGATAGCGCCCGGAGGCGTCGTCCTGCTCGACGAATCCCTCCTGCTGGAGCGTGCGCAGTATCCCGTGCGCGGTGCCCTTGGCCAGCCCCAGCGAGGAGGCGATGTCGGACAGGCCGAGCCGACGCTCGCCGCCCGCGAGCAGCCGCAGCATCGCGGCCGCCCGTTCGAGCGACTGGATGTTCCGTGCCATCGCCGTCCCTGCCTCCGTCCCCATCGACCGCCGACCTCGACGATGTCGCTGCCGTTGTTCGGCAATGTCGAACACTACCGGTCCATGACGACCAATCGCCAATGGTCCGCAGGGATCCGCGGCGATCTGTTGCGTCACTGGTATCCCGAACGTGGCCCGCCCGTCATCCTCGTCCGCCCCGTGGACGCCCTGACCATCAGGTCCCGGTCCCGGCTACGCTGGCGGCGTGCGCCCACCGCGGGAACCGTCCGCCCGGGCGCAAAGCCGACAGCCGTCGCACCCCAGGGAGCCCTTTCATGGCCTCGTTGCCGCAGACCCCTTCCGCCGACAGCCGGACCCGTGTGTCCGCCCTCCGCGAGGCGCTCGCCACCCGTGTGGTCGTCGCCGACGGAGCCATGGGCACCATGCTCCAGGCCCAGGACCCCACTCTTGAGGACTTCGAGAACCTTGAGGGCTGCAACGAGATCCTGAACCTGACCCGGCCCGATATCGTCCGCTCCGTGCACGAGGCGTACTTCGACGCCGGCGTGGACTGCGTCGAGACGAACACCTTCGGCGCCAACTACGCGGCGATGGCCGAGTACGACATCCCCGAGCGCGTCTTCGAACTGTCCGAGGCAGGCGCCCGTATCGCCCGCGAGACCGCCGACACCTACACCGCCCGCGACGGCCGCACCCGCTGGGTCCTCGGCTCCATCGGCCCCGGCACCAAGCTGCCCACCCTCGGCCACATCGGCTACACCACGATCCGCGACGCCTTCCAGCAGAACGCCGAGGGCCTGATCACCGGCGGCGCCGACGCGCTGATCGTGGAGACCACCCAGGACCTGCTGCAGACCAAGGCCGCCGTGATCGGCGCCCAGCGCGCCCGCGAGCTCTCCGGCCTGGACCTGCCCATCATCGTCTCCGTCACCGTCGAGACCACCGGCACCATGCTGCTGGGCTCCGAGATCGGCGCCGCGCTCACCGCGCTGGAACCGCTCGGCATCGACATGATCGGCATGAACTGCGCCACCGGCCCCGCCGAGATGAGCGAGCACCTGCGCTACCTCTCCAGGCACTCGCGCATCCCGCTGTCCTGCATGCCCAACGCCGGTCTGCCCGTCCTCGGCAAGGACGGCGCCACCTACCCGCTCACCCCCGCCGAGCTGGCCGACGCCCACGAGAACTTCGTCCGCGACTACGGCCTGTCCCTCGTCGGCGGCTGCTGCGGCACCACCCCCGAACACCTGCGCCAACTCGTCGAGCGGGTCCGCGACGTCACCCCCACCGAGCGCGACCCGCGCCCCGAGCCCGGCGCCGCCTCCCTCTACCAGACCGTGCCCTTCCGTCAGGACACCTCCTACCTGGCGATCGGCGAGCGCACCAACGCCAACGGCTCCAAGAAGTTCCGTGAGGCCATGCTGGAGGGCCGCTGGGACGACTGTGTGGAGATGGCCCGCGAGCAGATCCGCGAGGGCGCGCACATGCTCGACCTGTGCGTGGACTACGTGGGCCGCGACGGCGTCGCCGACATGGAGGAGCTGGCCGGCCGGTTCGCCACCGCCTCCACCCTGCCGATCGTGCTGGACTCCACCGAGGTCGACGTCATCCGGGCCGGCCTGGAGAAGCTCGGCGGACGCGCGGTCATCAACTCCGTCAACTACGAGGACGGCGACGGCCCCGAGTCCCGCTTCGCGAAGGTCACCCAGCTGGCGAAGGAGCACGGCGCCGCGCTGATCGCGCTCACCATCGACGAGGAGGGCCAGGCCCGCACCCCGGAGAAGAAGGTCGAGATCGCCGAGCGGCTGATCGCCGATCTGACCGGGAACTGGGGCATCCAGGAGTCCGACATCCTCATCGACACCCTGACCTTCACCATCTGCACCGGCCAGGAGGAGTCCCGCAAGGACGGCATCGCCACCATCGAGGCGATTCGCGAGCTCAAGCGCCGCCACCCCGACGTGCAGACCACGCTCGGCCTGTCCAACATCTCCTTCGGCCTCAACCCGGCCGCGCGCATCCTGCTCAACTCCGTCTTCCTCGACGAATGCGTCAAGGCGGGCCTGGACTCGGCGATCGTGCACGCCAGCAAGATCCTGCCGATCGCCCGCTTCAGCGAGGAAGAGGTGCAGACCGCCCTCGACCTCATTCACGACCGCCGCCGCGAGGGCTACGACCCCCTGCAGAAGCTGATGCAGCTCTTCGAGGGCGCCACCGCCAAGTCCCTCAAGGCAGGCAAGGCCGAGGAACTGGCCGCACTGCCCCTGGAGGAGCGCCTCAAGCGGCGCATCATCGACGGCGAGCGCAACGGCCTGGAGGCCGACCTCGACGAGGCCCTGCAGGACACCCCCGCCCTCGACATCGTCAACAACACCCTGCTCGACGGCATGAAGGTGGTCGGCGAACTGTTCGGCTCCGGCCAGATGCAGCTGCCGTTCGTCCTGCAGTCCGCCGAGGTGATGAAGGCCGCCGTCGCCTACCTCGAACCGCACATGGAGAAGACCGACGCCGACGGCAAGGGCACCATCGTGCTGGCCACCGTCCGCGGCGACGTCCACGACATCGGCAAGAACCTCGTCGACATCATCCTGTCCAACAACGGCTACAACGTCGTCAACCTGGGCATCAAGCAGCCGGTCTCCGCGATCCTGGACGCCGCCGCGGAGCACAAGGCCGACGTCATCGGCATGTCCGGGCTCCTGGTCAAGTCCACGGTGATCATGAAGGAGAACCTGGAGGAGCTCAACCAGCGCGGCCTGGCCGCCGACTACCCGGTCATCCTCGGCGGCGCCGCCCTGACCCGCGCCTACGTCGAGCAGGACCTGCACGAGATCTACGAGGGCGAAGTCCGCTACGCCCGCGACGCGTTCGAGGGCCTGCGTCTGATGGACGCCCTCATCGGCGTCAAGCGCGGCGTGCCCGGCGCCAAGCTGCCCGAGCTCAAGCAGCGCCGGGTCCGCGCCACGGCGGCCACCGTCGTCGAGGAGCGCCCGGAGGAGGGGCACGTCCGCTCCGACGTCGCCACCGACAACCCCGTGCCCACGCCGCCGTTCTGGGGCACCCGCGTCATCAAGGGCATCCAGCTCAAGGAGTACGCCTCCTGGCTGGACGAGGGCGCGCTGTTCAAGGGCCAGTGGGGCCTGAAGCAGGCCCGCACCGGCGACGGCCCCACCTACGAGGAGCTCGTCGAGACCGAGGGCCGCCCCCGGCTGCGCGGACTGCTGGACCGGCTCCAGACGGAGAACCTCCTCGAAGCGGCCGTCGTCTACGGCTACTTCCCCTGCGTCTCCAAGGACGACGACCTGATCATCCTGGACGAGCAGGGCAACGAGCGCACCCGCTTCACCTTCCCGCGCCAGCGCCGCGGCCGCCGCCTGTGCCTCGCGGACTTCTTCCGCCCGGAGGAGTCGGGGGAGACGGACGTCGTCGGTCTCCAGGTCGTCACCGTCGGCTCCCGCATCGGCGAGGAGACCGCGAAGCTGTTCGCCTCCAACGCCTACCGCGACTACCTCGAACTGCACGGACTGTCCGTGCAGTTGGCGGAGGCGCTGGCCGAGTACTGGCACGCGCGCGTGCGTTCGGAGCTGGGCTTCGCCGGGGAGGACCCGAGCGCCATCGAGGACATGTTCGCGCTGAAGTACCGGGGCGCCCGCTTCTCCCTCGGCTACGGCGCCTGCCCCGACCTGGAGGACCGCGCCAAGATCGCCGAACTGCTGCGGCCCGAGCGCATCGGCGTCCACCTCTCCGAGGAGTTCCAGCTGCACCCCGAGCAGTCCACGGACGCCATCGTGATCCACCACCCGGAGGCCAAGTACTTCAACGCCCGCTGAGGCATGGGCCCTCGTCCGGGGCCTTTCCTCAGGTGGGCCGGGCCGTCGACAGGGGCCGTTTCCCCAGGTGGGCCCGGCTTTCGAGGCGTGCCTCGGCGCCCCTCGACCGTGTCTGTGGTGTTCCCCGGGCCACACCGGATAAACAGAGCGCCCCGGCGACGCACGACGTACACTGGTCGGTCCACTGCAGGCCGGTTCCCCGTGTGGGAACCGGCCTGATCGTCCCTCAAGGAGGTGCGCCAGGATGACCACCACGGTCCCCGCGCTCGGAACCCGTTCGGCCGAAGGCTCCGCCCTGCAGGCCGTACTCCTCGACATGGACGGCACCCTCGTGGACACCGAGGGGTTCTGGTGGGACGTGGAGGTCGAGATCTTCGCCCGGCTCGGCCACACCCTCGACGACTCCTGGCGCCATGTCGTGGTCGGCGGCCCGATGAGCCGCAGCGCGGGCTTCCTGATCGAGGCCACCGGCGCCGACATCACCCTGCCCGAGCTGAGCATCCTGCTCAACGAGGGGTTCGAGGAGCGCATCGCCGACGCCCTGCCGCTGATGCCGGGCGCCGGCCGGCTGCTGGCCGAACTCACCGAGTACGAGATCCCCACGGCCCTGGTCTCCGCCTCCCACCGGCGCATCATCGACCGGGTCCTGGCCTCGCTCGGCCCGCAGCACTTCGCGCTCACCGTGGCCGGCGACGAGGTCCCGCGCACCAAGCCGCACCCCGACCCGTATCTGGCCGCGGCCACCGGACTCGGCGTCGACCCGGCCAGATGCGCGGTCGTCGAGGACACCGCGACCGGGGTGGCCGCGGCCGAGGCGGCGGGCTGCCACGTGGTGGCGGTGCCCTCGGTCGCCCCCATCGCCCCGGCCCACCGCAGGACCGTGGTGAACTCCCTGGAAGAAGTGAACCTGACATTTCTGCACGGCCTGATGACGGAAATGCGCTAGCCGCTCACCGAGCGTGCAACCGCGAAACCAAGGAATTCCGACCCTCCGTCAGGACCGCGAGAACGGGGCGCACGGCCGGAATTCCGGCCCCGCGGACCGCCTAATTCCGCTGGTTCTCCACTTGTTCTGAATGTGACGTTCCCCACCTCGGGCGACCTCGACAGGGCGCACGCCATGTGCTGTTCACCCCCTTTGGGGCCCCGCCCGTTCTCCCTTGTGTCCTGATTGGGGGGAGCGTGCACGAATCCTTCCGCTGTCGGTTTTTCGGTGTGTCCACGACCGGTTTCGCTCCGTGATGGCGGCCCGGCTCCGGGGCCCGCGAAAGGTCTCGCGAACGACGACTAATCTCACTACTTGAACCCTCACCCCCTGTCGTCGTGAGCCGCCGTGTCACCCCATGTATGGGGAGTACACGGACTGACCGTTGGAGAAACTCGCCCATGAACCGCAAGTCTTTGGTGCTGCCGGCCGTCATTGGTCTGCTCGCCCCGGTTCTCGCTGCCTGCGGCGGATCCGAGGGCGGCGGTGCCGGCGGGGACGCGATCGTCGTCGGCACCACGGACGTGTTCTCCACCACCGAGGACGACCCGGCACCGCTCGACCCGGCGTCCGCGTACGACGTCGGCACCTGGAACATCCTGCGCCAGACCGTGCAGACCCTGATGATCCAGCCGCGCGGCGAGGGCGACCCGGTCCCCGAGGCCGCCGAGAGCTGCGAGTTCACCGACGCCGGCAACGAGCGCTACGCCTGCACCCTGCGCGAGGGCCTCACCTTCGCCAACGGCGACGCCGTCACCGCCGAGGACGTGAAGTACTCCATCGACCGCGCCATGCGCATCGAGGCGCCCAGCGGCGTGGTCGGCCTCCTCTCCACCATCGACACCGTCGAGACCAAGGGCGAACGCGAGGTGATCTTCCACCTGAAGACCGCCGACGCCACCTTCCCCTACAAGCTGTCCACGCCCGTCGCCGGCATCGTCGACCCCGACGACTACGCCAAGAACGACCTGCGCGACGGCTTCGAGGTCGACGGCTCCGGCCCCTACACCTTCAGCGCCGAGACCGACGACAACAAGCTCGTCAAGGCCGTGTTCACCAAGAACCCCAACTACAAGGGGACCCTCAAGGTGAACAACGACAAGGTCGAGCTGCGCTCCTTCGCCGACGCCGACGCCATGAGCGAGGCAATTGAGGACGGCGACATCGACCTGATGACCCGCACCATGTCGCCCGAGCAGATCCAGCGCCTGTCCACGGCCGCCGACAGCGAGGTCGACCTCGTCGAGAAGTCCGGCCTGGAGATCCGCTACCTCGGCTTCAACACCGACGACCCGACCGTCAAGAGCAAGGCCGTCCGCCAGGCCATGGCCCAGGTCATCAACCGCAGCGAACTGGTCTCCAAGGTCTACGGCACCCAGGCCGAGCCGCTGTACTCGCTCGTCCCGGCGAGCCTGGCCGGCCACTCCAACTCGTTCTTCAACAAGTACGGCGAGCCCAGCGCGGGCAAGGCCCGCAGCCTGCTGGAGAGGGCCGGCATCAGCACCCCGGTGAAGCTGACCCTGCACTACACCACCGACCACTACGGCGCGGCCACCAAGAAGGAGTTCGAGGTGCTCAAGGAGCAGCTCAACGACAGTGGCCTGTTCGACGTCACCACCAAGGGCATCGCCTGGGACACCTTCCGCCCCGCCGAGCAGAAGGGCCAGTACGAGGTCTACGGCATGGGCTGGTTCCCCGACTTCCCCGACGCCGACAACTACGTCGCCCCCTTCCTGGACAAGGACAACTTCCTCGGCTCGCCGTACGCCAACAGCCAGATCCGCAACTCCCTGATCCCGCAGTCCCGGCGCGAGGCCGACCGGCAGTCCGCCGTGGGCAGCCTGGGCGAGATCCAGGACATCGTCGCCGAGGACGTGCCCGTCCTGCCGCTGTGGCAGGGCAAGCAGTACGTGGCGGCGCGCGACACCATCACGGGTACGGCGTACGCGCTGAACTCCTCCTCCACCCTCCAGCTGTGGGAACTCGGCCGTGGCGTGAGCGGCTGATGTCTCCCGTGCCCGGGCCGTCCGGACGGCGGTCCCGCGATTACCGAACCCGAACGACAAGGCACCTGCACGTGAACATGCGCAACCCGTGGCCGGTCCTGCCCATCGTGGCGGGGCTGGCCTCCGGCCTGCTGACCGGCTGCGGCTCGGAGAGCGGCGATCCCGCGAGCGACGGCTCGGCCGTCGTGGTGGGGATGTCCGACGACGTCCTCGCCACCGACCCGGCCTCCGGCTACGACCCCGGGTCGTGGCTGCTGTTCAACAACGTCTTCCAGTCGCTGCTGGCCTTCCCCAAGGGCGGCACCGACCCCGAGCCGGACGCGGCGGAGTCCTGCGCCTTCAGCGACAGCCAGGCCAAGGTCTACAAGTGCACGCTGAAGGACGGACTGAAGTTCAGCAACGGTGAGTCGCTCACCTCGCAGGACGTCAAGTTCTCCTTCGACCGCATGCTGAAGATCAACGACGACGACGGCCCGGCCGTCATGTTCCCGAGCCTGGAGAAGGTCGAGACCCCGGACGAGAAGACAGTCGTCTTCAAGCTGAACACCCCGGACGCCACCTTCCCGAGCAAGATCGCCTCGGGTGCCGGCGCCATCGTCGACCACCGCCAGTACGACGCCGACGGACTGCGCGAGGACGGCAAGGCCGTCGGCTCCGGCCCGTACAAGCTGGAGTCCTTCGGTGAGAACGAGGCCGTCTTCACCGTCAACGAGCACTACAACGGCACCGCCGAGGTCAAGAACTCCGGCGTGACCATGAAGTTCTTCCACGGCGACCGCACCGCCCTGAAGAGCGCGCTGGTCAAGGGCGACATCGACATCGCCTTCCGCGGTCTGAGCGCCGCCGACATCGCCGAGACCGAGAAGGCCGACGACCGCGGCAGCGGCAGCGTCGAACTCGTCGACGGCACCGGCGCCGAGGTACAGCACCTGGTCTTCAACATGGACCACCCGGTCGCCGGACAGCTCGGCGTCCGCAAGGCCATCGCCTACCTGCTCGACCGCGAGGCCCTCGTCGAGGACGTCTACCAGGGCACCGCGACCCCGCTGTACTCGATCATCCCCGCGGGCATCGGCGGCCACAACACCGCCTTCTTCGACACCTACGGCTCGCGGCCCTCCAAGGCCAAGGCCGCGGCGGCCCTCCAGGCCGACGGCATCACCGGCAAGGTGAAGCTGACCCTGTGGTCCACGCCGTCCCGCTACGGCCCGGCCACCGACCAGGAGCTGGAGGCCATAGCCGAGCAGCTCAACGCCAGCGGCCTGTTCGACGCCGACATGAAGTCGGTCGACTTCGAGCAGTACGAGAAGGACATCGCCAAGGGCAAGTACGGCGTCTACGTCAAGGGCTGGGTCCCGGACTACCCGGACGCCGACAACTTCACCTCGCCGTTCTTCGGCAAGGGCAACGTGCTGTCGAACAACTACAGCAACGACACCATCACCGACACCCTGATCCCGCGCACCGCCGCCCAGAGCGACCGCACCGCCACCGACCAGGACTACGGCCGCCTCCAGGACATCGTCGCCGACGAACTGCCCATCCTGCCGATCTGGCAGGCCAAGCAGTACGCCGTCATCCGCGAGAGCGTCTACGGCCTGGAGTACTGCCTCGACGCCTCCACGGTGTTCCGCTTCTGGGAGCTCAGCAAGACCGACGACTGAGCCACCCCGCACACCAGCGGCGCCCGCTTCCCCCAGGAGGGAAGCGGGCGCCGCTGTTTCCCCGCTCGCACGCCCTACTGCGCGCCGGGGCGCACCAGACCGCTCTCGTACGCGTACACCGCCGCCTGCACCCGGTCCCGCAGCCCCAGCTTCGTCAGCACATGCCCCACATGCGTCTTCACCGTGGTCTCACTGACGAACAGATCGGCGGCGATCTCCGCGTTGGACAGGCCACGCGCCACCAGCTTCAGCACCTCCACCTCACGATCGGTGAGCGTGTGCAGGGTGTCCGGGACGGGCTCCTCCCCGGACGGCAGATGCGTGGCGTACTTGTCCAGCAGCCTGCGCGTGATACTCGGCGCCAGCATCGCCTCCCCGGCCGCCACCACCCGGATCGCCTGCACCAGCTCATGGGCGGGCGCGTCCTTCAGCAGAAAGCCGCTGGCCCCCGCCTTCAGCGCCTCCACCACATACTCGTCGAGGTCGAACGTGGTCAGCACCAGCACCTTCGCCGGGCCGTCCCGCCCCGGCCCGGTGATCTGCCGGGTCGCCTCCACGCCGTCCATCCGCGGCATACGGATGTCCATCAGAACCACATCGGGCTGCAGGGCACGCACCTGGTCGAGAGCCTGGAGGCCGTCCCCGGCCTCACCCACGACCGCGATGTCCTGCTCGGCCTCCAGGATCATCCGGAAGCCGGTGCGCAGCAGTGGCTGGTCGTCGACCAGTAGGACGCGGATGGCCACGTAAGTCTCCTTCGCTAGTCCGGGCCCATTCTGCCCTGCGCCCCCGCCTCCGGCTCCGGCGCCCTGACCGGCAGCGGATACGGCGGGGGAGTACCACCGAATTCCGGACAGTGCGCCTGGTGGTCGCACCAGCCGCACAGCTTCGTCGGCCGCGGCCGCCAGTCGCCCGACTCCGTCGCCGTGCGGATCGCCTCCCACAGCGCCAGCAGCTTGCGCTCCACCCGCTCAAGATCCGCGAGCACCGGATCGTAGGTCAGCACCTCACCACTGCCCAGATAGACCAGCTGCAGGCGGCGCGGCACCACGTTCTTCAGCCGCCACACCACCAGCGCGTAGAACTTCATCTGGAACAGCGCGCCCTCGGCGTACTCGGGCCGCGGCGCCTTGCCCGTCTTGTAGTCGACGATCCGCACCTCGCCCGTCGGCGCCACATCCACCCGGTCGATGATCCCGCGCAGCCGCAGCCCCGAGTCCAGCTCGGCCTCCACGAACAGCTCCCGCTCGGCCGGCTCCAGACGCGTCGGGTCCTCCAGCGAGAACCACCGCTCCACCAGCCGCTCCGCCTCCGCCAGCCACCCGGCCAGCCGCTCGCCCTCCGGGTCGTCGGCGAACAGCTCCTGGATCTCCGGCCGGGACTCCCGCAGCCGGTCCCACTGCCCCGGGATCAGCGACTTCGCGCGCGGCGCCGTCCGCTCGGCCGCCGGAGCGTCGAACAGCCGCTCAAGCACCGCGTGCACCAGCGTGCCCCGCGTCGCCGCCTCGCTCGGCTTCTCCGGCAGCCGGTCGATCACCCGGAACCGGTACAGCAAAGGGCACTGCATGAAGTCCGACGCACGCGACGGGGACAGCGAAGCGGGCGGTATGGCCGTGGCCACCACAGGCAGCCCCGCCGCCCGCTCCACCGACCCCGCCGCCACGCCCTCGGCCGTCACCGACGGCTCCACGTCCTCCGCGCTCGTCTCCATGCCCACGACCTTACGGCCCGGCACTGACACCCCACCCCGTCGGCGGTGGGCGAACACAGGGGTGCCGGGGCGGAACCCACGGCCACGGCCGCATACCATCGACCCGAGACCCTTCCGCCCGGCAGGCGCGGAAGACGCTTCGAACGAGGGGACACCGTGGACGAGAGCGGCGGGAGCGGGAAGCCGCGGCCCGGCACCGAGGAGCCGGCCCAGCACCACGCACCACCAACCACCCCGCCCACACAACCGGCACCGCCCGAAGGCCCCGCCGAGCAGGACACCACCGAGAAGCAGGCCAGCGAGAAGAAGGCCGTCGAGGAGCGGGCCGCCGAGGAGCGGGCCGACCGGCCGCGCACCGACAGTGACGAACCCACCACCCGGCCACTGCCCACCCAGCCCGGCGACCGCGCCCACGCCCACTCCGCCACCGGCGCCAACCGCCCGCCCAGGCCCCCGGAGCCACGCGGCGGACTCCTCATGGGCCGCCCCTTCGGCGTGCCCGTCTACGTCGCCCCCAGCTGGTTCCTGGTCGCCGCCCTGATCACCTGGGTCTTCGGCGGCCAACTCGACCGCGTCCTGCCCGAACTCGGCGCCGCCCGCTACCTCGTCTCCCTCTTCTTCGCCGTCGCCTTCTACGCCTCCGTCCTCGTCCACGAACTCGCCCACACCGTCGCCGCCCTCCGCTTCAAACTCCCGGTGCGCCGCATCCAGCTGCAGTTCTTCGGCGGCGTCTCCGAGATCGAGAAGGAGTCCGACACCCCCGGCCGCGAATTCGTCCTCGCCTTCGTCGGCCCCCTGCTCTCCCTGATCCTCGCCGGCGTCTTCTACGGCGCCATGCAGGCCGTCGAACCCGGCACCGTCCCCGGCGTCCTGCTGGCCGGCCTGATGATCTCCAACCTCATCGTCGCCGCCTTCAACCTCCTGCCCGGCCTGCCCCTCGACGGCGGCCGCATGCTCCGCGCCGTCGTCTGGAAGATCACCGGCAAGCCCATGAGCGGCACCGTCGCCGCCGCCTGGGTCGGCCGCGCCCTCGCCGTCTCCGTCCTCATCGGACTCCCGCTGCTCACCCAGTCCGGGGCACTCGGCGCCGAGGCCGAGGACAACGTCGGCATGGACACCGTCATGGACGCCCTGCTCGCCGCCATCCTCGCCGCCATCATCTGGACCGGCGCCGGCAACAGCCTGCGCATGGCACGCCTGCGCGAACACCTCCCCGAACTACGCGCCCGCACCCTCACCCGACGCGCCGTCCCCGTCGAGTCCGACACCCCCCTCTCCGAGGCCCTGCGCCGCGCCAACGCCGCAGGCGCCCGCGCCCTCGTCGTCGTCGACGCCGACGGCACCCCCCTCTCCCTCGTCCGCGAAGCCGCCATCGTCGGCGTCCCCGAGCACCGCCGCCCCTGGGTCGCCGTCAGCGGCCTCGCCCAGGACATCACCGACGGCATGCGCGTCTCCGCCGAACTCTCCGGCGAAGAACTCCTCGACGCCCTGCGCGCCACCCCCGCCACCGAATACCTCGTCGTCGAGGACACCGGCGAAATCTACGGAGTCCTCTCCGCCGCCGACGTGGAACGAGCCTTCGTCAAAGCCATGGCCCGCCCCTCCTGACCCCCGCGGGCGGCCCCCGACCCGTGGTCGGCGGCCCCCGCAAACCCCGGTAGGCTGTTCACATGTCCGAACCGACCGGTGCCGCCCGCAGGCGCGGGCCCTTCAAGGTCGGGGACCAGGTTCAGCTGACCGACCCCAAGGGCCGCCACTACACGTTCACGCTCGAAGAGGGAAAGAACTTCCACACCCACAAGGGTTCCTTCCCGCACGACGAGCTGATCGGCGCACCCGAGGGCAGCGTTGTCCGCACCACCGGTAACGTCGCCTACCTCGCGCTGCGCCCCCTGCTCCCCGACTACGTCCTGTCCATGCCCCGCGGGGCAGCCGTCGTCTACCCCAAGGACGCGGGGCAGATCCTCGCCTTCGCCGACATCTTCCCCGGCGCACGCGTCGTCGAAGCCGGCGTCGGCTCCGGCTCGCTCAGCAGCTTCCTGCTGCGCGCCATCGGCGACCAGGGCATGCTGCACTCCTACGAGCGCCGCGAGGACTTCGCCGAGATCGCCCAGCAGAACGTCGAGCGCTACTTCGGCGGCCCCCACCCCGCCTGGCAGCTCACCGTCGGCGACCTCCAGGACAACCTCTCCGACACCGACGTCGACCGCGTCATCCTCGACATGCTCGCCCCCTGGGAATGCCTGGAGGCCGTCTCCAAGGCCCTCGTCCCCGGCGGCATCCTGTGCTGCTACGTCGCCACCACCACCCAGCTCGCCCGGACCGTCGAGTCCATCCGCGAGATCGGCTGCTTCAACGAGCCGACCGCCTGGGAGACGATGATCCGCAACTGGCACATCGAGGGCCTCGCCGTCCGCCCCGACCACCGCATGATCGGCCACACCGGCTTCCTGCTCACCGCCCGCCGCCTCGCCGACGGAGTCGAGCCCCCCATGCGCCGCCGCCGCCCCGCCAAGGGCGCCTACGGCGAGGACTACGCCGGCCCCAACGCCGACGGAGGCTCCGGCCGCTGAGGCCACCCTCCCACCGCACCCAACGCGAAGGCGCCGCGGTGAAGTTCCCGGCCCCACCGGAGAACTCCGCCGCGGCGCCCCTTTGCTGACAACCCGCCACCCCCGCACCGCCACCAGCACCAAAACCCCACACCCCCGCCGTTCCCAGCGCGTGTGACGTGTGGCACGATGCCCCACACCCCCACCGGCACAGCCCTCACAGGAGACACTCCTCGTGCAGCACCCCGCCGTCCCGGAACTGGCACACACGCACACCCGCCCCATCCACTGGGTCGCGACCGCCACCGCCGTGGCCGGCGTCGTGGCGCTGTCCGCCGTCCTGCAACCCGACGCCGCCACCGCAGCCCAGGCAGCGGGCCCCGAGACCAAGACCGCGCACGCCGCACCCGCACCCGACCCCGAGGACGCCGACTTCCCCCTCGAATGCGGGCCCGTGAAAGCCATCGTCGTCAAAAAGGCCACCGGCGACCTCGACGGCGACGGCAACCCCGAAACAGTCGCCGTCGTCCACTGCGACGCCCCCATGGGCACCCCGCCCGACGGCGTCTACGTCCTCACCCGCGGCACCGGCACCGAACCCGCCCGCGTCGTCGCCACCCTCGTCGACCCCAAGAACCGCCAGACCGCCAAGGAGATCGCGGTAAGCCGCGGCACCGTCACCGCCACCCTGCTCGGCTACTCCACCGACGACGTACCCAGGTGCTGCCCCGACATCACCGACCACGCCAAGTGGACCTGGAAGGACGGCGCCTTCCTGCGCACCAGCCCCGCCGGGGCACGCAGCGTCTGACGACCCCGCGCGCCCGGCACGTCACGGTGCGTCCGGCCCGTACACCTCGACACCGTCCGCGACCCGGCGCACATGAATGCACTCCCCGGGACACTCCTTCGCCGAATCCACCACATCGGTCAGCAACGGCAGCGGCACCGGCGTCGCCGCACCCTTGTCCTGCAGCAGCTCGTCGTCCGCGCTCTTGACGTAGGCGAGCCCGTCGATGTCCAGCTCGAACACCTCCGGCGCGTACTGGGCACAGATGCCGTCGCCGGTACAGAGATCCTGATCGATCCAGACCTCCAGCGCCCCGCCGACCGCGGTCTCCTCCTGCACGCCCATCTCTCCTGCCGTCCTCCCGTACCGCGCGATCTTTCCTCGACCCTACCTCCGCCCGCACTCCGTCCAAGGCCGCCGAGCACTCCCGCCGGACCCGAGAAATGCCCGACCGTGAACACCCACCGTGGGCGCACCTACCCACAGCGTCACCGTCGAACGCCCCCGACGCCCCGGCCCCGGCGCCTCACCCCGACCCGCCCGCACCCCGCCGACAACGGCAACTCCGGCCAAAAGCGACGGTGTTTGACCACTCCGGCCAGGAACAGGCGGCTTCCCCAACGCGTTGAGTGGGTATCCACACCGCGTACGGAAGGCCGCGAGGTGTGGCCGACGACACACCTTGACAGTCTTTGTGATCTAGGGGTTTCAATCGACACCCACCCAGGTAGGGTCTGGAAGCGTCCAGCTCCCCTTGGAGGAGGTGAGGACCGTGGCAGCCCACGACGACGACATGAACCGCGGCATCCGCCCGGGACGAGGGTCCGAAGACCCGGCCGGGCAGATCGCCTACCTTGAGCAGGAGATCGCCGTCCTGCGACGCAAGCTCGCCGACTCTCCGCGACACACGAGGATTCTCGAAGAGCGGATCGTCGAGCTGCAGACCAACCTGGCCGGCGTGTCCGCCCAGAACGAGCGACTCGCGAACACGCTCCGTGAGGCCCGCGACCAGATCGTGGCCCTCAAGGAAGAAGTCGACCGGCTCGCACAGCCACCGGCCGGCTTCGGTGTCTTCCTCCAGGCGAACGAGGACGGCACCGCCGACATCTTCACCGGCGGCCGCAAACTCCGCGTGAACGTCAGCCCCAGCGTCGAACTCGACGACCTGCGCCGCGGCCAGGAAGTCATGCTCAACGAAGCGCTCAACGTGGTCGACGCCATGGAATTCGAGCGCGTCGGCGACATCGTCACCCTCAAGGAAATCCTGGAGGACGGCGAACGCGCCCTGGTGCTCGGGCACACCGACGAAGAACGGGTGGTACGGCTCGCCGAGCCCCTGCTGGACGTCACCATCCGCCCCGGCGACGCCCTCCTGCTCGAACCCCGCTCCGGCTACGTCTACGAAGTCGTCCCCAAGAGCGAGGTCGAGGAACTCGTCCTCGAAGAGGTCCCGGACATCGGCTACGAGCAGATCGGCGGCCTGGGCAACCAGATCGAAATGATCCGCGACGCAGTCGAGCTCCCCTACCTCTACCCCGACCTGTTCAAGGAGCACGAACTGCGCCCGCCCAAGGGCGTCCTGCTCTACGGGCCCCCCGGATGCGGAAAGACCCTCATCGCCAAGGCCGTCGCCAACTCGCTGGCCAAAAAGGTCGCCGAAGTCACCGGACAGGCCGCAGGCAAGAGCTTCTTCCTCAACATCAAGGGCCCCGAGCTCCTCAACAAGTACGTCGGCGAGACCGAGCGGCAGATCCGCCTCGTCTTCCAGCGCGCACGGGAAAAGGCCAGCGAGGGCACACCCGTCATTGTCTTCTTCGACGAGATGGAATCCCTCTTCCGCACCCGCGGCTCCGGCGTCAGCTCGGACGTGGAGAACACCATCGTCCCCCAGCTCCTCGCCGAGATCGACGGCGTGGAAGGCCTGGAGAACGTGGTCGTCATCGGCGCCTCCAACCGCGAGGACATGATCGACCCCGCCATCCTGCGCCCCGGCCGGCTCGACGTGAAGATCAAGATCGAGCGTCCCGACGCCGAGGCCGCCAAGGACATCTTCGCCAAGTACCTCACCGACCGGCTCCCGCTCCACCCCGAGGACGTCGGAGAGCACGGCGGCGACAAGACCTCCACGGTCCAGGGCATGATCCAGACCGCGGTCGAGCAGATGTACGCCGAATCCGAGGAAAACCGCTTCCTGGAAGTCACCTACGCCAACGGAGACAAGGAAGTCCTCTACTTCAAGGACTTCAACTCCGGCGCCATGATCGAGAACATCGTCGGCCGCGCCAAGAAGATGGCGATCAAGGACTTCCTGGAACACAACCAGAAGGGCATCCGCGTCTCCCACCTCCTCCAGGCCTGCGTGGACGAGTTCAAGGAGAACGAGGACCTCCCCAACACCACCAACCCCGACGACTGGGCCCGCATCTCCGGAAAGAAGGGCGAACGGATCGTCTACATCCGCACCCTCATCACCGGAAAGCAGGGCGCCGACACCGGACGCTCCATCGACACGGTGGCGAACACCGGTCAGTACCTGTAAAAGGCAGGGCGGCTGCGGGTGCCCTCACCGGGTACCCGCAGCCAACTGTTTTTACGGCCACGACCGGAGCAACGCAATGACGCAAATGATCTCCCCACCAGCGCAAAGGCGTTCTAGGCTCTTCCCTACCGCCGAGTCGCGCAGTGCGGGGACGGGCACCGCACACGCACCGGAGCGCCAGCGGTACTTGAGCGCCGCCCCCGACCGAGGGCGCCGCCGGGCAAGGAGGGCCGCATGACCGTACGGCGAGTAATGGGCATCGAGACGGAGTACGGGATCTCCGTCCCCGGTCACCCCAACGCCAATGCCATGCTCACCTCATCCCAGATCGTCAACGCCTACGCGGCGGCGATGCACCGGGCCCGCCGGGCCCGCTGGGACTTCGAGGAGGAGAACCCGCTGCGGGACGCGCGAGGCTTCGACCTCGCCCGCGAGGCCGCCGACTCCAGCCAGCTCACCGACGAGGACATCGGCCTGGCCAACGTCATCCTCACCAACGGCGCGAGGCTGTACGTCGACCACGCCCACCCCGAATACAGCGCCCCCGAGGTCACCAACCCCCGCGACGCCGTCCTGTGGGACAAGGCCGGCGAACGCATCATGGCCGAGGCCGCCGAACGCGCCGCACAGCTCCCCGGCGCCCAGCCCATCCACCTCTACAAGAACAACACCGACAACAAGGGCGCCTCCTACGGCACGCACGAGAACTACCTGATGAAGCGGGAAACCGCCTTCTCCGACATCGTGCGCCACCTCACCCCCTTCTTCGTCTCCCGCCAGGTCTTCGCCGGGGCCGGCCGCGTCGGCATCGGCCAGGACGGCCACGAACACGGCTTCCAGCTCAGCCAGCGCGCCGACTACTTCGAGGTCGAGGTCGGCCTGGAGACCACCCTCAAACGCCCCATCATCAACACCCGCGACGAACCCCACGCCGACGCCGAGAAATACCGCCGGCTCCACGTGATCATCGGAGACGCCAACCTCTCCGAGATCTCCACCTACCTCAAACTCGGCACCACGGCGCTCGTGCTGTCGATGATCGAGGACAACTTCATCGCCGTCGACCTCGCCGTCGACCAGCCCGTACGCACCCTCCACCAGGTCTCCCACGACCCGTCCCTCAAGCGCCTGGTCACGCTCCGCAGCGGACGGACACTCACCGCGGTACAGCTCCAGATGGAGTACTACGAGCTGTCCCGCAAATACGTCGAGGAACGCTTCGGCGCCGACGCCGACGAACAGACCAAGGACGTCCTGACCAGGTGGGAGGACACCCTCAACCGCCTGGAGAACGACCCCATGAGCCTCTCCGGCGAACTCGACTGGGTCGCCAAGCGCGAACTCATGGAGGGCTACCGCCGCCGCGACGACCTCGACTGGGACGCCGCCCGGCTGCACCTGGTGGACCTCCAGTACGCCGACGTACGCGCCGAGAAGGGCCTCTACAACCGTCTCGTGGCCCGCGGACGCATGAAACGGCTCCTGGACGAGGCCGACGTCGACAGGGCCCGTACGACGCCCCCGGAGGACACCCGCGCCTACTTCCGCGGCCGCTGCCTGGAGCAGTACGCCGACGACGTCGCGGCCGCCTCCTGGGACTCCGTGATCTTCGATCTCCCCGGCCGGGACTCCCTCCAGCGCGTTCCAACCCTCGAACCGCTTCGCGGAACGCGAAATCACGTCAAGGAGCTCCTGGACCGCTGTCGGACCGCGGAAGACCTGGTCAGGGTGCTTTCCGGCGGCTGAGCGGGCACCCGGGCCGGACAGCCCGGGCAGGGTGGAAAACCCCCCGTCCGGGAATCATCGAGGTGGCCCCCGCACGTTGAGGAAAGTGCGGGGCCGATGTCAGACCCGGCTTGTAGGGTCTGATCATCACCGATCGGCAGGAATGCCGAGCAGGCGACCATGTCGGGCGAACTGAGCGGGGTGAGGGTTATGGCAACCAAGGACACCGGCGGCGGGCAGCAGAAGGCCACGCGTTCCACCGAGGAGGTCGAGGAGCAGGCCACCGAGGCCCAGGCATCGGAGGACCTCAAGGAGCGCCACGAGAAGCTGAGCGACGACGTGGACTCGGTGCTGGACGAAATCGATGACGTACTCGAGGAGAACGCCGAGGATTTCGTGCGGTCCTTCGTGCAAAAAGGTGGGGAGTAGAGGTCGTTTGGCCGCTTTGCCTTCGAAGTGAAAGTGGCGGGGGTTCGAGGTGGTGGACGAGCCGAGTGCGAAGGAGTGCGGGAAATGCAGACGGGAGCTGCCTCCTGCCGCCTTCGCACGTGACAGGAATCGGCGCGATGGCCTCCAGCCGTACTGCCGGCAGTGCGTGGCGGAGTACAGCGCCACGCACTACCGGCGGCGCCGGGAGGCCATGGGCAAGCCGGTCAGGGAGAAGGTGGAGGTGCCGGCCGGGCACAAGCTCTGCCGGACGTGCGGCGAGGTGAAGCCGCACTCGGAGTGGCACCGGAACGCGTCCGCCTCGGACGGGCTGTCCACGCGCTGCAAGGCGTGCCGGGCGATCCGTGGCAGACAGGACCATCTGAAGCGGCAGTACGGCCTCACCGAGGCCGAGCGGGACGGGCTGATCGCCTCTCAAGGAGGCGTCTGCTGCATCTGTTTGGCGGCGGTGCCCGAGCATGTGGATCACTGCCACGAGACGGGTAGGGTCCGTGGCGTACTGTGCTTCAGCTGCAATGCCGCACTGGGGCAGTTCAAGGATCGGCCCGACGTCATGAGGCGGGCTGCTGCTTACGTGGAAGGAATCGCGTGGAAGCCAACACTCGTAGCACCGGGCGTCTACCAGCTGCCTTCCTGACGCCAGGGTCCTCGTCCTTCATGGACTTCCTCTCCGAGCACCAGCCGGAGCTGCTGCCGGGGAATCGTCAACTGCCGCCCACACAGGGTGTGATCGAGGCGCCGCACGGCACGACGATCGTGGCGGTGACGTTCCCCGGGGGCGTGGTGCTCGCCGGTGACCGGCGGGCCACCATGGGCAATGTGATCGCGCAGCGGGACATCGAGAAGGTGTTCCCGGCCGACGAGTACTCGGCCGTCGGTATCGCAGGCACGGCCGGTCTGGCGGTGGAGATGGTGAAGCTGTTCCAGCTGGAGCTGGAGCACTTCGAGAAGGTGGAGGGCGCGCAGCTGTCGCTGGAGGGCAAGGCGAACCGCCTGTCGACCATGATCCGGTCGAATCTGGGCATGGCGATGCAGGGTCTTGCCGTGGTGCCGCTGTTCGCGGGGTACGACCTGGACCGGGAGAAGGGCCGGATCTTCTCCTACGACGTGACGGGTGGCCGTAGCGAGGAGCAGGGCTACGCCGCGACGGGCTCGGGTTCGATCTTCGCGCGCGGTGCGATGAAGAAGCTGTTCCGTGACGATCTGACCGAGGACCAGGCGACCACGCTGGTGGTGCAGGCCCTGTACGACGCGGCTGACGACGACTCGGCGACCGGTGGTCCCGATGTCGCCCGCCGGATCTACCCGATTGTCACCGTGATCACCGAGGACGGTTTCCGTCGGCTGACGGACGACGAGTCCTCCGAGATCGCCCGCTCGATCCTGGAGCGGCGTCTGGAGCAGCCGGACGGCCCGCGGGCCGCGCTGCTCTAGCCGGAGCTGGTTGTTGCAAGGTGATCGCAGTGACTTCCACAGAAAGGGACGGATAACCGGTGTCGACGCCGTTCTATGTCTCCCCGCAGCAGGCCATGGCCGACCGGGCGGAGTACGCCCGCAAGGGCATCGCCCGTGGTCGCAGTCTGGTGGTGCTCCAGTACGCCGACGGCATTGTGTTCGTCGGTGAGAACCCGTCCCGTGCGCTGCACAAGTTCAGTGAGATCTACGACCGGATCGGCTTCGCGGCCGCCGGCAAGTACAACGAGTACGAGAATCTGCGCATCGGCGGCGTCCGGTACGCGGATCTGCGTGGTTACACCTATGACCGTGACGATGTGACGGCGCGCGGTCTGGCGAATGTGTACGCCCAGACGCTGGGCACGATCTTCTCCTCGGCGGCCGAGAAGCCGTACGAGGTGGAGCTGGTGGTCGCGGAGGTGGGTGAGACTCCGGAGGGTGACCAGATCTACCGGCTGCCGCACGACGGTTCGATCGTGGACGAGCACGGTTCGGTGGCGGTGGGTGGTAACGCCGAGTTGATCAGTAACTATCTGGATCAGCGCCATCAGGACGGGATGAGTCTGGCGGAGGCGTTGAAGCTGGCGGTGCAGTCGCTGTCGCGGGAGTCGAACGGTTCGCAGCGGGAGATTCCGGCGGAGCGGCTTGAGGTAGCGGTGCTGGACCGGACGCGTCCGCAGAAGCGGAAGTTCAAGCGGATTGTGGGCCGTCAGCTGGATCGTCTGCTGGCGGAGGACGGTGCGGCCACCGAGGCGGAGAGCGCCGAGGGTGGCGAGGAGAGCGGCGAGGAGTAGTCCGTACCGCGTTTTCGCCTTTGTTGTGCCCCGGCCGGTGTTCCGGTCGGGGCACAGGTGTGTTCAGGAGGCTCTGGGGGGCGCTGTGGAGGCCCGTACGACGAGTTCGACGGGAATGTCCCCTGCTTCGGGCTCACGGCCGTCCAGGACGGCGAGGAGGGCTTGCATGCCGCGTTCGCCGAAGAGTTCGGCGTCGAGGCGGACGGTGGTGAGTTCGGGGTCGATGGCAGTGGCGAGGGCGAGGTCGTCGAAGCCGGTGACGGAGAGGTCGTCGGGGACGGTCAGGCCGAGGCGGCGGGCGGCTTTGTAGGCGCCGGCGGCGAGTTTGTCGTCGTCGCAGATGAGGGCGGTGGGGCGGGGTCCGGGGGCGGAGAGGGCGGTTTCGGCGGCGTGCTGGGCGCCTTCGATGGAGATCGGGGCGTGTGCGGTGGTCAGGGTGGTGCCGGGGGTGGCGGCGAGGCGGGTGCGCAGTTCGCGGGCGCGTACGTCGAAGGTCCAGGAGGGGACGTCGGCGGCGAGGTGCAGGAAGCGGCGGTGGCCGAGGCCGAGGAGGTGGTCGGTGACCTGCTGGATGCCGTCGGTGATGTCGAGGTTGACGGTGGCGGCGCCGAGGCTGCCTGTGGGGTCGCTGTCGAGCATGACGAGGGGGAGTTGGTCGCCGCGGATGGCGCTGAGGGCGTCGGCGGCCATGGAGGAGGCGATGACGCCGTCGAGGGCGGCCTGGGCGGAGGCGAAGGGGTCGCGGGCGGGGCCGATGCCTTCGGGGGAGGGGTAGAGGACGACGCCGAAGCCGTGGGTGGCGGCGACTCGGGCGGCGCCGGTGTAGACGCCGGCGAAGAATTCGGTGGTGAGGGCGGGGACGACGAGGAGGACGGTGCGGGTGCGGCCGAGGCGGAGGTTGCGGGCGGCGAGGTTGGGGCGGTAGCCGAGTTCGCGGGCGGCTTCGCGGACGCGTTCGGCGGTGGCGGCGCTGACGCGGCCGCGCCATTTGTCGCCGAGGACGAGGGAGACCGCGGCCTGGGAGACGCCTGCGGCCTGGGCGACGTCCCGGCTGGTGGGGCGGGTGCTGCCTCGGGCCACCGTGGGTGCCTGCGCTTTCCTGTGGACGCCTGAACAGCGCACATGGTACGTATGACGGAGGAAGTTATACGTAAAACCTAAGGCGTCACGGCGAGGAGATGGCGGACATGGCCGCGGGATACCTGGAGATCCTCAGGGCGAGGCATGCCGCTCGGCTGCTCGCCGGAACGCTGGTGGGACGGCTGCCGAACGCCACGGCCGCCATCGCGATCGTGCTGTTCGTGCGCGCGGAGGGCGGCACGTACAGCCTCGCGGGCGCGCTGGCGGCGGTGTACGGGGTGGCGAACGCGGCGGGGCAGCCGCTGCTGGGGCGGCTGGTGGATCTGCACGGGCAGCCGCGGGTGCAGTTGCCCGCGGCGGTGGTGTCGGCGCTGGCGATGGCCGTCTTCGCGGTGACCGGTATCGGGCCGCTGGTGCTCGCGTATGCGGCCGTGGCGGTGGCCGGGCTGTTCACGCCGCCGCTGGAGGGCGGGCTGCGGGCGCTGTGGCCGTCGGTGCTGGGCCGGGAGGGCCAGGTGCACACGGCGTACGCGATGGACGCCGTGGCGCAGGAAGTGATGTTCACGGTCGGGCCGTTGCTGGTGACGCTGTGCACCTCGCTGTGGTCGGCGCAGGCGGCGCTGCTGGTTCTGAACCTCATAGGCGTGCTCGGCGCGCTGTCGGTGGTGCTGTCGCCGCCGTCGCGCGCGTGGCGTTCGGCGCCCCGGGAGGCGCACTGGCTGGGCGCGCTGCGTTCGCCGGGGCTGCTGGCGCTGCTGGCGGCGTTCCTGTTCGTGGGGGTGGCGCTGGGTTCCATCACGGTGGCGTCGGTGCCGTACGCGGACGACCACGGTGGTGATGCGGTGTACGGCTGGCTGATGGCGGGGATCGGTCTGGGCGCGCTGGTCGGGGGCACGGTGTACGGGGCGCGGCGGTGGTCGGGGGAGCCGGCGCGGCGACTGACGGTGCTGGTGGCGCTTCTGGCGGTGTGTTATCTGCCGCTGATGCTGATGCCGGGTGTAGTGGCGATGGTGGCGCTGATGGTGCTGGCGGGTGTGTTCCTGGCGCCCTGTATCGCTTGTGCGTTTGTGCTCGTGGACCGGCATGCCCCGCGCGGGACGGTGACGGAGGCGTTCTCGTGGTTGGTGACGACGTTCACGGTCGGCGCGTCGGTGGGCACGGGACTCGCGGGTCCGGTCGTGGAGAACGGCGGGGCGCTGTGGGGCTTCGCCGTTCCGGGGGCGGCGGGAGGTGTGTCGCTGCTGGTTTTGCTGGCCACGCGGAGGGTATTGGCGGCGTCCGTGCAGCAAGCGGTGGTTGCGGCTTCATCGGAAAATGATCCAAACCGTGCTGTCGAACCCCGTTTCAGCTCGGGGGATCGGGCGTAATGTTCAGTCATGGACCGCCGCATTTTCGGGCTGGAGAACGAGTACGGCGTCACGTGCACGTTCAGGGGACAGCGCCGTCTGTCGCCTGACGAGGTGGCGCGGTACCTCTTCCGCCGTGTCGTGTCATGGGGCCGCAGCAGCAATGTCTTTCTGCGGAACGGCGCCCGCCTGTATCTCGACGTGGGGTCACATCCGGAATACGCGACACCCGAATGTGACAACGTGATCGAACTGGTCACGCACGACAAGGCAGGCGAGCGCATTCTGGAAGGGCTACTGGTCGACGCCGAACGACGCCTGCACGAGGAGGGAATCGCGGGCGACGTCTACCTCTTCAAGAACAACACCGACTCGGCGGGCAACTCCTACGGTTGCCACGAGAACTATCTGGTGGCGCGGCACGGGGAGTTCTCCCGGCTCGCGGACATCCTGATCCCGTTCCTCGTCACGCGTCAGCTGCTGTGCGGCGCGGGCAAGGTGCTGCAGACCCCGCGCGGGGCGGTGTACTGCGTGAGCCAGCGGGCGGAGCACATCTGGGAGGGCGTCTCGTCGGCGACGACGCGTTCCCGGCCCATCATCAACACCCGTGACGAACCGCACGCGGACGCCGAGCGCTACCGCCGACTGCATGTCATCGTGGGCGACTCCAACATGTCGGAGACGACCATGCTGCTGAAGGTCGGTGCGACCGACCTGGTGCTGCGGATGATCGAGGCGGGCACGGTGATGCGGGACCTGACGCTGGAGAACCCGATCCGGGCGATCCGCGAGGTCAGCCACGACATCACCGGGCGGCGCAAGGTGCGCCTGGCCAGCGGCCGGGAGGCTTCCGCGCTGGAGGTGCAGCGGGAGTACTACGAGAAGGCCGTGGACTTCTGCGAGCGGCGCGGTATCCGCACCGGCACGGTGGAGCAGGTGCTGGAGCTGTGGGGCCGCACGCTGGACGCGATCGAGTCCGAGGACCTGGACCGTATCGGCACCGAGATCGACTGGGTGATGAAGTACAAGCTCATCGAGCGGTACCGGGCCAAGCACAACATGACGATGTCGCATCCGCGGGTGGCGCAGATAGACCTCGCCTACCACGACATCCACCGTCGTCGTGGTCTGTACTACTTGCTGGAGAAGAAGGGTCAAGCGGCGCGGATCTGCAATGACTTGAAGATCTTCGAGGGCAAGTCCGTTCCGCCGCAGACCACTCGGGCCCGACTGCGCGGCGACTTCATCCGCAGGGCCCAGGAGCAGCGGCGGGACTTCACGGTGGACTGGGTCCACCTGAAGCTGAACGACCAGGCACAGCGCACGGTGTTGTGCAAGGACCCGTTCCGTTCGGTGGACGACCGGGTGGAGAAGCTGATCGCCGGTATGTGAGAGTCGAGTTCCGGCCCATGGGCCCGGAACGCAACACGGGCGCCGTACGTTTACCGTACGGCGCTCTTCTCACGCCGTAGAGTTGCGCGCACGCCATCAGACAAGATCGATTGATTACGAGGCCCCCACCGTGCGCCGACGCTCACTGCTCATTGCCGTTCCCGCCGGACTGGCCACGCTCGCCGCGTGCGGCGACGACGACGGAAGCGATTCGGCCGAGTCCGCCGAAACCCCGTCGCCCTCGGCCCCCGAGGCGGCCCCGTCGCCGAAGATCGTGGACGGGCCGCTGCCCAAGATCACCGCGGGTGTGAAGTTCGACGAGAAGCCGACCGTGGCCAAGGGCGACGGGGAGCCGTCGAAGGATCTCGCTGTGCAGACGGTGATCGCGGGCAACGGCGCCACGATCGCGGAGAACGACTACGTCCAGGCCAACTACCTGGGTCAGATCTGGGCCACGGCGAAGGTCTTCGACAACTCCTACGACCGCAAGACGCCGCTGGTCATCCAGCTCGCCCAGGGCAGCATCATCGACGGCTGGCGTTACGCGCTGCCGGGCAAGAAGGTCGGCAGCCGCGTGCTGATGGCCGTCCCTCCGACCTGGGGCTACGGCACCGAGGGCAACAGCCAGGCGGGCATCAAGGGCACCGACACGCTGGTGTTCGTGGTGGATGTGCAGGGCACGTTCAACACCAAGAGCTCCGCCAAGGGCACCGAGGCCGCCCAGGACAACGCGGACCTGCCGAAGGTCGGTACGAACACCGACGGCAAGGCGCCCTCCATCGAGGTCCCGGACACCGACGCGCCGACGAAGCTGGTGGCGAACTACATCCTGGAGGGTGACGGCCCGGAGGTCGGCGCCCAGGACAGCGTGCTGGTGCAGTACAAGGGCGTGCTGTGGGACGGCGGCAAGGAGTTCGACTCCACGTACGCCAACAAGCAGCTCGCCTCGTTCGGGCTGACGCAGGTCGTCAAGGGCTGGGCGCAGGGTTTGACCGGCAAGAAGGTGGGCAGCCGGGTACTCATCGTCATCCCGCCGAAGCTCGGCTACGGCGACAACCCCCCGCAGGGCAGCGAGATCAAGAAGGACTCCACGCTGGTCTTCTCGGTCGACATCCTGGCGAAGATGTGACCCCGCGCGGGATGCGAGACTGTGATCGTTGCCTTTCCACCACAAGCATGGAGCTGAACACGTGAGCATCGACAAGCCCGAGATCGACTTCCCGGGCGGCGAGCCGCCGGCGGACCTGGAGATCAAGGACATCTGGGAGGGCGACGGAGCGGTGGCCGAGGCGGGCCAGACCGTCACGGTGCACTACGTCGGTGTCGCCTTCAGCACCGGCGAGGAGTTCGACGCCAGCTGGAACCGCGGCACCCCGTTCCGCTTCCCGCTGGGCGCCGGCCGTGTCATCAAGGGCTGGGACCAGGGCGTGCAGGGCATGAAGGTCGGCGGCCGCCGCCAGCTGACCATCCCGGCCCACCTCGCCTACGGCAACCAGAGCCCGACGCCGGCGATCCAGCCGGGCGAGACGCTGATCTTCGTCGTCGACCTGCTCGGCGTCTGATCGTTCGCCGCCGATCACTTGGCGTTTGATCACTCGGGATCCGATCGTCGTACGACCGGACTCGATCACCTGGGGCCCATGCCTGTCCGGGCATGGGCCCTCGGCTTTTGCCGCGTGACCCGGGGGCGGTACGGTCATCGGTCGTAAGCACCATAGGGAAGGCGAAGGGCGTCGATGGCCATTGCCAAGGCCGAGCGGCTCATGAATCTGGCGCTGTGTCTGCTCGGGACGCGGCGGCCGCTGAGCAAGCGCGAGCTGCGTGACTCCATCGAGGCGTACGTCGAGGCCTTCGGACCGGGCAACGGGTCGACGGGGAGCGACGACTCCTTCAACCGCATGTTCGAGCGGGACAAGGACGACCTGCGCGAGCTGGGCCTGGTCATCGAGACCGTGGAGAGCCTCGACGGCGAGGTCGGCTATCTCGCGCGCCGCGACAGCAACCGGCTGCCCCCGATCACCCTGGACGCCGAGGAGGCCGCCGCGCTCGGGCTGGCCGCCAAGGTCTGGCAGCAGGCCAGGCTCGCCGGTGCCGCCAGCGGCGCCCTGCAGAAGCTGCGCGCGGCCGGGCTGCCCGAGGAGGTCGACCCCTACGAGGCGCACGGCGCGCTGGAGCCGCGCATCCCCGTCCACGAGGCCGCGTTCGAGCCGCTGATGCTGGCCTGCCGGGACCGCCGGCCCGTCGTCTTCGACTACCGCAAGGCCACCGCCGCGCACCCCGAGCCCCGGCATGTCGAGCCGTGGGCGCTGGAGTGCTGGCGCGGCCACTGGTACCTGGCGGGCTTCGACCGTGACCGGGGCGCCGAGCGGGTCTTCCGGCTCTCCCGGATCACCGGCAAGGTCCGCTCCCGCGGCGGGAAGTTCACCGCCCCGGTGCCCGATGTCGTCACCGTGCGGGAGACCGTCGCGGGCTGGGCGGGGGAGACCGCCGACCGCTCCGCGCTGATCCGGCTGCGCTCGGACGCCGGGTACCCCTTGCGGGCGAAAGCCACCCGGGTCCGGGAACTTGGTGACGGCTGGGACGAGTTGGAGATTCCGTACGGCCACGGCCTGGACGCCTGGCTGGTGGAGTTCGGGCCGGACGTGGTGGTGCTGGAGCCCGCCGAGCTGCGGGCCGATGTGATGGACCGGCTGCGTGCCGTGGCCAAGGGCTGAGGGGGAGCGGACGGAACAGTGGCAGGCAAACCGGTCAGGCCCACGAACGCCATCGACCAGACCCGGCGGATGCTCTCCCTGGTGACCTACCTCAGGGAGCGCCCCGGCGCCCGGATCGAGGACGTCGCGCGCGCCTTCGGCGTCACCGAGGACGAGCTGGTCTCGGACCTCGATGTGCTGCCCATGTGCGGCACCAGCTTCCGCGGCGGCGACCTGCTGGACATCGACACCGACGGCGAGCGGATCTGGTGGCACAACCCGGCCGCGCTGGCCGCGGAGGCGGCCGAGCCGCTGCGGCTGGCCTCCGACGAGGCCACGGCGCTGCTGGTGGCCGCCCGCGCGGTGTCCACGCTGCCCGGACTGCGCGAGAGCGACCGGCAGGCCCTGCTGCGGGCCACCGCCAAGGTGGAGGCCGCGGCCGGTGAGGCCGCCGGGGCCAGCTCCCGGCTGTCGGTGACCTTCGAATCGGAGGGCGGCGTCTTCGCCGATGTCGACCGTGCGATCTCCGAGCGGCGCCGGCTGTGGATCCGCTACTACTCCCCGGCCCGCGACGAGGTCACCGAGCGCGAGATCGACCCCATCCGCCTGGTCAGCGTCGGCCACACCTACGTCGAGGCCTGGTGCCGTCGCTCCGAGGCGCGCCGGACCTTCCGGCTGGACCGGGTCGCCGAGATCAAGATCCTCGACGAGCCGGCCGCGCCGCCGGAGATCGAGCTGCGGGACCTGTCCGAGGGCCTGGTGCAGCCTGCCGCCGAGGACCCCGAGGTGATCATCGAGGTCGGTCCCGGCGGGCGCTGGGTCGCCGAGTACTACCCGCACGACAGTGCGGATGAGCTTCCCGACGGCGGGCTGCGTATCACTCTGCGGACGCCGGACCCGGCGTCCCTGCGGCGGCTCGCGCTCCGGCTCGGCCGCGACGGACGTATCGTCGCGCCACCCGAGCTGGCCGAGAGCGCCCGCAGGGCGGCCCGCGAGGCGCTCGCCGCCTACGACGGGATCGAGGCGCGGGACGCCGACGGGGCGTGAGCCGTGGCTGCGGGGCACGGACCGGGAGCGGGACCGAAGGGCGTTGACCCGGGAGTGAGCCGAGGGGCGCGCCGGTCCGCAGAGCGCGCGCGAGTGCGGGCCCGAAAGGCTGAGCAGGGTCGAGGTCTGCGAAGCGGTACAAGGCGCCCGTGGGTGATCGACCAATAACGAGGGAGTGCGGGGCTTTGAGTGAAGCGGGGTCGGTCGGGATGTCGGTGGCGTCCGCGTTCGCGGGGATGAGACGTGTGTCCCCCGTCGTGTTCAGAGCGGGCTGCCCGGACTGCCGGGGCCGGTTCGAACTCGCGGCGAGCGCGCTGCGGCTGGCCATCGGGGCCAGCAGCCGGACCACGTTCTACTCCTTCACCTGCCCGGAGTGCGGCGCCGCGGTGCGCAAGCCGGCCGGGGAGCGGATCGTGGAGCTGCTCACCGGCGGCGGGGTGCGCACCCTGCGGCTGCACTCGACCCTCTAGGCTCGGCGTCATGTTCTGGCCGATGTTCGCGGTAGCTGTGGGGTTCCTGGGTCTCGCCGTTCTCGGGGTGCTCGCGGTGCGAGTGTTCCTGGAGGCGCAGCGCCTGGGCAGGCAGGTCGCGGAGTCCGCGCGGCGCATCAACCGGGCCGCGGAGGATCTGGAGCGGGCGGCGGTGAGCACGGCGCGGGCCGTGGACTCGCTGTGAGCGATGCTGAGAAGCGGGTGTGAGTCCTGCGTGACGAGCGGTTTGGGTCGCTTCGCCCTGTCATCGAGGTGCCCGTGGCAGGTACGCTGCTGGTCGCGGCCCGGATAACGAGGCCCGGCCGCGGACTGGGAGTACGCACGGGGATTGCCTCGCGTTCACCCCTGAGCGTTACGATCGCTGTCAGCGCGATCGTTCGGACGCTTGTCCGACCGGTCGGACAGTACCCCCACCCAAGCCGCCTCGGTGAGAAGGTAAAGACTTATGTTCGGAAGGCTCGGAGCTCCCGAGATCATTCTCATCCTCGTCGTCATCATCCTGCTGTTCGGCGCGAAGAAGCTTCCGGACATGGCTCGGTCGCTCGGCAAGTCCGCCCGGATCCTCAAGAGCGAGGCGAAGGCGATGAAGGACGACGGCAAGACCACCGCCCCCGCCGACCCGCCCAACAACGACGAGCAGCCCCCGGCCCAGCGCATCATCCAGGCCGCGCCCGGCGACGTGACCAGCTCGCGCCCGGTCAACGAGCCGACGGACACGACCAAGCGCTGACGCAGGGCCGGTGACCTCCGGCCCACTGCACGAGATGGGAACGTGGGTTGCTGAAGTCTGCCCGCAAACAGGAGAAGGATCCCGAGGGGCGGATGCCCCTTGCGGAGCACCTCCGCGAGCTCCGCAACCGGCTCGCGAAGGGGTTGCTGGCCATCGTCGCCGTGACGATCGTCGCCGCCTTCTTCTACATGGACATCATCAGCTTCTTCACCGAGCCGATCCTTGACGCGGTCGGCTGCGGGAAGAGCTTCGAGGAGCTGGCCAAGTCCACGACCGAGCAGCGGTGCGCCCAGATCACGATCAACGGTCTGCTGACGCCCTTCACGCTGGCTCTGAAGGTGTCGCTGATGGCCGGTGTCGTACTGGCCTCACCGGTCTGGTTGTACCAGTTGTGGGCCTTCGTCGCCCCGGGCCTGCACAAGCATGAGAAGCGGTACGCCTACGCGTTCGTCGCCACGGGTTTCCCGCTCTTCCTCCTCGGTGCCCTCTTCGCGTACAAGGTGCTGCCGACCACCGCGAAGGTGCTGATCGAGTTCACCCCGTTCGGTGTGGACAATCTGCTGCCGCTGGACGATCTGCTCGACCTCGTGACCCGCATGGTCGTCGTCTTCGGCCTCTCCTTCGAGCTGCCGCTTCTGCTGGTCATGCTGAACTTCTCCGGGATCATCACCGGCAAGCGCATGCTCGGCTGGTGGCGCGGCATGATCATGGGCATCACCGTGTTCGCGGCGATCGCCACGCCGAGCACCGACCCGCTGACCATGCTGGCGCTCGCCGGACCGATCTGGGTGCTCTACTTCGGTGCGGTCGTGATCTCCCTCGTCAACGACAAGCGCCGCGCCCGCCGCGACGCGATGGGCCCCGCCGACGACGAGGCATCCGACCTGGACCTCACGCCTGAGGACATCGGCGAGGTCGAGACGGTTTCCGCCAGCCGCGCGCTGCCCGAGCAGGCGTCCACGGACCGGATCAACGGTTATGACGACGTGACCTGAGGATGAGTGCGCAGCTCATAGGGTCTGAGCCGTGAGCAGCGAGATCACTCTTTTCGTCAATCCCACCGCGGGCCGCGGCCGGGGCGCCCAAGCGGCGCAGCCGGCCGCTTCCGCGTTGCGGGCGGCCGGGTTCAGTGTGCGGACCGTCATCGGTGAGGACGCGGGGGATGCCCTGGCACGCGCGCGTGCCGCCGTCGCGGAGGGCACCGGCGCCCTGGTCGCCGTCGGCGGGGACGGCATGGCGAACCTCGCCCTGCAGGCCGTGGCCGGCACCCGTACCCCGCTCGGTCTGGTCGCCGTAGGCACCGGCAACGACTTCGCCCGCGCCCTCGGTCTGCCGGTGCGGGACCCGGCCGCCGCGGGACGGACGATCGCCGACGCCCTCAAGGGCGCCCGGATCCGCGACATCGACCTCGGACAGGTCGGCGACCGCTGGTTCGGCACCGTCCTCGCCTCCGGCTTCGACTCCCGCGTCAACGACCGCGGCAACCGCATGCGCTGGCCCACCGGCCGCCTGAAGTACGACCTCGCGATGCTCGCCGAACTGGCCGCCTTCCGCCCCTTCCCGTACCGCATCACCCTCGACGACGGCGACGTCCGCGAGGTCGAGGCGACGCTCGTCGCGGTCGGCAACGGCTCCTCCTACGGCGGCGGCATGCGCATCTGCCCCGACGCCGACCCCACCGACGGCCTGTTCGACATCACGATCGTCGGTGACTGCTCCCGGGCCACCCTGCTGCGGGTGTTCCCGAGCGTCTACAAAGGCGGTCACGTCGGCCATCCCAAGGTCACCGTGGTGCGGGCCGCGCGCGTCGAGATCGCCGCCGACAACATCACCGGCTACGCCGACGGCGAGCGGCTGGGCGCCCTGCCGCTGGCCGCACGCTGTGTGCCCGGGGCGGTACGCGTAGTAGGCCCGTGAGCTGCGCGGATCCAGGGTTTACGGGACCTGGATCCGGATAATGATCGTCCTGTTGTCAGTGGGGCCCGGTACGCTCGAAAGCACGATGACAGAGGACCTCTCACCGGCCGAGCGCTATGCGGCTGCCCGGGCACGGGCTGCCGAGCAGGCCACCGCGCTCGCCGGCTTCCGCGAGATGTACGACTTCGGCCTCGATCCCTTCCAGATCGCGGCCTGCAAGGCACTCGAAGCGGGCAAGGGCGTGCTGGTGGCCGCCCCCACCGGCTCCGGCAAGACGATCGTGGGCGAGTTCGCCGTCCACCTCGCCCTTCAGCAGGGCAAGAAGTGCTTCTACACGACGCCCATCAAGGCGCTGTCGAACCAGAAGTACAACGACCTGTGCCGCCGCTACGGCGCGGAAAAGGTCGGCCTGCTCACCGGCGACAACAGCGTCAACTCCGACGCCCCGGTGGTCGTGATGACCACCGAGGTGCTGCGGAACATGCTGTACGCGGGCTCGCAGACCCTCCTCGGCCTGGGCTATGTGGTCATGGACGAGGTGCACTACCTCTCCGACCGCTTCCGCGGCGCCGTGTGGGAGGAAGTGATCATCCACCTCCCCGAGTCGGTGACCCTGGTGTCCCTGTCGGCCACCGTGTCCAACGCGGAGGAGTTCGGCGACTGGCTGGACACCGTGCGCGGCGACACCGAGGTGATCGTCTCCGAGCACCGCCCGGTGCCGCTGTTCCAGCACGTGCTGGCCGGACGGCGGATGTACGACCTGTTCGAGGAGGGCGAGGGCCACAAGAAGGCCGTCAACCCCGACTTGACGCGACTGGCGCGGATGGAGGCCACCCGGCCCTCGTACCAGGACCGCAGACGCGGGCGCGCCATGCGCGAGGCCGACCGCGAGCGGGAGCGCAGACAGCGCTCGCGGGTGTGGACGCCGGGCCGCCCCGAGGTCATCGAACGGCTCGACGCCGAGGGGCTGCTGCCCGCCATCACCTTCATCTTCAGCCGCGCCGCCTGCGAGGCCGCCGTCCAGCAGTGCCTGTACGCCGGACTGCGGCTCAACGACGACGAGGCGCGGCACAAGGTGCGCTCCCTGGTGGAGGAGCGCACCGCCTCCATCCCCACCGAGGACCTGCACGTCCTCGGGTACTACGAGTGGCTGGAGGGCCTGGAGCGCGGTATCGCCGCCCATCACGCGGGCATGCTGCCGACGTTCAAGGAGGTCGTCGAGGAACTGTTCGTACGCGGCCTGGTCAAGGCCGTGTTCGCCACCGAGACCCTCGCGCTCGGCATCAACATGCCCGCCCGCTCGGTGGTGCTGGAGAAGCTCGTCAAGTGGAACGGCGAGCAGCACGCCGACATCACCCCGGGCGAGTACACCCAGCTCACCGGACGCGCGGGCCGCCGCGGCATCGACGTCGAGGGCCACGCGGTGGTGCTGTGGCAGCGGGGGATGAGCCCGGAGCACCTCGCGGGCCTCGCGGGCACCCGTACGTATCCGCTGCGCTCCAGCTTCAAGCCGTCGTACAACATGGCGGTCAACCTCGTCGAGCAGTTCGGGCGGCACCGCTCGCGCGAGCTGCTGGAGACCTCCTTCGCGCAGTTCCAGGCCGACAAGTCGGTCGTCGGGATCTCCCGGCAGGTGCAGCGCAACGAGGAGGGGCTTGAGGGCTACAAGGCGTCCATGACCTGCCACCTCGGCGACTTCGAGGAGTACGCGCGGCTGCGCCGCGAGCTGAAGGACCGGGAGACCGAACTGGCCCGCCAGGGCGCCGCCCAGCGGCGCGCGGAGGCCGCGGTCGCGCTGGAGAAGCTCAAGCCGGGCGATGTCATCCATGTGCCGACCGGCAAGTACGCCGGTCTCGCGCTGGTACTGGATCCGGGGCTGCCCGCCGGGCGGTCCAACGGGCACCGCGGCTTCGACCACCACGACGGGCCGCGCCCGCTGGTGCTCACCGCCGAGCGGCAGGTCAAGCGGCTCGCCTCGATGGACTTCCCGGTGCCGGTGGAGGCGCTGGAGCGGATGCGCATCCCGAAGTCCTTCAACCCGCGCTCCCCGCAGTCCCGTCGGGACCTCGCCTCCGCGCTGCGCACCAAGGCCGGGCACATCCCGCCGGAGCGGGCGCGGAAGAAGCGCTCGCAGGCCGCCGACGACCGGGAGATCGCCCGGCTGCGCACCGCGATCCGCGCGCATCCCTGCCACGGCTGCAACGACCGCGAGGACCACGCCCGTTGGGCCGAGCGCTACCACCGGCTGCTGCGCGACACCTCGCAGCTGGAGCGGCGCATCGAGGGGCGTACGAACACCATCGCGCGGACCTTCGACCGGATCGTGGCGCTGCTGACCGAGCTGGACTATCTGCGCGCCGACGAGGTCACCGAACACGGCAAGCGGCTGGCGCGGCTGTACGGCGAGCTGGACCTGCTGGCCAGCGAGTGCCTGCGGGCCGGTGTCTGGGAGGGGCTGGGGCCCGCAGAACTCGCGGCGTGCGTCTCGGCGTTGGTGTACGAGGCGCGGGTCGGGGACGACGCGCTGGCGCCGAAGCTGCCGAGCGGCAAGGCCAAGGCGGCGCTCGGTGAGATGGTCCGGATCTGGGGGCGCCTGGACGCCCTGGAGGAGGACTTCCGGATCAACCAGACCGAGGGCGTGGGCCAGCGCGAGCCCGATCTGGGCTTCGCCTGGGCCGCGTACATGTGGGCCTCCGGCAAGGGCCTGGACGAGGTGCTGCGCGAGGCGGACATGCCGGCCGGTGACTTCGTGCGCTGGTGCAAGCAGGTCATCGACGTGCTCGGGCAGATCTCCGCGGCGGCGCCCGCGCGGGAGGGTTCGACGGTGGCGAAGGCCGCGCGCAAGGCGGTCGACCAGCTGCTGCGGGGAGTGGTGGCCTACTCCTCGGTGGGCTGAGGCGCCGGGCCGGTTCACCCTCCGGCCGGTGAAACGGGGTTCCGCGTGGTTGATGTCCACGCGGGACCCCGAAGTCGTTTCCGGGGGTGGTTTCCTCACTCGTCACGGTGAGTGTTCTCGCACGCGCGTACCCCGTGACACGGAGTGTGCGAATGATTCCGCAGCGTGCAAATGGAGACGAGGGTACTCCTGTCCCGGGTGTGATTTCAGGTGCTTGCTGAATATGACACGGCGATGATCCGGTCGGACTAAGCTCGCCCGCGACGCACCGAGTTGAGGCGTATTCGTGCGCTTGTTCCAAAACCTCCCGAAGACGCAGAACGTTCCATGACGTACCCCCCTGCAAGTCCCCCGACTCCCAGCCGATTCCTTTCAGAGGGCCCACATGGTGAGTGTTCAACCTCCTCCCGCCTCCCAGCCCCAGCGCCGCGAACTGCCGTACGCGCGTGTGCTGTTGCCCCCCGCCATACTGATGGCCGCGGCGACCGGAGCCGCCGCCGCCCTGGTCTCGGGGCCGGTGCGGGCCGCCGTCGGCTGGTGCGGCGCCGTCGCCACGGTTCTGGTGATCGCGACGGCCTCCCAGGTCGTGCGCCGCGGCCGTGCCCTGCGCAGCGCCCGTGAGGAGCACGCCCGTCACACCGCGTATCTGGAGCGGCGGATCGCCTCCCACGACTACGAGATGGACCGGCTCGCCCGGGAGATCGTGCCCGTCGCGATCGATTACATGCACCGCGGCAATTCCCCCGCCGAGGTGATTCGCCACCTCGGCGAGCTCAACCCGGACTACCGCGAACTCAAGGCGCCCGAGCTGGCGTTGATCGAGCGCGTGCTCCTGATCATCGACGAGGAAGAGGCGCTGCGGGACTCCGCCCAGCGCTCCTTCGTCAACATCGCCCGCCGGGTGCAGGCCATCGTCCACCAGCAGAACAAGGAACTCCTCGAAATGGAGGAGGACCACGGGCGCAACCCCGAGGTCTTCGACGACCTGCTGCGCATCGACCACGGCACCGCGCTGATCGGCCGGCTCGCCGACTCCATCGCCGTGCTCGGCGGCGGCCGGCCGGGCCGCCAGTGGCCCGAGCCCGTCGCGCTCTACAGCGTGCTGCGCGGCGCCATGTCGCGCATCCTGGAGTACCGGCGCATCTCGCTCGACAACATCGCCAAGGTCAACATCCGCGGTATCTCCGTCGAGCCGGTCATCCACGCCGCCGCCGAACTCCTCGACAACGCCACCCGCTACTCGCCGCCGCAGACCAAGGTGCACGTCACCGCCACCGAGGTGCAGACCGGCGTCGCCATCGAGATCGAGGACGCCGGCGTCAGTCTCAGCGAGGAGGCCCGCGCCAAGGTCGAGGGCATGCTGGAGGCCGCCAAGGCCGGTGTCGACCTGCAGGAGCTCGGCGACACCCCGCGTCTGGGCCTCGCCGTCGTGGGCCGCCTGTGCACCGCCTTCGACATGCAGGTCAGCCTGCGCACCTCGGCGTACGGCGGGGTCCGCGCGGTGCTGATCGTGCCGCGCGAGATGATCACCAGCGACCCCGCGCCCGGCTACGCCCACGGCATCGGCGCCGCGGCCGCCCCGCTGCCCGAACTCGGCGGCGTCGAGGGCCCCAAGCGCAAGCCCAAGAAGCGCCGCCCCACCAACCCCAAGATCCCGGCGAACCTCTCCCTGGAGGACGACGTCCCGGTCGTCACCGAGTGGACCGCCAACGGTCTGCCGCAGCGCCGCAGCCGCGTCAAGACCCCGCTCAGCGAGCGCATCGCCCAGCAGGCCAAGCACGAACGCGAGGACCAGGAACGCATCGCCCGCGGCGAGCAGCCCCTGTGGGGCACCGTCAAGGCAGACCCCGAGCCCGCACCCGAGGACGACACCCCGCCCGGACTGTGGGTGGAGGCCTTCTGGGAGGGCCTCAAGCGCGACCCCGATCCCAACGCATTCCGCCAGCCGACCAACGAACCGGCCCACGCCCCGGCCGATGACGAGGGGGACCTCAAGTGATCCAGCAGCGAGCCAACTTCGACTGGATGCTCAAGGATCTGGCCGACGGCGTACCAGGCATCGAGATGATCGTCGTACTGTCCGCCGACGGCCTGCGCATCGCCCGGCACGGCGGCGACCCCGACGCCGCCGACCGTGTCGCCGCCGCCTGCGCCGGACTGCAGAGCCTGGCCGGAGCCGTCGCGCACGAGATCCCGGACAGCGACGGCAAGATGAAGCTGGTCATCATCGAGATCAACCGCGGCTACTTCTACCTGATGGCCGCCGGGCCCAACGCCTATCTCGCGGTGCTGTCCGACACGTTCGCCGAGCCCGGCCTGATGAGCAACCGCATGCGGGACCTGGTGGACCGGATCGGTCCGCACCTGACCAGTCCGCCCCGGCGCAACGGGCAGACCGTATGACTCCTCCGCAACGCCAGAGGCGGTACCCCAGCAGGCCGCCCGCCCCCGAGCCGGCCGCGGGCGAGCGCAGGAACCCCGAGCGGATGTTCGTGGTCGGCGGAGACGGCGGGGACCGGGCCAACCTCGACCTGGTCACCTTAATCGTGGCGCGCGCCGATCCACCGCCCTCCGCCACGCCCGAGCAGACGGCGCTGCTCCGGCTCTGCACGGCCCCGCTGTCCGTGGCCGAGCTGTCCGCATATCTCAGTCTCCCGTTCAGCGTGGTGACGGTCGTGCTCACCCAGATGCTGGCGGACGAACTGGTCGAGGCGCACAAGCCGCTGGTGCGGCAGTCGGTCGCCGACCGTTCCCTCCTCGAAGCGGTGATGCATGGACTTCAAAAACTCTGACACCATCCCGGGACCACGCACCGAGGACCGACTGCCGCAGACCGTCCAGGCCGCGGTGAAGATCGTCATCGTGGGCGGTTTCGGCGTCGGCAAGACGACCATGGTCGGCTCGGTCAGCGAGATCAAACCGCTGACCACCGAGGAGACCATGACCCAGGCGGGCATCGGGATCGACGACAACTTCGGTTCCGACACCAAGACCGCCACCACCGTGGCCATGGACTTCGGCCGGATCAGCATCACCGAGAAGCTCGTGCTGTACCTCTTCGGCACCCCCGGCCAGGAGCGCTTCTGGTTCCTGTGGAACGGCCTGTTCGAGGGGGCGCTCGGCGCGGTGGTGCTGATCGACACCCGACGCCTGGAGGTCAGCTTCGACGTCATAGGACGGCTGGAGGAGCGTGGGGTGCCCTTCGTGGTCGCCGTCAACTCCTTCCCGGACGCGCCCCGTTACCCGGTCGAGGAGCTGCGCGAGGCGCTCGACCTGGCACCGGAGATCCCCATCGTGGAGTGCGACGCCCGCCGCCGCGCCTCCAGCCGGGACACCCTGATGACCCTGATGCGCTTCCTGCACTCGCTCGCCATGACGGGCGCGCTCACCTGACCGACGCTCACCCGACCGACGTATCCGACCGAACTCCCCCGACACCGGATCCACTTCGGAGCGACCACGTGACGCCTGAATCCCACTCCCTGACCGGCACGGACGACCCGCGCTCGGGCCCGCCGCCGGGCTGCCCCGCCCACAGCCCCGGGCCGGGAGGGCTGCGCCGGCTCTACGGCCCGGAGGCGGAGGACCTGGAGGAGCTGTACGAGGAACTGCGCGACGAGCACGGACCGGTGGCGCCGGTGCTGCTCCACGACGACGTACCGATGTGGGTGGTGCTCGGCCACGCCGAGAACATGCACATGGTGCGCAGCCCCTCGCAGTTCTGCCGGGACAGCCGTATCTGGACCCCGCTGCTGGAGGGCATGGTCAAGCCCGACCACCCGCTGATGCCGCACATCGCCTGGGAGCCGATCTGCTCCTACGCCGAGGGCGACGAGCACCTGAGGCTGCGCGGCGCGGTCACCGGCGCCATGTCCACCATCGACCACCGCGGCATCCGCCGCTACATCAACCGCTCCACACAGCGCCTGGTCAACCAGTTCTGCGAGCAGGGCCGGGCCGATCTGGTCGGCCAGTTCGCCGAGCACCTGCCGATGGCGGTGATGTGCGAGATCCTCGGCATGCCCGACGAGTACAACGACCGGATGGTGCAGGCCACCCGGGACATGCTGCGCGGCTCGGAGACCGCCATCTCCAGCCACGGCTATGTGATGGGCGCCCTGCAACGGCTCACCGAGCGCCGCCGGGCCGAACCGGCGGACGACTTCACCAGCCAGCTCATGGCCCACCCCGCCCGGCTGACCGACGACGAGATCACCAAGCACCTGTGGGTGGTGCTGATGGCGGCCTACGAGGCGACGGCCAACCTGATCGCCAACGTGCTGCGCATGGTCCTCACCGACCCGCGCTTCCGCGCCCAGCTCAAGGGCGGCCAGATGACGGTGCCGGAGGCGGTGGAGCAGTCCCTGTGGGACGAGCCGCCGTTCAGCACCGTCTTCGCCTACTACGCCAAGCAGGACACCGAGCTGGGCGGCAAGCGCATCCGCAAGGGCGACGGGCTGCTGTTCGGGATCGCGCCCGGCAATGTCGACCCGCGGGTGCGGCCGGACCTGTCCGCGAACATGCAGGGCAACCGTTCGCACCTCGCCTTCGGCGGCGGCCCGCACGAGTGTCCCGGTCAGGACATCGCGCGTGGCATCGCCGACGTCGGTGTGGACGCGCTGCTGGCACGGCTGCCGGACGTCCGGCTCGACTGCGCCGAGGAGGACCTGACCTGGCGTCAGTCCATCGCCTCCCGGCACCTGGTGGCGCTCCCGGTCCGCTTCGAGCCGAAGCCGACGCAGGACGTGACCGTCAAGCCCGGCCTGAACATGGTGCCGACCCAGCGGCCCTCCTGGCACGTCACCTCGGCCCCGCGGACCCCGGCACCGCAGCCCGCGCAGCCGCAGCCCCATCCGATGCCTGCCGCGGCCCCGCAGGCACCGGCGCAGCCGGTGCAGGCCGCGCAGCCCGAGCGCAGGCCGGGTGCCCTGCGCCGCCTCGTGCGCTGGTGGCGGGGTTACTGACCGGCCCAGTCGGCGTACGACTCCCAGGCGCCGAGCGTCCGCGCGCTGCGGAAGCGGTGCTCGACCCCCGTGACCGGATCGGTGAACTCCAGTGCCCGCGCCAGCAGTTGCAGCGGGCGCCGGAAGTCACCGGCCGGCACGGGGTCGGCGACGTGGGGGTAGAGCGGATCGCCGAGGATCGGCACGCCCAGGGCGTTCATGTGGACCCGCAGTTGATGGGTCTGTCCGGTCGACGGCAGCAGTCGGTACCGCCCGAGACCGTCGGCCCGGTGTCCGACGAGCTCGATCCGGCTCACGGCGTTCGGTTCGCCCGGCACCTCGCGGGCGGCCATCTCCCCGCGCTCCTTGACGATCCGGCTGCGTACGGTCGTCGGCAGGGTCAGCGCGGGATCGTACGGCGCGACCGCCTCGTACTCCTTGCGCACCCGCTTGTCGCGGAACAGTGTCTGGTAGGCGCCGCGTTCCTCGGGGCGGACGGTGAACAGCACCAGTCCGGCGGTGAGCCGGTCCAGACGGTGTGCGGCGCCGAGCGTGGGCAGGTCCAGCTCACGGCGCAGCCGGGCCAGCGCGGTCTGGGTGATGTGGCTGCCGCGCGGGGTGGTGGCCAGGAAGTGCGGCTTGTCGGCGACGACGATGTGCTCGTCGCGGTGCACGATCTCCAGCTCGAACGGGACGGGGACCTCGTCGGCCCGTTCCCGGTGGAACCACACGAACATGCCCGGCTCGTAGGCCGTATCGCCGGTGAGGGGCCGTCCGTCGGCCCCGACGAACAACCCCTCCTCGAACATCTGCTCAACGACCCCGTCCCCCGCGGAGAGCCGCTCGACCAGATGCTCCCGTACGGTCGCCCACCGGCCCCCGCCGGGCAGCCGGACCCGTACCGGGTCGACGCCGTCGCGCTGGGGGAGCGGGGCGGGCGGGGGAGGGGTCCTGCGTCTCACGCGGCGGGCGCGCCTTCCTGTTCCGCCTCGATGAGGGCGTTCCACTCCGGCTTGGACGCCTGCCAGCCGTCCTCGTTGTGGCCGAGGCGCCAGTAGCCGGAGACGGACAGGTCCTCGCGCGGGATCTGGCGCTCCACGCGCAGCAGCCGGCGCAGGTCCTTCACGAAGGCGGCCTCGCCGTGCACGAAGGCGTGCAGCCGGCCGTCGGGGAAGTCGAAGGAGCGCACGGCTTCGACGACGGCCTGGCCGACCGGGCGGTCGCCGCGGTGCAGCCAGGTCACCTCGACGTCGGAGTCGATCTTCTGCTCCTCCTCCGGGCCCGCGATCTCCACGAAGGCGTACGCGCGCGCACCGGCGGGCAGCGCCTCCAGGGAGCGGGCGATCGCGGGCAGCGCGCTCTCGTCGCCGACCAGGAGATGCCAGTCGGCGGTGGGGTCGGGGGCGTAGGCGCCGCCGGGGCCCATGAAACGCACCGTCTCGCCCGGCTGGGCCCGCATCGCCCAGGGGCCCGCGAGGCCCTCGTCGCCGTGGATGACGAAGTCCAGGGTCAGCTCCCGGTGACGGGCGTCCCAGGAGCGCACGGTGTAGGTCCGGGTCACCGGCCACTGGTCCCGCGGGAACTGGTCCCTGATCCGGTCCAGGTCGAACGGCTCGGGGTAGGTGACGCCGGCGGGGCCGAAGAGGAGCTTCACATAGTGGTCGGTGCAGGTGTCCGCGGCGAAGGCGGCCAGGCCTTCGCCGCCGAGGACGACGCGCTGCATGTGCGGGGTCAGCCGTTCGGTGCGGACGACCTGCGCGGTGTGGAGCCTGCGCGGCTTGCGGGCAGGGCGTGCTGCCATGACGGCCTCCCTCGAATAAGCTTAGGGTTACCTAAGTTAGCACCTTCGCGGGGAAATGACCTCTACGACAAGGCTAATGACCCGTGCGGCAAAGGGCACGAAGGAGAATTTAAGGGACGAATTCCCGGTCCGCCGCACCTCATTCACTCGATGGGGAACGTTCCTTCACGGCTCTTCACACCTCTCCGCGCCCGCACGCCCGTTCACGGCGCGAGCGTCGTCAGCAGCCGTTGCAGGGAGCCCCCGAGACCCCAGCGCTCCGCCAGCTCCTTCAGCGCGCCCGGGTCGCGCGGGGCGCGCGGCAGCGTGGTGTCCACGTCCGGCAGCGGTACGTCGTCCGCGACCCGTACGACCTTCGGCGCCACCGCCACATACGGCCGCGACTCCTCCAGCCGCTTGCGCTGCGACGGAGTGAGCTTGGCCCGCGGATCGTCCAGGGCCGCCATGATCCCGGCCAGGTCGCCGAACTCCGCCAGCAGCTTCGCCGCCGTCTTCTCGCCGATGCCCGGCACGCCCGGCAGGCCGTCGCTCGGGTCGCCCCGCAGCAGTGCCAGATCCGCGTACCCCCGGCCGTCCACGCCGTACTTCTCGCGCAGCCACGCCTCGTCGGTCAGCTGCAGGGTGCCCACGCCCTTGAGCGGGTACAGCACCCGCACCCCGCGCGCGTCGTCCACCAGCTGGTACAGGTCCCGGTCGCCGGTGACGATGTCCACCGGGCCCTTCGCCCGCGCGGTGAACGTGCCGATCACATCGTCCGCCTCGTACCCCTCGACGCCCACGCGCGCGATGCCCAGCGCGTCCAGCACCGCCTCGATGACCGGCACCTGCGGCGAGAGGGTGTCCGGCACCTCCTCCTCGTCCGGCCCGACCTCGCGCTCCTCGGCGACCCGGTGCGCCTTGTAGGAGGGGATCAGGTCCACCCGCCACTGCGGGCGCCAGTCGGCGTCCATGCACGCCACCAGGGAGTCCGGGTGGTGGTCCTTGACCAGGCGGTCGATGAAGTCCAGCAGCCCGCGCACGGCGTTCACCGGAGTGCCGTCCGGGGCCTTCACGGAGTCCGGCACGCCGAAGTAGGCGCGGAAGTACAGCGAGGCGGTGTCGAGGAGCATCAGTCGTCCGGTCACGCCTCGCATCATGCCGTACGTCACTGACAGCGGGCCCCCGACGCAACGCCGACGCAACGGGTTGTGTCATACGCAAAGTTTTGTGGCCTGGACCACTTGTCCGTTTGGCCTTGGGGATCAAGGGCAGGCGCGCCATCGGAGCGATGTCGTCTCGGTGTGCAACCGTCGCCGGCACGCTCCGCTGTCTTTGTCGTCGAAGCAAGAGGTATCCGTGTCAGCGAGACTAGAGGCCGAACATCTCTACAAGGTGTTCGGCAGGCGGGAACAGCAGGCGGTGGAGCGGCTCCGGGCCGGAGCCGACCGGGAGGAACTGCGCGCCGAGGGCACCACCGCGGCCGTCATCGACGCCTCCTTCACCGTGGAACCCGGCCAGATCTTCGTCGTCATGGGCCTGTCCGGCTCGGGCAAGTCCACGCTGCTGCGCATGCTCAACGGCCTGCTGGAGCCCACCGCCGGACACGTCCGCTTCGACGGCCAGGACCTCACCGCGCTCGGCGCGCGCGAACTGCGCGAGGTCCGCGCCCACAAGATCAGCATGGTCTTCCAGCACTTCGCGCTCTTCCCGCACCGCAGTGTCCTGGAGAACGCCGCCTACGGCCTTGAGGTCCAGGGCGTCCCCAGGGCCGAGCGGCTCGCCCGCGCCACCGAGGCGCTGGAGCTGTGCGGCCTGAAGGGCTGGGAGAAGTCCTGGCCCGACGAGCTGTCCGGCGGCATGCAGCAGCGCGTGGGCCTGGCCCGCGCGCTGGCCACCGACGCCGACCTGCTGCTGATGGACGAGTCCTTCAGCGCGCTGGACCCGCTGATCCGCCGGGACATGCAGGACCAGCTCCTGGAACTGCAGACGAAGCTGAAGAAGACCATCGTCTTCATCACCCACGACCTCAACGAGGCCATGCGCCTCGGCGACCGGGTCGCCGTCATGCGCGACGGCCGGATCGTCCAGATCGGCACCGCCGAGGACATCCTGGTCCGCCCCGCCGACGACTACGTCGCCTCCTTCACCCAGGACGTCGACCGCTCCCGCGTGCTCACCGCCGCCGCCGTCATGGACCGCGACGTGCGCGGCGACGAGGCCGACTGCGGCTGCGAGAGCGGCTGCGAGACCGCGACCCCGGACACGCCGTTCACCGAGCTGTGCGCGATCAGCGCCCGGCTGACGCACCCGGTGGCCGTACTGGACGCCGAGCGCAAGGTCGTCGGAGTCGTCCCGGGCAGCCGTCTGATCGGCTTCCTCGGCGAGGGCACCCCGGAGGTGGCCCGTGCCTAGGATCGAGTTCGGTTCGTGGGTCAACGACGGCGTCGAGTGGCTCACCACCCACATGGGCTGGCTTTTCGACTTCTTCGAGCAGGTCTTCCGCGGCGCCTACGACGGCGTCGACGCCGTCCTCCAGGCGCCCGAACCCCTGCTGCTGGTGGGCATCTTCGCGGTGCTCGCGTGCTGGCTGCGCGGCACCCTCGCCGGTGTCCTCACCTTCGTCGGCTTCGGCTTCGTCATCTCCCTCGACCTGTGGGAGAACGCGATGGTCACCCTGTCGCTGGTGCTCGTCGCCACGGTCATCGCGCTGGTGATCTCGGTGCCGCTCGGCATCTGGGCGGCGCGCTCCAACCGGGTCAGCGCGATCGTGCGACCCGGCCTGGACCTGATGCAGACGCTGCCCGCGATGGTCTACCTGATCCCGGCGATCCTCTTCTTCGGCAGCGGCGCCGCCGCCGGCATCGTCGCCACCCTGGTCTTCGCGCTCGCCCCCGGCGTCCGCATGACCGAGCTGGGCATCCGCCAGGTCGACAAGGAACTCGTCGAGGCCGCCGAGGCGTTCGGCACCACCCCGCGCAACACCCTGCTGCGCGTCCAGCTCCCGCTCGCCCTGCCCACCGTGATGGCCGGCGTCAACCAGGTCATCATGCTCGGCCTGTCCATGGCGGCCATCGCCGGCATGGTCGGCACCGGCGGCCTCGGCGGCGACGTCAACGAGGCCATCGGCCAGCTCAACATCGGCCTCGGCGCCGAGGCGGGCATCGCCATCGTGATCCTCGCGATCTACCTGGACCGGATGACCAGCGCGCTGGGCACCCAGGTCTCCCCGCTCGGCCGCCGCGCCGCCGCCCGGGCGCGTGCCGCACAGGGCCTGAAGATCTGGTCGTACCGCCCCCGCGCCTCCGTCGCCGTCATCGGCGTCGTCGTGCTCGCGCTCGTCGCGGGCGGCATGGGCGTCTTCGGCGGCGGCGACCAGGCCGAGCCGGTCGCGGGCGGCAAGAACGTGGGCCAGGGCAAGAAGATCAGCATCGGCTACATCCCCTGGGACGAGGGCGTCGCCTCCACCTTCCTGTGGAAGGAGATCCTGGAGCAGCGCGGATACGACGTCGAGACCGAGCAGTTCGACGCCGGACCCCTCTACACCTCCCTTGCACAGGGCGACATCGACTTCCAGACCGACTCCTGGCTGCCCGTCACGCACGAGCAGTACTGGAAGAAGTACGGAGACCGCCTCGACGACCTGGGCTCCTGGTACGGGCCGACCTCCCTCGAACTGAGCGTGCCCGCCTACATGAAGGACATCGACTCCCTCGACGACCTCAAGGGCAAGGCCGGGCAGTTCGACGGGAAGATCACCGGCATCGAGTCCAGCGCCGGAATGATGAGCCTGCTCAAGAGCAAGGTCCTCAAGGAGTACGGCCTGGACAAGGAGTTCAAGGTCGTCGACAGCTCCACCCCCGCCATGCTGGCCGAGCTCAAGCGCGCGTACGACAAGAAGGAACCGGTCGTCGTCACGCTGTGGTCGCCGCACTGGGCGTACAGCGACTACGACTTGAAGAAGCTCAAGGACCCCAGGAAGGCCTGGGGCGCGGGCGACGAGGTGCACACGCTGGCCCGCAAGGGCTTCGCCAAGGAGAACCCGGTCGTCGGTGAGTGGCTGAAGAACTTCACGCTCACCGAGGAGCAGCTCACCGGCCTGGAGTCGCAGATCAACAAGGCGGGCAAGGGCAGGCAGCAGGACGCCGTACGCGCCTGGCTGAAGGACAACCCCGGGCTCGTCGACAAGCTCGCCCCCGTCCAGGACACCGGCACCCCGGCCGAGGCGAAGCGTGCGCTGGACGTGGCCTGGTTCCCGTGGGACGAGGACGTCGCGATCACCTACCTGTGGAAGAACGTCCTGGAACGGCGCGGCTACAAGCTGAACCTCAAGCAGATGGACGTCGGCCCCGTCTACACCGGCCTCGCCTCGGGCGACCTGGACCTCAACTTCGACGCCTGGCTGCCGCACGCCCAGAAGAACTACTGGGACCGGCACAAGGACAAGCTGCGTGACCTGGGGACCTGGTACGAGCCGACCTCACTGGAGATCGCGGTGCCCTCCTACGTCAAGGGCGTCGACTCCCTGGCCGACCTCAAGGGCAAGTCCGACCTCTTCGACGGGAGGATCATCGGTATCGAGCCCGGCACCGGCGAGATGGACCTGCTCAAGAACAGGGTGCTGCCCGGCTACGGACTGAAGGACGAGTACAAGGTCGTCGACGGCTCCACCCCCGCCATGCTCGCCGAGCTGAAGCGGGCCTACGCCAAGAAGGAGCCCGTCGCCGTCACGCTCTGGTCCCCGCACTGGGCGTACAGCGAGTACGAGCTGACCAAGCTGAAGGACCCCGAGAAGCACTTCGGTGAGGGCAACACCATCCGGACGATCTCCAACCAGGAGTTCCCCGAGCGGTACCCGCGGCTCACCGAGTGGATCAAGAACTTCCGGATGAGCGAGGCGGAGCTGGGCACCCTGGAGCGGGAGATCAAGGACCGCGGGCAGGGCCATGAGGAAGAGGCCGTCGCCGCCTGGGTCCAGGAGCACCCCGGCATCGTCGAGCGGATGACTCCGGCCGCCTAGCGCGCGCTTCGAGCCCCGATTCCGGCGGGCGCCCGGCACATCTGACGGTGCCGGGCGCCCGCCCCTTTTCCGTGCCGATTTCGCGCCGCTCCCCTACCGCTTCCATGCCGCCGAAATCCGGCCAACTAGGGCCAGTGGGCCCTTACCGCCGGTCCCACCAGGTACTTCCGCCGTCGCCGCGGCACCTGGTACAGGTTGAATCGCACACAGTCCGCGGGCGTCCGCGCCCCCGCGGTGGCGCGAAGTATGAGGTCGCGGGCACGGGCGTATGACGTGGTTGTGACGGCCGCATGAAACGGTTTGCCGAACATGCGTAGGGTGCAAGGAACTCTTCAGAGGACTCGGCGCGGGACACACGGGTGAAGGAGGGAGCCGGAGCCATGGGCGACCACAAGGAGCAGCCCCTGCGCGTGGGCGCGGCCGTGCGCCGGCGCCGTCGTGCCCTGGAACTCACCCTCGCCGTCGTGGCCGAGCGCAGCGGACTGTCGGTGCCCTTCCTCAGCCAGGTCGAGAACGACAGGGCCCGCCCCTCCCGCAGCTCCCTGGAGAAGCTCGCCGACGCCCTGCGCACCACGGCCGTCGAGCTCCTCGCCGCCGCCGACCCGGCGTGCAGCGTGGATGTCGTACGCGCCGAAGCGGCCGAGTCCACGCCCGAGCCCCGCACCCGCTCCCTGGTGCGCGGCCACCACCAGATGCACGCCTCCGAGTTCACCGGCGACCACGAGGCGGGCCGCGAGATCCAGTACCGCAACGACCAGCTGCTCTACGTCGCCGACGGCGCCGTAGAGATCGAGGCCGAGGGCCGCGCGTACCGCCTGGGCCGTGGGGACACCCTGTACCTGACCGGCGGGGTCCGCCACCGCTGGCGGGCCACGGTGCCGGAGACCCGGGTGGTGGTCGTGGCGGTGGCCGAGCACATCGAGGCGGTCCAGGACCGGCCGCGCTGATGCGGGTCGTCTCCCTGGTGCCGTCCCTGACGGAGGCCGTCGCGGTCTCGGCGCCCAGCGTGCTGGTCGGCGCCACCGACTGGTGCACACACCCGGCGGACCTGGACGTGGCCCGGATCGGCGGCACCAAGAACCCAAAGGTCGAGCGCATTCTCGACCTCGCCCCCGACCTGGTGATCGCCAATGAGGAGGAGAACCGCGCCCCCGACCTCGACGCCCTGCGCACAGCGGGCGTGGAGGTGCTGGTGACCGAGGTCCGCGAGGTGCCGCAGGCCTTCGCCGAGCTGGAGCGGGTGCTGGCCGCCTGCGGGACCGCGAGCCGCCCGCGCTGGCTGGACGAGGCCGAGCGGGCGTGGGCGGAGCTGCCCGCCCCGGAGGAGCGCCGTACCGCCGTGGTGCCGATCTGGCGGCGCCCCTGGATGGTCCTGGGCCGCGACACCTTCGCCGGTGACGTGCTGTCCCGGCTCGGCGTGAACCACCTGTACGCGGCCCACGAGGACCGCTACCCGCGCGTCCCGCCGGCGGAGCTGCGGGCGGCCGCCCCGGACGTGGTCGTCCTCCCGGACGAGCCCTACCGCTTCACCGCCGACGACGGCCCCGAGGCCTTCCCCGGCCTGCCCTGCGCCCTGGTCAGCGGACGGCACCTGACCTGGTACGGACCGTCACTGGCCGAGGCGCCGGAAGTGCTGGGCGCGGCCCTGCGAGCAGCGCACCGCTGACCAGCCCGCGCGCGGTGTGCGCGGCGGCGGTCAGCCAGGCGCCGACCAGCAGGGCGTACAGGGCGACGGCGAGGGCGTCGTACACCACGAGCCCGGTGTGCCGGGCCAGGGCCTCGGCGCCGGTGACGCAGGTGCCGACCGGGAAGGTGAACGCCCACCAGGTCATCGCGAACCCCATGCCCCGGCGCCGGGCGCGCACCACGTGCGCGGTGGCCAGGACCAGCCACAGCAGCGCGAACCCCATCACCGGCACCCCGTACAGCACGGTCAGGATGTCGAAGCCCTCGGCGTACGGGTCGGGCACGGCTCCCGGCGCGTACCGCGCGAACTGCCCGACGGCGGTCGTCGACTGGCCGAGCGGGCCCAGCACCAGGAACAGGGTCGGGGTCAGCGCGAGCGGCAGCGGTCCCGCGGTGATCAGCCGGGCGAAGACCAGCGGCAGCATCAGGAGGGTCGCCAGCAGGCTCAGCCCGAACATCGCGACGCAGGCCAGCAGCAGCGTCTCGCGCGCCTGTCCGGGCGGCAGGTACGGCACCAGTTGCGGGCCGAGGGCCGCCGACACCATGGGGGCGACGAGCGGCAGCAGCCATACGGGGGTGGCCTGGCCCGGCTCCACGCGGTGGCGTACGGCCATCAGGTACGGGACGGCGACCGCGGCCGCGAGTCCCACGGCCGTACCGGCGCCGAACAGCACGAAGTCGAGAGTGGCCGCGGCCTCGGTGCCGATCCAGTCCCGGCCGACGGAGAGGGCGCCGCCGCCGACCGCGAGCAGGGCCATGGACAGGCAGCCGTAGAAGGGCGCCGTGGCGGGGTCGAGGAGGTGGGCGCGGGCCTGGTCGAGGTGGTGGGTCCAGTGCAGGGCGCGGGCGGCCAGGAGGGCGAGCAGCAGGGCCAGGGACAGGGCCCACACGGCGGTGAGCGCGGCGCGGGGGAGGGGCAGCGGGAGCGCGGCGCCGGCGGTGGCGACGATCGCGGTTCCCATGACGCAGGCGTACCAGTTCGGTCCGAGGTGACGGACGGCCCGGGCACGGCGGTGGGGCTGGGCGGCGGTGACCATGGGATCACGGTCGCGCCGGAAGGGGGGCCACCACCAGGGAGTACGTTCCTATGAGGGCATAAGCTGGACTTATGAGCAGTGCGGTGACTTCCTCCCTGGCCCACCGCGTGCCGGACCTCGGCGCGCTGGAGCTGCTGCTGGCGGTGGCCAGGCTCGGCAGCCTCGGCGGGGCGGCCCGGGAGCTGGGCATCACCCAGCCCGCGGCCAGCAGCCGGATCCGGTCGATGGAGCGGCAGCTCGGGGTGGCGCTGGTGGACCGGTCCCCGCGTGGCTCACGGCTGACCGACGCCGGGGCGCTGGTGACCGACTGGGCGCGGCGCATCGTGGAGGCGGCGGAGGCCTTCGACGCGGGCGCGCAGGCGCTGCGGGACCAGCGGGACTCACGGCTGCGGGTGGCGGCGAGCATGACGATCGCCGAGTACCTGCTGCCCGGCTGGCTGCTGGCGCTGCGCGCGGGACGCCCGGACACGGCGGTGTCGCTGCTGGCCGGGAACTCCGCCGCGGTCGCCGATCGGCTGCTCGCGGACGAGGCGGACCTGGGGTTCGTGGAGGGGCTGACCGTGCCGACGGGCCTGGACTCGGTGGTGATCGCCCACGACCGGCTCATCGTCGTCACGGCCCCCGGCCATCCCTGGTCACGCCGTCGTCGCCCGCTGACCTCCGAGGAGCTGGCCGCCACGCCGCTCATCCTGCGCGAGCAGGGCTCGGGCACCCGGCAAGTCCTCGACACCGCCCTCGGCGGCCTGGCGCGCCCGCTGATCGAGCTTTCGTCCACGACGGCCGTGAAGGCGGCGGCCGTCGGCGGCGCGGGCCCCGCCGTACTGAGCGAACTCGCCGTCCGCGAGGAACTGGCCATGCGCCGCCTGGTGAGCATCCCCGTGGCCGATGTGTCCCTGGCCCGGGACCTCAGGGCGGTCTGGCCGACCGGACACCGCCCGGTGGGCCCGGCCCGCGACCTGCTGCACCTCACGCGGGCGTAGGCCGTCCCTCCCCTGCGCGCCTGAGGCCGGCGCAGGCGTTCCCCGCCCTATCGCCCCTCGCGCGCGTGGTGGCACTCCTCCACCATCGCCCGCATCACGCGTACGTCCTCGCCCATCTCCGGGTGCCACTGCACCCCGAGCACCCAGCCCGCGTCGGCGGGCAGTTCGACCGCCTCCACCGTGCCGTCCGCCGCGTGCGCCGAGGGGACCAGACCGGCGCCGAGACGGTCCACGCACTGGTGGTGGAACGTCGGTACCGAGGTCTCCTCCGGGACGATCGCGGCGTACCGCGTGCCCGGGACCGGCTTCACGGGGTGCCGGCCGAAGACGCCGACCTCTTCGGCGTGCCCCTCCAGATGCTGGACCAGGGTGCCGCCGAGGGCGACGTTCAGCAGCTGCATGCCCCGGCAGATCCCGAGCACGGGCTTGCGCGCCGCCAACGCGGCCTCGATCAGGGCCAGTTCCCACGCGTCCCGCTCCCGCGCCGGGGGACCGGTGCGCGGATCGGGCTCGGCGCCGTAGCGCACCGGCTCCACATCGGGCCCGCCCGCGACGACCAGGCCGTCCAGGCGGGCGACCGTCGCCGCCGCGTGCTCGGGCGCGTCCGGCGGGAGCATCGCGGCCAGGCCGCCCGCCCGCTGGACGAGCCGCGGGTAGCCGGAGGGCAGCAGCGCCGCCTCCAATTCCCACCCCCTCCAGCGCGCCTCGGCCTCCAGATAGGTGCTGACGCCGATCAGCGGCCTGGCCTTCGTGCTCAAGACTCCTCCAGTTCTCTCGGCCCGGCGCTCCGGGCTCCGCTCCCGGTCAGTCCCGGGACAACTCTGCCTCGGCCGCGGCCAGCGCCGCGAACTCCTCCTCCGGCGCCTTGGCCACCAGGTGCTTCCTGCTGTACAGGCCGAAGTAGGCGAGGGCCACCAGGTACACCGCCAGCGCGATGAACGCGGCCGTCACGTCCACCAGGAACGTGGCGACCAGCGCCGCGCAGGCCAGCACCAGCGCCACCGAGGACGTGGCGATGCCGCCCGGCGTCCGGTACGGCCGCGGCAGCTCCGGCTCGCGGCGGCGCAGCACGATGTGGGACAGCGACATCAGGGCGTAGGAGATGGTCGCTCCGAACACCGCGATGTTGAGCATGCGCGCGCCGTTGCCGGTGCCCGCGGCGAGCGCGAAGCCGATCGCGCCCGGCACCAGCAGGCCCAGGTACGGCGCCCTGCGGCGGCTGGTCAGGGACAGGAACTTGGGCAGGTACCCGGCGCGGGACAGGGCGAACAGCTGCCGTGAACCGGCGTAGATCAGTGAGAAGAACGACGCCACCAGGCCCGCGAGACCGGCGTAGTTGACGATCCGGCTGAGCGTGGTCGGCTCGCCGTCCGGCTGGAGCGCCTCCACCAGCGGGTTGCCCGCGTCCATGACCGCCGAGGAGCCGCGCGCCCCGGCCGCCGTGAAGAAGGTGATCAGGGCCAGCGCCACCAGGATGCCCATGGACCAGCGGATCGCGCGGGGCAGGGTGCGGGCCGGTTCCTTGGTCTCCTCGGCGGCCAGCGGCACGCCCTCCACGCCCAGGAAGAACCACATGCCGAAGGGGAACGCGGCCCAGATGCCCAGCAGGCCCATCGGCAGCCAGGAGCTCGCGCCGAACGCCTCGGAGTCGACGGGGATGTCGTCCAGGCCGGAGGCGTCGAAGTCGGGCAGCGCGCCGAGCGCGAAGACCAGCAGCGCGGCCACGGCGATGCCGGTGACGACGAAGCTGAAGCGCAGCGCCTCGCCGACGCCCCACAGGTGGATGCCGATGAAGATGATGAAGCACGCCAGGTACACCGGCCAGCCGGACTCCAGGCCGAACAGGCCGAGGGACTCGACGTAGTCGCCGATGAAGATGGCGATCGCGGCGGGCGCGAGGACGTACTCGATGAGGATGGCCGTGCCGGTGAGGAACCCGCCCCAGGGGCCGAGCGCCCGGCGGGCGAAGCCGTAGCCGCCGCCGGCGGTGGGCAGGATCGACGACAGCTCGGCCAGGGCGAGGACCATGCAGGCGTACATGGCGCCCATGAGGACCATGGCGATGGCCAGGCCGCCGAAGCCGCCCTCGGCGAGGCCGAAGTTCCAGCCGGAGTAGTCGCCGGAGACGACGTAGGCGACGCCGAGGCCGGTCAGCAGCAGCCAGCCGGCGCTGCCCCGGCGCAGCTTCCTGCGTTCGAGGTAGTCGTCCGGTTCGGTGGTGGTCTCGGAGGAGGTGGACGGAAGGGTCATGGGGCGTCTCCCCAGGGGGCGGTGGGATGGGGACGGCAATGGCATGGATCCAGACCTTTGTGGGGCCATACCTTCGCGGGGTGGGCCGCCCGAGCGCAAGACCCGTGCGTATCGCCTCCGTAAACTCTCACCGTTCGGACACGGATCCCGGGCAACGCCGCACGGGAGCCCCCGGCTCAGGTCAGGAATCCCCGCAGCAGGGCCGCCGTCCCCGCGCAGTGCTCGCGCATGACCTCGCGGGCGCCGTCGGTGTCGCCCTCCAGGACCGCCTCGACCAGGGCGGTGTGCTGCTGCTGGGAGTGTTCGAGGTTGCGCACCAGCAGCGGGATGCAGTCCAGCAGGTCGTTGACGCCGGCCCGGACCGCCGCGTACTGCGCGGTCAGTGTGGGGGAGCCGGACAGCTCGGCCAGCGTGAGGTGGAACAGGGTGTCCTGCCGCCGGTACTCGGCGAGCGGGGCGTCGCGCGTGCCGGCGAGGGCCTCGCGCAGCCGGTCCGCCTGCTCGTCGGTCAGGCCGTGCGCCGCGCACAGCTCCGCCGCCCCCACCTCCAGCACCTCCCGGAAGCGCAGCACGTCCTCGATGTCCACCTCGGCGATCCGGCGCCGCAGTTCGTCACTGCCGGTCTCGGTGGGGCGGGGCAGGACGAAGGTGCCGCCGTAGCGGCCGCGCCGGGACTCCACCAGCCCCTGGTCCTGGAGCACCTTCAGCACCTCGCGCAGGGTGACGCGGCTGATGCCGAGCCGTTCGGCCAGCTCGCGTTCGGCCGGGAGCCGCTCACCGGCCGGCACCAGTCCGAGCCGCACCACCTGGAGGATCTGCTCCAGTGCCTCCTCGAACCCGCTGCCCGCCCGCACCGGCCGCAGTACCGGCGCCAGCCGGTCCCCGATTCCCTCGGCGACTTCCCCGGTCATCTGGCCGCGTCCCCTTCCCAAACAATGGTTCTCAGCAATACCTTATGGCTCGCGACCGGTCCTCGGACGACCGGGACCCCCGCTCACCGCAGCCCGAGGAGGCCCTCCCGTGGCAGACCGCACACCACCACTCGGCGTCGAGGAACTGCGCAGCCTCGTCGCGAGCGGTGAGATCGACACTGTCGTCCTGGCCTTTCCCGATATGCAAGGGCGGCTGCAGGGCAAACGCTTCGCCGCCCGCTTCTTCCTCGACGAGGTCCTCGACCACGGCACCGAGGGCTGCAACTACCTGCTCGCCGTCGACACCGAGATGAACACCGTCGACGGCTACGCGATGTCGTCCTGGGAGAACGGCTACGGCGACTTCGCCATGCACCCCGATCTCGCCACCCTGCGCCGCGTCCCCTGGAACGAGGGCACCGCGCTCGTCATCGCCGACCTCGCCTGGGCCGACGGCGCCCCGGTGGTCGCCGCGCCCCGCCAGATCCTGCGCCGCCAGCTGGAGCGGCTCGCCGAGCACGGGCTGACCGCACAGGTCGGCACCGAGCTGGAGTTCATCGTCTTCAAGGACACCTACGAACAGGCCTGGGACGCGAACTACCGGGGGCTGACCCCGGCCAACCAGTACAACATCGACTACTCCGTCCTCGGCACCGGCCGCATCGAGCCCCTGCTGCGCCGCATCCGCAACGAGATGGCGGGCGCCGGACTCACCGTCGAGTCCGCCAAGGGCGAGTGCAACCCCGGCCAGCACGAGATCGCCTTCCGCTACGACGAGGCCCTGGTCACCTGCGACCAGCACGCCGTCTACAAGACCGGCGCCAAGGAGATCGCCGCCCAGGAGGGCATGTCGCTGACCTTCATGGCCAAGTTCAACGAGCGCGAGGGCAACTCCTGCCACATCCACCTCTCGCTCGCCGACGCGGACGGCGCCAACGCCATGGCAGGGCCGGACGGCATGACCGACCTCATGCGGCACTTCCTGGCCGGACAGCTCGCGGCGCTGCGGGACTTCTCCCTGCTGTACGCGCCCAACATCAACTCCTACAAGCGGTTCCAGCCGGGCTCCTTCGCCCCGACCGCGGTCGCCTGGGGCCACGACAACCGCACCTGCGCACTGCGCGTGGTCGGCCACGGCCGCTCCCTGCGCTTCGAGAACCGCCTCCCCGGCGGCGACGTCAACCCGCACCTCGCGGTCGCCGGGATGGTCGCCGCGGGCCTGTACGGCATCGAACAGCGCCTCCCGCTGCCCGAGGCGTGCCCCGGCAACGCCTACACCGCCGATTACGAACACGTCCCCACCACCCTGCGCGAGGCCGCCGAGCTGTGGGAGAACAGCCCGCTCGCCAAGGCCGCCTTCGGCGACGAAGTCGTCGCGCACTACCGGAACATGGCGCGCGTCGAACTCGACGCCTACGACGCCGCGGTCACCGACTGGGAGCTGCGCCGCTCCTTCGAACGCATGTGAGGCCCCACGTGTCCGACCAGCTCCACGTACTGAACCCGGCCACCGAGGAGGTCGTCGCCACCGTCCCGGCCACCAGCGCCGAGGAGGTGGACGCGGCGGTCGTACGGGCCGCCCGCGCCCAGGCCCGGTGGGCGGCCCTGGCCCCCGGCGACCGGGCCCGGCTGCTGCGGCGGTTCGCCGTCGTCGTCGACGAACACCTGGAGGAACTGGCCCGGTTGGAGGTCCGCGAGGCCGGGCACACCCTCGGCAACGCCCGCTGGGAGGCGGGCAACGTCCGCGACCTGCTGGACTACGCGGCGGGCGGTGTGGAACGGCTCACCGGGCGGCAGATCCCGGTCGCGGGCGGCCTCGACATCACCGTCCTGGAACCCCTCGGCGTGGTCGGCGTGATCGCGCCCTGGAACTTCCCCATGCCCATCGCGGCCTGGGGCACCGCCCCCGCGCTCGCCGCGGGCAACGCCGTCCTGCTCAAGCCCGCCGAGACGACCCCGCTGACCGCCCTGCGCCTCGCGGAACTCGCCCTGGAGGCGGGACTCCCCGAAGACCTGTTCCAAGTCCTGCCCGGACACGGCCCGGTCGCGGGGAACGCCCTCGTCGAGCACCCGGGCGTGGCGAAGATCGTCTTCACCGGGTCAACAACCGTGGGCAAACAGGTGTTGGCGAAGGGCTCGGCGCTGCTGAAGCGGGTCACCCTCGAACTCGGCGGCAAGAGCCCCAACATCGTCTTCGCCGACGCCGACCTCGAAGCCGCAGCCCAGGCCGCCCCCATGTCCTTCCTCGACAACGCCGGACAGGACTGCTGCGCCCGCACCCGCATCCTCGTCCAGCGGTCGGTGTACGACCGGTTCCTGGACCTGCTCGCCCCGGCCGTCGAGGCCGTACGCGTCGGCGACCCCGCCGACGAGAGCACCGACATGGGCCCGCTGATCTCCCGCACCCAGCTCGACCGCGTCCGCTCCTACGTCGACCCCGACGCGCCCGCCATCCGCGGCAAGGCCCCCGAAGGACCCGGCTACTGGTTCCCGCCCACCGTCCTCACCGGCGTCGACCCGCACGCGCGCGTGGCCGTCGAGGAGGTCTTCGGACCCGTCGCCGTCGTCCTGCCGTTCGCGGACGAGGAGGAGGCGGTCCGGCTCGCCAACGCCACCGACTACGGCCTGTCCGGCTCCCTCTGGACCCGGGACATCGGCCGCGCCCTGCGCGTCTCGCAGCACGTCCGCGCGGGCAACCTGTCCGTCAACTCCCACTCCAGCGTCCGCTACTGGACCCCCTTCGGCGGCTTCAAGCAGTCCGGCCTCGGCCGCGAGCTGGGCCCGGACGCGCTCACCGCCTTCACCGAGACCAAGAACGTCTTCATCAGCACGGAGGGCCCCGCACAGTGACCGAAGAGATTGTCTGCCGCCGCCTGGTCGGCCGTACCGCCGTCATCACCGGAGCCGGCAGCGGCATCGGCCTTGCCGCCGCCCGCCGGCTCGCCTCCGAGGGCGCCCACGTGGTCTGCGGCGACGTCGACGAACAGCGCGGCAAGGCCGCCGCCGAGGAGGTGGGCGGCACCTTCGTCAAGGTCGACGTCACCGACGGCGAGCAGGTCGAGGCGCTGTTCCGGACCGCGTACGAGACGTACGGCAGCGTCGACATCGCCTTCAACAACGCCGGGATCTCGCCGCCCGACGACGACTCCATCCTGGAGACCGGCCTGGAGGCCTGGAAGCGCGTCCAGGAGGTCAACCTCACCTCCGTCTACCTGTGCTGCAAGGCCGCGATCCCCTACATGCGCCGCCAGGGCAAGGGCTCCATCATCAACACCGCGTCCTTCGTGGCCCGGATGGGCGCGGCCACCAGCCAGATCTCCTACACCGCGTCCAAGGGCGGCGTCCTCGCCATGTCCCGCGAACTGGGCGTGCAGTTCGCGCGGGAGGGCATCCGCGTCAACGCCCTCTGCCCCGGCCCGGTCAACACCCCGCTGCTGCAGGAGCTGTTCGCCAAGGACCCCGAGCGGGCCGCGCGGCGCCTGGTGCACATTCCGGTCGGACGGTTCGCCGAGGCCGAGGAGATCGCCGCCGCGGTCGCCTTCCTGGCCAGCGACGACTCCTCGTTCGTCAACGCCACCGACTTCCTGGTCGACGGCGGGATTTCAGGGGCCTACGTCACCCCCCTGTAACCCTCCGCCTACAGTGCCCGCATGAGCATGTCGCCCCCACCCGGCTGGTATCCCGACCCGCACGCACCCCATCTGGAGCGCTGGTGGGACGGCACGGCCTGGACCGAGCACCGGCGCACGCCGGAGGCGACCGCGCCCGTGCCGACGGCCGCGGGCAACGCCGGGCGGGCCAAGGCCGTCGCCGTCACCACGGCGGCGGCCGTGCTCGTCGCGGCGATCGTCACCGGCGCGGTGGTGCTCGGGCAGGACGACGAACCGACGATCGCGACCGCCACCACCCGGGCCCCCACCACCAGCGAGCCGCCCTCGCCCTCACCCACACCGACCACCAGCGCGCCCTCCGCCGACGACCCGTCCGTCGTGACCGACGAACTCAACGGCATCACCCTGCCGTTGCCCGACGGCTGGGTCCGGCCCAAGTACGTCACCGACAGCGACGTCGTCATGACCACGGACGGCACCTACGACTGCCCCGGCGACGAGGGCGTCTGCCGCCACGGCCTGGTCATCTCCCGCACGATCACGTCGAACGACGAACGGTCCCCGGAGGTGCTGGCCAAACAGGACATCAAGGAGGCCGCCGAGGACGCCTACGACCGCGACAGCATCGGCAATCGGCCCTACGGCGGCATGGAGTCCCACAAGGTCGTCAAGTCCGGCCCCGTCGCGGTGGCCGGGCGGGCCGGGTACTTCGTGCGCTGGCGGGTCACCACGGCCAAGGGCCCCGGCGGCTACGTCCAGTCCACGGTCTTCCCGTCCCGCGTCGGCATCGAGTCCCCGGTCTGCGTCCGCTACGTCTTCGACGCGGGCGAGGACGGCCCGCCCCTGGCCGACATGGACCGGATCACCAAGGGCATCCGGTCCGTCGACGACCCCGAGGGCGGCGGCGGAGTGGGCAGCAGCGTGGGACCGGGGGAGGGCCTGAGCGACTAGAGGAAGGTGTGGCCCTCACCGCGGTACGTCGGCACCGTCGCCGTGACGCGGTCGCCCTCGATCAGATGCACCTGCTCGAAGCGCTCGCACAGCTCACCGGCCTTCGCGTGCCGGAACCACACCTTGTCGCCGATCAGCAGATCGTCGGCGGGTGAGCCCAGCAGGGGCGTCTGCACCTCGCCGGGGCCCTCCTGGGGGTCGTAGCGCAGCCCCTCCGGGAGGTACGGCACCGGCAGCCGGTCCGGTCCGGCGGCACCGGAGGCCGGGTAGCCGCCGCCCAGCACCGTCACCACGCCCACACCCGGGCGGCGCACCACGGGCTGGGCGAACAGGGCCGCCGGACGCCCGCTGAAGGACGTGTAGTTGTCGAACAGCCGCGGCACGTACAGCCCCGACCCGGCGCCGATCTCCGTCACACAGTCCTCGGCGGCGGTGAACTGCACACTGCCCGTGCCGCCGCCGTTGACGAACCGCAGCCCGGGCGCGACCGCGCGCAGCCCGGCCACCACCTCGGCCCGCCGCCCCGCCAGTTCCCGGCGCGCGGTGGCCTGCATCAGCCGCACCGCCCGCGAGCGCAGGGGCCGGCCGGCGATCGAGTCACCGACTCCGGCGATGTGTCCCTCGTACGCCATCAGCCCGACGACCTCGAACCCGTCCCGCCGGGCCACGATCCGCGCCAGGTCCGCGACCTGGTCGGGGGAGTGCAGCGGGGAGCGCCGGGCACCGATCCGGACCCGGCCGCCCAGCAGCTTCAGCGAGGTGTCCAGCTCCAGGCAGACCCGCACGGTCTCCCGGCCGCCCTCGCGTGCCTCGTCGATGAGCCGGAGCTGGGCCGGGTCGTCGACCATCACGGTGATCGCGGAGGCGAGCTTCGGGTCGCCGGTCAGCTCCGCGAAGCCGGCGCGGTCGGCGGAGGGATAGGCGAGCAGGATGTCGTCGAACCCGGAGCGGGCCAGCCAGATCGACTCGGCGAGCGTGAACGACATGATCCCGGCGAAGCCGTCGCGCGCGAGGACGCGTTCCAGCAGCGCACGGCAGCGCACGGACTTGCTGGCGACGCGGATGGGTTTGCCGCCCGCGCGGCGGACGAGATCGTCCGCGTTGGCGTCGAAGGCGTCCAGATCCACGATCGCGAGAGGGGCGTCGAGATGGGCGGTGGCCCGGTCGTAACGGGCCCGGTCGGCGGCGCGCGCAGTCATGAACGCAGCCTGCCAGACCGGATTACCGCAGGGTAGGGGGACGTTCCGGGCTAAAGCCCCGGGCTCGTGGACTGGTTCCCGTCGGGCGGGGGTCAACCCGTAGAGTGACGCGCACGCACGGGAGGGCGCGGATGCCGTCCCTCTCGGGCGGGTAGAAGTCGCCCGGAACACCGGGCGCGGGCGAACGACCGGTGCCCGAGCACCACCAAGAGGAAACAGGGGGGCGCATGAACCAAGAAGCGCAGCGCGCCCCCTTCCCCCGCCGCCCGGACGAGGGCTCCACCCCGGACACCGCCGGCACCCCGCCCCGCTTCCCGCGCCTGCGCGGCCCGTCGGACGCCCCGCCCCCGCCCAAGGCGTCCTCCCGCTTCCCGGACGCGCCCCCGCCGCCGAAGCAGCCACCGGCGGCGGAGGAAGTCCCCCCACGGCCGTCCACGCCACCGCGCCCGACGTCGGCGCCGCCCACGACGACGCCTCGCTTCGACGGCCCGCCGAAGGCGCCGGCCCGCCCGGCCACCGACCCACCGGGCACGGCTGCCTCCGGCACGGTTCCCCCGCGCCCGGCGTCTTCCGCTTTCACCCCGCCCCGCCCGGACGGCTCGCCGTCGGCGTCGCCGCGCCCGGGTGGGTCCGCAGGGGATCCCTCGCGTCGGGCAGCCGGCCCGTCCGGCGCCGCCGGGCCCGCGCGGCCGGGCGGTTCGGCGCCGGAGGCGGCCCGTTCAGGCCGATCGTCCGGCGTACCGCCGCGTCCGAACGGGGCTCCCTCGGGGGCTGATCGCCCGGGCGGCGCCGACGAGGCTTCCGCGCGTGCGGGCGCCGGTTCGCGCGGCGCCACCGGGCCCACGCGTCCGGCCGGTTCGACTCCCGTGCCTCCGCGTCCGAACACGTCGCCGCCGGGGCCCGGCCACTCGTCGGGGGCGCCGTCACGCCCGACGGCCGCCGGGGCGGTTCCGCAGGGCCCGGCATCGGCTCGCCCGGGCGGGACCGCCGAAGGCCCGCCCCGCCCGACCGGCGCCGTCGTACCCCCGCGCCAGGCTCCGGCGTCCGTGCCGCCACGTCCGCATGGCTCGGCACCGGCCCGCCCCGGTCGGGCCGCGGAGACTCCGTCGCGCCGGGGTACCGACCCGACCGGCACCGCCTTGCCCACGCGTCCCCAGAGCCCGGCGTCGGCTCGCCCGGCCGGGACCGCCGAAGGCCCGGCCACCGGCCCGTCCGGCGCCGTCGTACCCCCGCGCCCGCAGGCTCCCGCGTCCGTGCCCCCGCGTCCCGCCGCCGCCCCCGCGCGCCCCGCCTCCTCCGTGGACGCCCTCGCGCGCCCCGCGGCCATGCCGCCGCACCCCGCGCGGAAGCCCGGGCCGGTCGAAGGGCTGTCCGAGACCACTCGGCGGCTTCGGCCGGTCAGGGAGGAGGCGGAGCCGGAGAACAAGGCGCCGCGGGTTCCTGATCCGGCTCTTTCCTGGAGCGCCCCTGTCAGCCCTGTCGCCGAACGGCCCGTCGTGAGCTTCGCGCAGCCCGAGGGGGTCGCCCGGAGGTTCAAAGGGCGCGGCGGGGCCCGGGTCGCCGCCGTGGCCGCCTGTCTCGTGCTCGGGTTCGGGCTCGTCGGGGGTGCTGTGACCGGGAGCTGGCTCGTGGGGGACTCCCAGGCCGCCGGGTCCCGGGACAGCTTCGTCGCCGCCCGGAGCATCTGGCACAGCGTGCCCGTCGACCAGCTGTTCCCCGCGACCGTGGCGGGCCAGGGCGCCGGACCCGGAGGCGCCGACCGCACCTGGACGCGGATCGCCGTCGCGCCGGACACCGGCTGCAAGGGCGCCTTCGACCCCCTCCTGCGCAAGGCCCTCGCCCCCGTCGGCTGCCAGCGGCTGCTGCGCGCCACCTACACCGACGCCACCCAGACCTACGTCACCACGGTCGGCCTGCTCTTCACCAAGGCGGACGCCCCCGCCATGGCCTCCCTCGCCAAACGCTTCACCGAGGAGGAACTGGACCGCCGTACCGACCTGATGCCCCGCCCGTACGGCCCCGGCTTCGAGAACGACATGCGCGCCTCCTGGACCGTCTCCGTGCTCACGGACGCCCCCGTGGTCGTCTACGCCGTCTCCGGCTGGCGGGACGGCCGCGGCGTCGACCAGCCGCAGCCCGCCGAGGAGGCCATGGAGACCGGCGCCACCACGGCCCCCGCCCAGGCCGGCCTCGGCCACGAGGCACAGGGCCTCGCCGACCGCATCGAACGCGCCCTGCGCAAGCAGGTCGGCCCCTACGCCAAGGAGCAGGCGTCGTGAGGGCCCGCCGTACGGGCCTGCTCAGTGTCCTGCTGGCCGGTGCCATCGCCCTGGTACCCACCACCGCGCACGCCGACGGCATACGCGCCCAGCAGTGGGCCCTCGAAGCCATGCACACCGAGCAGGCCTGGCAGACCACCAAGGGCAAGGGCATCACCGTCGCCGTCCTCGACACGGGCGTCGACGACCAGCACCCCGACCTCGCCGGGAACGTCCTCCCCGGCAAGGACATGGTCGGCTTCGGCGCCGAGCGCGGCGACCGCGCCTGGGCCCGCCACGGCACCGCGATGGCCGGCATCATCGCGGGCCACGGACACGGCTACGGCAACGGCGACGGCGTCATGGGCATCGCGCCCGAGGCGAAGATCCTCCCCGTCCGCGTGATCCTGGAGGACGGCGACTCCGCCCGCGCCAAGGCCCGCACCACCCGCGGCAACGCCCTCGCCGACGGCATCCGCTGGGCCGCCGACCAGGGCGCCGACGTCATCAACCTCTCCCTCGGCGACGACTCCAAGTCCGCCCACCCGGAACCGGCCGAGGACGAGGCCGTCCAGTACGCCCTGAAGAAGGGCGCCGTCGTCGTCGCCTCCGCGGGCAACGGCGGAGAGAAGGGCGACCACATCTCCTACCCGGCCGCCTACCCGGGCGTCATCGCCGCGACCGCCGTGGACAAGTTCGGCACCCGCGCCTCCTTCTCCACCCGCCGCTGGTACGCCACCGTCAGCGCCCCCGGCGTCGACGTCGTGATCGCCGACCCGGACCGCAAGTACTACCAGGGCTGGGGCACCAGCGCCGCCGCGGCCTTCGTCTCCGGCGCCGTGGCCCTGGTCAAGTCCGCACATCCCGGACTGACCCCGGCCCAGATCAAGAAGCTGCTGGAGGACACCGCCCGCAACGCGCCCGACGGGGGCCGCGACGACTCCCGCGGCTACGGCTTCATCGACCCCGCCGCCGCCATCGAGAAGGCGGCCGCACTCGAACCGGCGGGCCTGAAGCCGAAGGCGTACGGCGAGCAGTACTTCGGTTCCGGCCCCGACACCGGTGAGTCGGACGACGGCGCCACCGGCTGGGCCGCCCCGCTGGCGGGCGGCATCGGGGGAGTGCTGCTGGTGGCCGCCGTGGTGCTCTGGCGCGGGCGCCGGGAGGACGTGCTGTAGCCCCGGCGGCTACTCTTCCGCGAACACCGACACCGCCGCCTTCGCCGCCGCCTCCACCAGCGCGACCCCGTCCTCCTTCGTCGCGTTCCCGTCCGACAGCGCGGCCACCAGGAACTCCCGCCCGTCCACGGTGACCCGCCCGACGCTGTTGATCACCCACAGCCCGGTCGCGCTCCGCGGCAGCCAGCCGTTCTTCAGCGCGCACGCCGAGCCGTCCGCGGCCACGGACACACCCCACCGCTGATCCTCGACGACCTGCCCCATCAGCCCCTGGAGATACGTCCGCGAGGCCTCGCTCAGCTCCGACTCCTGCCCGAAGACCTGCCCGAGCAGCGCGAGTTGGTCCGCCGCCGTGGTCCGGGTCAGGCCCCACAGCATCCCGTCGCCGCCCTCGGTGTCCGTCAGACCCAGACGCTCATTGGCCGCCGCCAGCCCTTCCGCCCGGCCGACCGCCTGCCACAGGGCGGAGGCGGAGTCGTTGTCGCTCCGCTCGATCATCGCGGTGGCGTACGCCTTCTCCGCCGAGGTCAGCGCCCGCCCCTCGTCCTGCGCCCGCAGCAGCAGCGCGGCCAGGATGTCGACCTTCACGACGCTCGCCGTGACGAAGGAGCCGTCCCCGTACGCGGCGCTCGCACCGGAGTCCGCGTCCAGCACCGCCACGGACACCCGCGCCCCGTCCGCGACACCCACCGACTCCATGGCCTCGGCCAGCCGCTCCTCGGGATTTACCGTCGGCCGGGTCACCGGTTCCACACGCGCCTCCTCGCTCGCCGCCGCCACCACCGGCGACGGCGATGACGACGACGATACGGACGCGAGCGGCGCGTCCCGCTCCTGCACGTACACCGTCCCCGCGGCCGTACCGCCCACCACCGTCACGGCGGCCAGGGCGAGGTACAGCGAGGGAACACGGCGTCTGCGCGCGCGGGAGGAAGCTCGGGAAGACGCTCGGGAGGACTCCATGCCCGCGATGCTCGGACCGGTGACTGTGCCCCCGATGAGCCGGACGTTAGATCTGTGTCAGGGAAGTCTGAGATTCCGGTGAAGGCGGTCACGCCCGTGTTTCCGGCCCCGCACAAACGCTGCAGGATCCCCCCGATAAGGTCGGTGACCGTGGCGAAGAAGAACATTCCCGACCCCCCGTTCTCCGACGACGACGGCTCCCCCGACCCGGCGCTGAGCGCGGCGCTCGCGGCCTGGTCCCAGGACCGCACCGCCGTGGCCCCGGTGCTGAAGGCACTCAAGGACGCCCGGCTGCTCGTCCCGGTCGTGGCCGTCCTCGGCGAGGTCGAGGAGGACGAGAACGGTCTGCGCCGCGAGAAGACCAGCGAGATGGCCGTACCGACCCTGCGCGCCGGTGACCGCAAGGCGCTGCCCGCCTTCACCTCCATCGACTCCCTCGCCCGCTGGGACCCGGCCGCCCGCCCGGTCGCGGTCGCCCTGCACCAGGCCCTGGAGGCCGCGGCGCACGAGAAGGCCGACACCGTGGTGCTGGACATGTCGGGCCCGGTGACGTTCGAGCTGACCGGCCCGGCGCTGCTCGCCCTCGCCGAGGGCCGTACGTCGACCGACCCGCTGGACGACCCGGCGGTCGTGGAGGCCGTGCGCGCGGTCGTCGCCGGTGAGCCCGTCGTGCTCAGCGCCCACCTGGGCCCCGGCGCCAACGACGGCACCCTCGCCCTGGTCCTCGACCCCGGGGTCGCCCCCGACCAGGGCGTCCACGCGGTCGCCCGCCGCCTCGCCGCCGACGAGACACTGAGGGCCCGCCTGGTGCGCGGCCTCGACCTGGCAGTCCTGCCGGCCGGTGCCACGCCTCCGGGCGAGCCCTTGTTCGTACGTGAATGAAGCGCCTGTGACTAGCCGTAGACCGGGCCCGTGTACTTCTCACCCGGACCCTGGCCCGGCTCGTCCGGGACCAGGGACGCCTCGCGGAAGGCGAGCTGGAGCGACTTCAGGCCGTCCTTGAGCGGGGCGGCGTGGAAGGAGCTGATCTCGGTGGTGCTCGCGTCGAGCAGTCCGGCGAGGGCGCTGATCAGCTTGCGGGCCTCGTCCAGGTCCTTGTACTTGTCACCCTCCTCGGTCAGACCGAGCTTCACGGCGGCGGCGCTCATCAGGTTCACGGCGACCGTCACGATCACCTCGACGGCCGGGACCTCGGCGATGTCGCGGGTCATCTCGTCGAAGTCGGGCGTCGTCTCGGGGCTGTCCGAGGGGGAGGTGTCACTCATGACGACCACGATAGGCGCAGGGGCGGGCCGGGACCGACCCCGCCTCGGTTAGCCCTGACCCCGGGGAGCTGCTAACCTTGGGTGACGACCGGCCGCACACCTATGTGTACGGCCCACAAGTGGAGGCTCCGAACTCCCACCTGACCGTCCTCCGGGACGGCGGGTCACCGGTCAGGCGGCCACCACCGTTCCGTACGGACGGTGGAGTCGCCCGAAATCGCGCCCCGCGGTTGACGCGGCGGTGTTCCGGCAGTGGAGCCCCGCCTGTGTCCCGTCCGGGGCATTTTTCATGCGCCGCGATGGTTGGTCCCTATGTCAATCAGACATACGCGGCTGTCCGCCAGACCGCCGTGTGGTGCTACCGAGGAGGATCCATCAGCGCCGAGCCCCGCATCAACGACCGGATTCGCGTTCCCGAGGTGCGACTTGTCGGTCCCAGTGGCGAGCAGGTGGGCATTGTCCCGCTGGCCAAGGCACTGGAGCTTGCGCAGGAGTACGACCTGGACCTGGTCGAGGTCGCGGCGAACGCCCGTCCGCCCGTGTGCAAGCTCATGGACTACGGGAAGTTCAAGTACGAGTCGGCCATGAAGGCCCGTGAGGCGCGCAAGAACCAGGCGCACACGGTCATCAAGGAGATGAAGCTCCGGCCGAAGATCGACCCGCACGACTATGACACCAAGAAGGGTCACGTCGTCCGGTTCCTCAAGCAGGGCGACAAGGTCAAGATCACGATCATGTTCCGTGGTCGCGAGCAGTCCCGGCCGGAGCTCGGCTACCGACTGCTGCAGCGTCTCGCGGAGGACGTCCAGGACCTCGGTTTCGTGGAGTCGAACCCGAAGCAGGACGGCCGGAACATGATCATGGTTCTCGGTCCGCACAAGAAGAAGACCGAGGCGATGGCCGAGGCTCGCCAGGCTCAGGAGGCCCGCAAGGCCGAAGCGAAGGCCAACCCCGGCCGCTCGCAGAACGCCGCGGACTCCCAGGCCCCTGCTGAGGCTTCCGCCGAGGCGTGATCCCGGGGGACGCCAGTCCCCAGGACACAATCGAAACAAGAGCGACGCTCCCCTGTGCCCGGTTTAGCGACCGGGCACCGGAGCGCCACCGACGAGGAGAGAACGGCGCTATGCCGAAGAACAAGTCGCACAGCGGTGCCAGCAAGCGCTTCAAGGTCACCGGCTCCGGCAAGGTGCTCCGGGAGCGCGCCGGCAAGCGCCACCTGCTTGAGCACAAGTCGTCCCGCGTGACGCGTCGCCTCACTGGCAACGCCGAGATGGCCCCGGGCGACGCCAAGAAGATCAAGAAGCTTCTCGGCAAGTGACGTCTCGGCGCCCGAGCGCCGTACGTCAGGACCGGGACCCAATCGAATCCGGGCCGTGTGAGGACAACCACGGCCCCGCTACAAGGAGTTAACAAGTGGCACGCGTCAAGCGGGCAGTCAACGCCCACAAGAAGCGCCGGGCGATCCTGGAGCAGGCCTCCGGCTACCGCGGTCAGCGTTCGCGCCTGTACCGCAAGGCCAAGGAGCAGGTCACCCACTCGCTGGTCTACAACTACAACGACCGCAAGAAGCGCAAGGGTGACTTCCGCCAGCTGTGGATCCAGCGCATCAACGCCGCTGCCCGCGCCAACGGCATCACGTACAACCGCTTCATCCAGGGCCTGAAGGCCGCCAACGTCGAGGTCGACCGCAAGATCCTCGCCGAGCTGGCCGTCAACGACGCCACCGCGTTCGCCGCGCTGGTCGAGGTCGCGCAGAAGGCTCTGCCGGCGGACGTCAACGCGCCGAAGGCTGCGTGACGCCGGCGCTTGGCCTAGGCCGACGTGCTGTGTACGGACCCGTGGGCTTCTGCCTGCGGGTCCGTCGTGTGTCTTGGTGCGGTGGGTTCGGCACCGCCGTTGACCGCCGTCGTGGTTGATCGCCGTTGCGGCGGAAAGTTGGTCCGTACGAAGGTGAGTGGAATGCCTCCTGTTGCTCCCGAGCTGATCTCTCCCCGTTCCCCCCGTGTCAGCGCCGCGCGGCGGCTGGCCAAGCGGAACTTCCGGAGCAAGGAGCGGCTGTTCCTCGCCGAGGGGCCGCAGGCGGTGCGGGAGGCGGCCGGGGCCGCGGACACCCTCGTCGAGCTGTTCACCACCGTCGAGGCCGCCGAGCGGTACGCCGACATCATCGGTGAGGCCCGCAGCGCGGGCGCCCGGGTGCATCTGGCCTCCGAGCAGGTCGTCGCCGACATCTCCACCACCGTCACTCCGCAGGGCCTGGTCGGCGTCTGCCGGTTCCTGGACACCCCGTTCGAGGAGATCCTCGCCGCCCGGCCCCAGCTGGTCGCCGTGCTCGCCCATGTGCGCGACCCCGGCAACGCCGGGACCGTACTGCGCTGCGCCGACGCCGCCGGCGCCGAGGCCGTCGTCCTGACCGACGCCTCCGTGGACATGTACAACCCGAAGGCGGTGCGTGCCTCCGTCGGCTCGCTGTTCCATCTGCCGTTCGCCGTCGGCGTGCCCGTCGAGGAGGCCGTCGCCGGGCTCAAGGCGGCCGGGGTGCGCATCCTCGCCGCCGACGGCGCCGGGGACGACGACCTCGACGACGAGCTGGACAAGGGCACCATGGGCGGGCCGACCGCCTGGGTGTTCGGCAACGAGGCCTGGGGGCTCCCGGAGGAGACCCGCGCGCTGGCCGACGCCGTCGTGCGCGTACCGATCCACGGAAAGGCCGAGAGTCTGAACCTCGCCACCGCCGCGGCCGTATGTCTCTACGCATCGGCCCGTGCACAGCGCGCCTCCGGAGGGTGCCGCAGCGTCACCGCGAACTAGTAGGGTGACCAGTTCGGGGCCCCTCAGTCGTCTGAGAGGTGGGGTACGGGGATGAGTGTCGGAACGAGCAGCGCACCGGGAGCACGGGACGTGCGTCGCCCGCCCGCGCCCCGGTCCGGTGACCTCGCCGAACTCGGCATCGACCCCGACGACCTGCCCGACGGACTCGTCGTCGCCGACGAGCACGGCCACGTCATCTGCTTCAACTCCGCCGCCGAGCGGATCACCGCCGTCACCGCCGAGGAAGCACTCGGGCAACGGCTGGAGAAGGCCCTGCCGTTAGAGGATCTGGAGGGCCGCCGCTGGTGGCAGTTGACCGACCCGTACGGCGGGCTCGCCATCCGGGTGCGCCAGCCCGAGCGGAACCTGCTGCTGCCCGGCGGCCGTGAGGTCCTGGTCACCGTGCGGTACGTGCGCGCCGAGCCCACCGGCCCGGTGCGCCGGGTCGTCGTCACCCTCCGGGACACCGAGGCCCGCCGCCGCACCGAGCGCAGCCACGCCGAGCTGATCGCCACCGTCGCCCACGAGCTGCGCTCGCCGCTGACCTCCGTCAAGGGGTTCACCGCGACCCTGCTCGCCAAGTGGGAGAGGTTCACCGACGACCAGAAGCGGCTGATGCTGGAGACCGTCGACGCCGACGCCGACCGGGTCACCCGGCTCATCGCCGAGCTGCTGGACATCTCCCGCATCGACTCCGGGCGGCTGGAGGTCAGGCGGCAGCCGGTCGACATAGGCGCCGCCGTCTCCCGGCACATCCAGGCGTACGTGGCCGCGGGACAGCCCGCCGACCGGTTCCTGCTGCGCATCCAGCAGCCGCTGCCCGCGCTGTGGGCCGACCCCGACAAGATCGACCAGGTGCTCAGCAATCTGCTGGAAAATGCCGTGCGGCACGGCGAGGGAACCGTCACGATTGACGTCACGCCCACGGCGTCCCCCCGCGAGGGCGAGGACGCCGGTACGTCGGTCACGGTGAGCGACGAGGGGTCCGGCATCCCGGAGGAGTCCATGAACCGCGTCTTCACCCGCTTCTGGCGGGGCAGCAAGCGCGGCGGCACCGGCCTCGGGCTCTACATCGTCAAGGGCATCGTCGAGGCCCACGGGGGCACCATCACGGTCGGCCGCGCCACCGGCGGTGGCGCCGAGTTCCGATTTACCTTGCCCGTGGCCGCTCCGGCGTTTGAATTCGAACTGCCCCGTAGGGTCGTATAGGGCGGTGGTGGGAGACGGGAGGGCCTGACGGCCGCGGGCGCATTCGTCACCCCTCACCCCGTTAGACTCGGCCTTTGGCACCTTTGTGTCCTGCACACGGCCCTACCGCCGGTCACGGGGACCATCCGCCAGCCAATCGGAAGCACGGGAAGAGATGTCGGCACCCAATAAGTCGTACGACCCTGTCGAGGTCGAGGCGTTGAAACCGGAAGAGATCGAGCGCATGCGGGACGAGGCGCTCGCCGCCTTCGCCGCCGCGGACTCCCTCGACGCGCTCCAGGAGGCCAAGGTCGCCCACACCGGCGGTACCTCTCCGCTGGCCCTCGCCAACCGCGAGATCGGCGCCCTGCCCCCGCACGCCAAGGCGGACGCGGGCAAGCGCGTCGGCCAGGCCCGCGGCGCCGTCAACAAGGCCCTCGCCGCCCGCCAGGCCGAGCTGGAGGCCGAGCGCGACGCCCGCGTGCTGGTCGAGGAGGCCGTGGACGTCACGCTGCCCTTCGACCGCGTCCCGGCCGGCGCCCGCCACCCGCTCACCACGCTCTCGGAGCGCATCGAGGACGTCTTCGTGGCCATGGGCTACGAGGTCGCCGAGGGCCCGCAGGTCGAGGCCGAGTGGTTCAACTTCGACGCCCTGAACATCGGCCCGGACCACCCGGCCCGCGGCGAGGCCGACACCTTCTTCGTCGAGGGACCCAAGGGCGGCACCGAGTCCGGTGTCGTGCTGCGCACCCACACCTCGCCGGTGCAGATCCGCTCCCTGCTCGACCGTGAGCTGCCGGTCTACGTGATCTGCCCGGGGCGGGTCTACCGCACCGACGAGCTGGACGCCACGCACACCCCGGTGTTCCACCAGGTCGAGCTGCTCGCCGTGGACGAGGGCCTGACCATGGCGGACCTCAAGGGCACCCTGGACCACATGGTCCAGTCCCTGTTCGGCGAGGACATGAAGACCCGGCTGCGGCCGAACTTCTTCCCCTTCACCGAGCCGTCCGCCGAGATGGACATGGTGTGCTACGTCTGCCGCGGCGAGTCCGTCGGCAACCCCGACCGTCCCTGCCGCACCTGCTCCAGCGAGGGCTGGATCGAGCTGGGCGGCTGCGGCATGGTCAACCCGCGGGTGCTCACCGCCTGCGGCGTCGACCCGGAGAAGTACAGCGGATTCGCCTTCGGGTTCGGCATCGAGCGGATGCTGATGTTCCGCCACAACGTCGAGGACATGCGAGACATGGTCGAGGGTGACGTCCGGTTCACCCGGCCGTTCGGGATGGAGATCTGATGCGGGTCCCGCTTTCTTGGCTGCGGGAGTACGTCGACCTGCCGGCCACCGAGACCGGCCGCGACGTGCAGGCCAAGCTGATTTCGGCCGGACTTGAGGTCGAGACCGTCGAGCAGCTCGGCGCCGACCTCAAGGGCCCGCTGGTCGTCGGCCAGGTGCTGACCATCGAGGAGCTGGAGGGCTTCAAGAAGCCGATCCGCTTCTGCACCGTCGACGTCGGCCAGGCCAACGGCACCGGCGAGCCCCAGGAGATCGTCTGCGGCGCCCGGAACTTCGCCGTCGGCGACAAGGTCGTCGTGGTCCTGCCCGGCGCCACCCTGCCCGGCGGCTTCTCCATCTCCGCCCGCAAGACCTACGGCAAGACGTCCCACGGCATGATCTGCTCCAGCGACGAGCTGGGCATGGGCGACGACGGCTCCAAGGGCATCATCGTGCTGCCCCCGGAGACCGAGGTCGGCAAGGACGCCATCGAGCTGCTCGAACTGGTCGACGAGGTCCTGGACATCGCCGTCACCGCCAACCGCGGCGACTGCCTGTCCATCCGCGGCGTCGCCCGCGAGACCGCCATCGCCTACGGTCTGCCGCTGCGCGACCCGGCCCTGCTCGACGTGCCCGCGCCCAACGAGTTCGGCTACCCGGTGAAGGTCTCCGACCCGCAGGGCTGCGACCGCTTCACCGCCCGCACCGTCACCGGTCTGAGCCCCGAGGCACGCTCCCCGATCTGGCTCCAGCGCCGGCTGCAGAAGGTCGGCATGCGCCCGATCTCGCTCGCCGTCGACGTCACCAACTACGTGATGATGGAGCTCGGCCAGCCGCTGCACGCCTACGACCGCAAGCTGGTCCAGGGCACCATCGGCGTGCGCCGCGCCGAGGAGGGCGAGAAGATCGTCACCCTCGACGGTGCCGAGCGGACGCTGCACGCCGAGGACCTGGTCATCACCGACGACCGCGGCCCCATCGGCCTCGCGGGCGTCATGGGCGGCGCCAACACCGAGATCGCCGACCACGACGACCTGGAGAACGCCACCACCGACGTCGTGATCGAGGCCGCCCACTTCGACCAGGTCGCCATCGCGCGCACCGCCCGCCGTCACAAGCTGTCCTCCGAGGCGTCCCGCCGCTTCGAGCGCGGCGTCGACCCGGCGGCGGCCGCCGCCGCGGCCCAGCGCACCGTCGACCTGCTGGTGCTGCTCGCGGGCGGCACCGCCGAGGCCGGGGTCACCGAGGTCAGCGCCCCGTCCGCGCCGCACACCATCACGGTGCCCGCGGACCACCCGGACAAGGTCGCGGGCGTGGTCTACGGCCGGGAGACCGTCGTACGCCGCCTCCAGGAGGTCGGCTGCGACGTGTACGGGCAGGACGAGCTGATCGTCACCGTCCCGTCCTGGCGGCCCGACCTGCTGGAGCCGAACGACCTCGCCGAGGAGGTCATCCGGCTGGAGGGCTACGAGAACCTGCCCTCCACGCTGCCCAAGCCGCCCTCCGGCCGCGGTCTGACGCACCGCCAGCGGCTGCACCGCCGGGTCGGCCGCGCGCTGGCCGGTGCCGGGTACGTCGAGGCGCCGAACTACCCGTTCGTCTCCGAGCAGGTCTTCGACCAGCTCGGCCTGGACGCCGAGGACCCGGCCCGCCGGGTCGTGAAGCTCACCAACCCGCTGAGCGACGAGGAGCCCGCGCTCCGCACCTCGCTGCTGCCGGGCCTGCTCGGCGCCCTGCGCCGCAACGACGGACGGGGCTCGCACGACCTGGCCCTGTTCGAGACGGGCCTGGTGTTCCTCCCGCGTGAGGAGCAGGGGATCGCCCCCCACCTGCCCGTGGACCGGCGTCCCACCGACGAGGAGCTCGCCGCGCTCGACGCGGTGCTGCCCGAGCAGCCGCGTCACGTGGCCGTCGTCCTCGCGGGCGCCCGCGAGCAGAGCGGCTGGTGGGGCCAGGGCCGTCCGGCGGGCTGGGCCGACGCGGTGCAGGCCGCGCGGACCGTCGCCGCCGAGGCGGGCGCCGAACTGATCGTGCGCTCCGGGCAGTACGGGCCGTGGCACCCGGGCCGGTGCGCCGAGCTGCTGGTCGTCGTCGACGGCGCCGAGCGGGTCGTCGGCCACGCCGGTGAACTGCACCCGCGCGTGCTCAAGGCGCTGGGTCTGCCCGCGCGCACCTGTGCGATGGAGCTGGACCTGGATGTGCTGGAGCAGGCCGGCGACGGTGTGCCGCAGGCGCCGAGCATCTCCACCTTCCCGGTCGCCACGCAGGACGTCGCCCTCGTCGTCGACAAGTTCGTGCCGCACGCCGACGTGGAGGCCGCGCTGCGCGAGGGCGCCGGTCCGCTGCTGGAGGCCATCCGGCTGTTCGACGTGTACGAGAACGCCGAGCAGCTCGGGGACGGCAAGAAGTCGCTGGCGTACGCGCTGCGGTTCCGCGCCGCGGACCGCACGCTGACGGTGGACGAGGCCTCGGCGGCCCGGGACGCGGCGGTCGCCCTCGCGGGCGAGCGCACCGGGGCCGTGCTGCGCGGCTGAGCACCACGTGCGGGGGCGCGTACACGGGACGCGTCCCCCCACACCCGCCTCACAGTCACCTCACTCAATCGAGTGAGGTTTCCGGGCGAACTGGTCCTTCCGGGCCATGCGGTCGACAGAATCGGACCGGCCTTTCGGGGTCGGTCCGATTCTGCGTCACTGGGCCTGCAAATGGGGGGCCACCGGATGATCCGCATGATCCGTATCAAGGCTGCGGTTCCCCGTCGGCTGCTCGCACTGGGGCTACCCGCCGCCTGGAGCGCGCCGGCGATCACCTACCAGCTCACCTGTCCTCTCGCTCCGTCGGACTCCCTCGGCGCGCGGGCGGCGACCAGTGCCGTCTTCCTCGCGGCCGGAACCGGCCTGATCCTCCACGTCCGCAGAGCCCTGCTGCGGGAGCTGCGGCAACTGCGCCGGGTCGCCGGGGCCGCGCAGAGCGTGCTGCTGCGCCCGCTGCCCCCGCGCGTCGACGGACTGGGCGTCGCCGCCGCCCAGCTCTCCGCCGACCGAGGAGCCCGCCTGGGCGGCGACCTGTACGAGGTCATCCCGACCGAGCACGGGGTGCGGGTGGTGATGGGCGACGTCAGAGGCCACGGCATCGCGGCCGTCGGTACGGCGGCGGCCCTCCTCGGCAGCTTCCGGGAGGCGGCCCACGACGAGCCCGACCTGGACCGCGTCCTGCGCCGCCTGGAACGCGCCCTCGACCGCCACGTGCGCGCCCACCCCCGCGAAGACCGCCTCCCGACGGAGGAGTTCGCGACGGTCCTCCTCCTGGAGATCGGCGCGCAGGGCGGCGTACGGGCCCTCAACTGCGGCCATCCCTGGCCGTACTTGATCAGCGGGACGAGGGTCGAGCAACTGAACGGCGCTGATCCATTGCCCCCGTTGGGGATCTTCCCCCTGCCACCGGACCTCTCGGCCACCTGGCAGGGCCCCCTGCACCCCGGCGAAACCCTGGCCCTGTACACGGACGGTGTCGAGGACGCCAGGGACGAACACGGCCGCTTCTTTTCGCTACAGGCGGCATTACAGGGCGCGGTGAGCAGACACGCAGCCACCCCGCAGCTCATGCTGCACACAGTCCTCAGGGCCCTCCTGCACCACGCAGGCGGCGCACCCCCCGACGACGTAGCGCTCCTGTTCCTACGGAACGACCGAACACACCCCTTGGGGGCGCGAGGAACTGCGCGACCAGCCACAACGCACCCGCAGCCGACAACGCACCTCTGAACGCCACGGCGAATAGTCACCCGGCGCAAGCCCAGCGCAGCGCCGGGCAGCCGTCCGCCCCGCCACGGAGTGTCGGGCAGGCAGCTGGGCGGACGGCGCGGAAGCGGGCCGCCGCACTGTACGAGGGGGAGCCGGCGGCCCGGCCGGCCTCTTTCGAGGCAATTCAGTCAACCGGTTGGAAACTCTCTGCGACAGTGCGCGCACAGCGCGGATTCGAGCACTCCGTTCACACCCCGTGTGAAGACGGACCCACTACTCTGACGGCACCGAGCGACCCGGGGGGCCCACCATGCAGCCCAACACTCTGCTCGACGCGATCCTGGACGAGGCCGGGATCTCGCACGCGGGGCTGGCAGCGCACGTGAACCAGGCGGGCCGGGCACGCGGCCTCGCGCTCAGGTACGAACACACCGCCGTCGCCCGGTGGTTGAAGGGGCAGCGCCCGCGCGGCCAGGTCCCCGACCTGATCTGCGAGGTGCTGGCGGCACGGCTGCACCGCCCGGTCACCCTCGACGACATCGGACTCGGCGTCCCCGGCGAACCCTCGTCCCCGCACGGCACCTCGCTCTCCGGCTTCGTCGAACGGGCCACCGCCCTGTGGCGCTCCGACGAGCAGCAGCGCCCGCACATCCTGGGCGCCCCCGCGGTCACCGGCACACCCGCCGTGATGCCGGTGTGGGAGTGGGAGAACCCGCCGGAGGACGTGGATGTCTCCCGGGGCGGCCGGCACCGGGTCACCCCGGCCGACATCGAGATGCTGCGGGCCGCCCGGACGCACTACGAGCAGATGTACCGCAAGGCCGGCGGTATCGCCACGCGCAGCCGGATCGTGGGTTTCCTCAACGCCGAGGCCGCCCCGCTGCTGCGCGGCAGCTACACCGACGCCACCGGCCGCCAACTGCACCGCGCCACCGGCGGACTGGTCGCCATCGCCGGGATCTGCGCCTACGACTCCGACGCGCACGGTCTGGCCCAGCGCTACTTCCACCAGGCGCTGCGGCTCGCCAAGGCCAGCGGTGACCGGGGGCTCGGCGCCTATGTGATCGCCCTGCTGGTCAACCAGGCGCTGTTCATGCGGGAGTTCAGACAGGCCGTCGCCTTCGCGGAGGCCGCGCTGCGCGCCGCGGGCAAGCACATCACGCCCGCCCTCGCCTCCGATCTGTACGCGATGCAGGCCAAGGCGTACGCCCACCTCGGCGACGGTACGAGCGCGCTGTCCTGCATCCGGCGTGCCGAGCAGGCCGCCGAGCGCATCCGGCGCGGATACGAACCCGACGAGACGGGCTATGTCCAGCCCGGACTGGTCAATGTGCAGGTGGCGGAGGCGCTGCTGAGTCTCGGCGAACTGGCGGCGGCGGGGGAGCACGCGGCGGCGGCCGTGGACAACCCGGCGCACGACCGGGGCCGGGTGCACCGGCTCGCCATGCTCTCCACGATCGAACTGCGCCAGGGCAATGCCGACAAAGCCGTGGCCACGGCCGTGCAGATGGCCGAACAGGCCCGGGGGATGGAGTCGCAGCGGCTGCGCGACAGACTCCGGGCGGTGCGCGAACACCTGGTGCGCAGCGGCTGCGCGGGCACCACCGAGGCCGCGGAACTCATCGACGGCGCACTGCGCGTACCGCTGTGAGCCGGTGCTCGCCCACCGACAGCTCCTAGTCCCTGCTGCGATATTGCCACTTACTCGACGGAAGGTGGCAGAACCGTGCAGTGGACGAAACAGAACGAACAAACTGTGTATGAAAACCGCTGGTTCACCGTCAACTTGGCAGATGTGGAGCTGCCCGACGGCCGGCACCTGGACCACTTCCTGATCCGGCTCCGCCCGGTCGCCGTCGCCACGGTGGTCAACGAGGCCAACGAGGTCCTCCTGCTGTGGCGCCACCGTTTCATCACCGACAGCTGGGGGTGGGAACTCGCTGCGGGAGTGGTCGAGGACGGGGAGGAGATCGCCGTGGCCGCCGCCAGGGAACTGGAGGAGGAGACCGGCTGGCGGCCGGGACCCCTGCACCACCTCATGAGCGTGGAACCGTCCAACGGACTCACCGACGCCCGGCACCACATCTACTGGGCCGACCGCGGCGAGTACGTCGGACACCCCGTGGACGCCTTCGAATCGGACCGCCGGGAATGGGTGCCCCTCAAACTCGTCCCCGACATGGTCGCCCGGGGGGAGGTCCCGGCCGCCAACATGGCGGCCGCGTTACTGCTGCTGCACCATCTCAGGCTCGGGCAGGACCTGCCCTGACCCTCAACGGCCGAGTGCCTGCCAGACCGCCAGCGCGAGGGCGCCCAGGGCGCAGAGGGCGGCGACCGCGGGCAGCGGCCACCGTGAGTGCTCCAGTGTGCGGACCCGGGTGATCAGCTCGTCGAGCTCCTTCGCGGTCTCCTCGGTGCGGTGGGTGAGCAGGGCCAGCCCGCCCTCCACGCGGGCGTTGCCCACATCGAGGCGGCGCCGTAACTCCGCGAGTTCTCCATGAACGACGGGATGCTCGGGATCGGCGGTCGCGTGTCCGCTCCCTTCCGTAGTCGTATGTCATCCCTTGCATGCGCAGAAGAAGTGAACTCGCCTGGTGAGCGCAGGGGGAGAGTGTGCGAGCGGCATATGCGGGCCCGGAGCGCACACGGTGTGTGAATGCCGCGGGCCCGGCACTCGGAGAAGTGCCGGGCCCGCGTGGGTCGCTGAGCGTCATCAGCCGTAGGTGTGGAAGAGCGCTGTCAGCCGTAGGTGTAGAAGCCCGAGCCGGTCTTGCGGCCCAGCCGGCCCGCGTCGACCATGCGCTGGAGCAGCGGGGGAGCGGCGTACAGCGGCTCCTTGTACTCCTCGTACATCGAGTACGCGACGGAGGCGACGGTGTCCAGGCCGATCAGGTCGGCCAGCTTCAGCGGACCCATCGGGTGGGCGCAGCCCAGCTCCATGCCGTTGTCGATGTCCTCGCGGCTGGCGATGCCCGACTCGAACATCCGGATCGCGGAGAGCAGGTAGGGGATCAGCAGCGCGTTCACCACGAACCCGGAGCGGTCCTGGGCGCGGATGGCGTGCTTGCCCAGCAGCTTCTCGGCGAAGGACTGGGCGCGGGCGATGGTGCCCTCGGAGGTGGTGAGCGCCGGGATCAGCTCGACCAGCTTCTGCACCGGGGCCGGATTGAAGAAGTGGACGCCGATGACCTGGTCCGGCCGGGAGGTGGCGACCGCCAGCTTCACCAGCGGGATGGAGGAGGTGTTGGAGGCCAGGATGGCGTCCGGCCGGGTCACGACCTGGTCGAGTACCTGGAAGATCTCGGTCTTGACCTGCTCGTTCTCCACGACGGCCTCGATCACCAGATCACGGTCGGCGAACTCGCCGAGATCGGTGGTGAAGCTCAGGCGCTCCTGCGTCGCCGTCAGCTCCTCCTCGGTGATCTTGCCGCGTTCGGCAGCCTTGGCCAGGGAGTTGAACAGCCGGGTACGGCCGATCTCCAGGGCCTCGCCGGTGGTCTCGGCGACCTTCACATCCAGACCGGAGCGGGCGCACACCTCGGCGATGCCCGCTCCCATCTGGCCGCAGCCCACCACTCCGACGCGCGCGATGTCTCCCGCAGGGGTGTACGTCACATCGTCCCTTTCGCTGTCTTACGGCTGTGGCAGGTCGTCCGGGTCCCGGTGCCTGCTCCGATCGTGCACGTTACTCCCAAGTATCGATGATCGATCACCGGGGTCGGGCATCCTTCAGGCGCGAGGACGGTCCGTGACGGTGCGGACCCGCAGTGCAGTTGGGGGTGCCGAGCAATGGGCCGAATCACACGCCGGACCTTCGCCCTGGCCGCGTTGGCGACGCTGGCGACAGGGCCGGCAGCGTCCGCGGCGCCGGAGAGGCACCGGCGGATGCACGGCGGCGAGATGCGGGGCATGTGGGTGGCGACCGTCGCCAACCGGGACTGGCCGTCCCGGGCCGGCCTGAGCGCGGCGGCCCAGCGCGCCGAGCTGATCGCCCACCTCGACACGGCGGTGCGGCGCCGGCTGAACACGGTGATCCTCCAGGTGCGGCCCACCGCCGACGCCCTGTGGCCCTCCCCGTACGAACCCTGGTCGGCCGTGCTCACCGGGACCCAGGGCACGGCGCCCGGCTGGGACCCGCTGGGCACGGCGGTGGCGGAGGCGCACGCGCGCGGCCTGGAGCTGCACGCCTGGTTCAACCCGTACCGCATCGCCAACCACACCGACCCCACCCGGCTGGCGGCCACCCACCCCGCCCGGCGCCACCCCGACTGGGTGGTCACCTACGGAGGCAAGCTCTACTACAACCCCGGGCTGCCCGAGGTCCGCGCCTTCGTGCAGGACGCCATGCTGGACGCGGTGCGCCGCTACGCCGTCGACGCCGTCCACTTCGACGACTACTTCTACCCGTATCCGGTGGCGGGCCAGACCTTCGACGACCAGGACGCCTACGACCGCTACGGCGGCGGCTTCCCCACCCGGGCCGCCTGGCGGCGCGGCAACGTCGATCTGCTGGTCGCCGAGATGTCGGCCCGGATCAAGCAGGTCCGGCCGGGCACCCGGTTCGGGATCAGCCCCTTCGGGGTGTGGCGCAACGCGGGCACCGACCCGCTCGGCTCCGACACCCGGGCGCTCCAGGCGTACGACGACCTCTACGCGGACACCCGCAAATGGGTCCGTGAGAACTGGCTGGACTACATCTGCCCGCAGCTGTACTGGCACGTCGGCAACGCCGCCGCCGACTACGCCGTCCTGTTGCCCTGGTGGGCGCGGACGGTCCGGGGCACCCGGACGAAGCTGTATCTCGGTGAGGCGCTGTACCGGGCGGGCGACCCGGCGCAGGCCGCGGCCTGGCAGCGGCCCGACGAGCTGTCACGGCATCTCGCGCTCGCCAAGAAACACCCGGAGGCACGCGGCCATGTCTTCTTCGCCGCCCGGGAGGTGGCGCAGGACCGGATCGGGGCCATGGCGCGGGTGGTCGCCGACCACTACCAGCAGCCGGCCGAGCCCCCGCGCTGACCTACATCGGGCGGGTTTCCTGGTGCCGGATCTCGGTGTCCGGGCCGGGGGAGCACAGACCCTCGTGCCCGTCCTCGAAACGGACGCGGTACGGGGGATTGCCCTCCTGACCGAGAACTTCGACGATCTCGCCGACCTTGTCGTGCTGTCCGACCACCCTGCCGTGCTGGACAAGCTGGTCGCCCACGGTTGCACGCATCTGGGGCCTCCTCAGCGAAGAGCGGAAGCAGCGGTCCGTGGCCTTGAGTTTACGGCCCGGCGCGGCGGTGGGAAGTGGGTCGTACGGGCCCGGCCCGGTCAGCCTCGGGCCCGCTGGGTGACGGCGATGCAGACGAGCACCGCCGCTGCCGTCAGCGGTGCGGCCACCGTCAGCGTCTCGCCCAGCAGCAGCACCGACCACACCAGTGTGAGCAGGGGCTGGGCCAACTGCAACTGGCTGGCCTTCGGCACCCCGATGGCCGCCATGCCCCGGTACCAGACCACCAGTCCGAGGAACTGCGAACCGGCCGCCACCCACAGCAGCCCGGTGACGCTGTGCGCGGTGAGCTGGACGGGCTCGTACGACAGCGCCAGCACCGCGGCGGGCAGGGTGAGGGGCAGACACAGCACCAGCGCCCAGCCGGCCACCTGCCAGCCCGGCATGACCCGGGCCAGCCGTCCGCCCTCGGTGTAGCCGGCGGCGCAGATCAGCAGCGCGCCGAAGAGGTACAGATCGGCGGCGGTGAGGGCGCCGCCGCTCTGCTGCACGGTGAAGGCGACCACCGCGGCGGCACCGGCCAGGGCAGCCGTCCAGAAGGTGCGCGAGGGGCGGGAGCCGGTGCGCAGGGCGGCGAGGGCGGCGGTGGTCAGCGGGAGCAGGCCGACCACGACGGCCGCGTGCGCGGTGGTGGAGGTCCGCAGAGCCAGCGTGGTCAGCAGGGGGAAGCCGATCACGACCCCGGCCGCCACGACCGCGAGCCCCGCCCAGTGGCGCCGGTCCGGCAGCGGCACCCGCAGCACCAGCAGACAGCCGCCGGCGATCAGGGTGGCGAGGACGCTGCGCACGGCCACCAGTGACCAGGGCCCGAACCCCTCCAGGCCCCAGGCGGTGGCGGGGAAGGTGAGGGAGAACGCGGTCACGCCGAGCGCGGCGAGAAGGGTCCCGGCGGCGGGGGCCGCGGGGGTGCGGCCGGGGGTGCCGGGGGAGGCGTCCGCGGGGGCACCTGTGGGGGCACCTGTGAGGGTGTCGACCGCTATCGTGCTCGGTGCGGTAGCGCTACTCTGTGCTCTCATGCAAGAGCGTAGCAGCGTCGCTGAACTGGCGGAAAGGCTGCGACGGGAACTCGACCGCTACTCCTATGGTGGAAAGCTCCCGTCGAGCCGGGCCCTGGTCGAGCGGTACCGGGTGAGCCCGGTGACCGTCTCCCGTGCCCTCGCCCAACTCGCCGCCGAGGGACTGGTGGTGACCCGGCCCGGCGCCGGGGCCTTCCGCGCCCGCCCGCGCGCCGAGGCGGAACCCGCCGGGGACACCTCCTGGCAGGAGGTCGCGCTCAGCGCGTCCGGTGCCGCCGATTCCGTACCCCGCTCGGTGGACGCCTCCGGAGTGCTGGTCTCGCTGGCCGCCCCGCCGCCCGGCGTGATCGAGTTCAACGGCGGCTATCTGCACCCCTCCCTCCAGCCCGAGCGGGCCATGGCGGCGGCGCTCTCCCGGGCCGGGCGGCGGCCCGGCGCCTGGGGCAGACCGCCCATGGAAGGGCTGCCGGAGCTGCGCGAGTGGTTCGCGCGCGGCGTCGGCGGCGCCGTCGGCGCCGCCGAGGTGCTGATCACCTCCGGCGGCCAGGCCGCCCTCACCACCGCCCTGCGCGCGCTGGCGCCACCCGGAGCCCCGGTCCTGGTGGAGTCGCCGACCTACCCCGGCATGCTGGCCATCGCCCGCGCGGCGGGCCTGCGCCCGGTGCCGGTCCCGGTGGACCGGGACGGCGTGCGCCCCACCCTGCTCGCCGACGCCTTCCGGGCCACCGGAGCCCGGGTCTTCGTCTGCCAGCCGCTCTTCCAGAACCCCACGGGCGCGGTCCTCGCCCCCGAGCGCCGCGCGGAGGTGCTGCGCATCGCCCGCGAGGCCGGTGCCTTCGTGATCGAGGACGACTTCGTACGGCGGCTGGTGCACGAGGACTCGGGGCCCCTGCCGCGTCCGCTGGCCGCTGACGACCCGGACGGGGTCGTGGTGCACGTCGCCTCCCTGACCAAGGCGACCTCGCCCAGCTTCCGGGTCGGCGCGCTGGCCGCCCGCGGGCCGGTGCTGGAGCGGCTGCGGGCCATCCAGGTCGTCGACACCTTCTTCGTGCCCCGCCCGCTCCAGGAGGCCGCGCTGGAACTGGTCGGCTCGCCCGCCTGGCCCCGCCATCTGCGGGCGGTCTCCGCGGAGCTGCGGCTGCGCCGGGAGGCGATGACGGGCGCGCTGCTGGGCGAACTGCCCGGAGTGGCCCTGCCGCACATCCCCTCCGGCGGCTACCACCTCTGGCTGCGCCTGCCGGACGGCACCGACGGGGCCGCGCTGACGGCGGCCGCCCTGCGCGCGGGCGTGGCGGTCACCCCGGGCCGGCCGTACTTCAGCGCCGAGCCGCCGGCGGCCCATGTGCGGCTCAGTTTCGCGGCGGTGGCGGGGACGGCGGAGATCGCCGAGGGGGTGCGGCGGCTGAGGGCGGCCTGGGCGGAGGCGGGAGCCGGTTGAGGCAGACGCCGCTTGAGAGGCGGTTTCTGATGGTTCGTCCGTCTGATCCTGACCTGGAAGTAAGCATTCCGGTACCCTGGGTAACTCCCCGGTAACGCCTATTGACCAGCGGACTTCGCGGGCCGACCATCGCCGCATGGCACTTCGGGTCACGTTCGTCGCCGCCGCGCGCAGCAGCTCGCTGCTGGCCGAGCGCTTCCAGGACGACCGGCCGCTGGACCAGGCCGGCTGGGACGAGGTGCAGCGCTCCGCCTGGGACCTGATGTCACTGGCCGCCGCTGACCTTCGCTACTGCTCGCCCACCCCGCGCAGCCGCGCCACCGGTGACGCCCTGGGCTTCGCCCCACTGGTGCAACCGGCGCTGCGCGACTGCGACATGGGCCGCTGGCGCGGGCTGACCCTCGGCGAGGCGATGGCCTGCGAACCGGCGGCGGTGGACGCCTGGCTCGCGGACCCGCGCGCCACTCCGCACGGCGGCGAGTCCCTGCTGTCGTTCATCGGCAGGGTCGGCAACTGGCTCGAAACGCGCCCGCTGGAGGACGGCTGCCGCGTGGTCGCCGTGGCCGAGCCGTCGGTCATCCGCGCCGCCCTGGTGTACGCCCTGAAGGCGCCGCCCTCGACCTACTGGAGCATCGACGTCCGCCCGCTGTCCACGACGACGGTCACCGGCCTGGGCGGCCGCTGGAACCTCCGCTTCGACGCGGCGTCGGCCCTGACCTCACGGGCGTAGCGCGGGTGCGGGCTCCCGTGTGTAGTCGGTGGTGAGGACCAGGTCCTTCGCGGGCCCGCGCACCCGCCACACCGTCCGCCAGCGGTCCTCGCCGAGGACGGTGAACTCCCCGCGGTACAGGTCCGCCGCGCACGGATGATCGGCCGTGTGGCGGCCCGAGGTCAGATCGAGGCCGTGGAAAGGGCGGCCGTCGGCGAAGCGGACGTCGGCCGTGCCCGGCGCGTTTCCCGCCCGGTACTGGAGCGTCCGCTCGGCCGGCCGGGGCACCCCCTGCCAGGTGAAGGTGCCGGATTCCCGGGACAGCAGCCCGCCCCCGTCGAGAGGGCCGAAAACCGTCGTACCGGAGAAGTGCCCCGACTCCTCGCTCGCGAGATCCCGCACGGAGCGCTCGGTGCGCCAGCTCCCCGCCAGATACGCCAGGACATCCGCGACTGGCCAGAACTCGCCCATCCCTGCCTCCCCGCCACGGACGTCCGACACTTTCGGTGCGACGCGACCCGTTGACGCTCTTGATCCTCCTCCCTATCTTGCCGTTCGAAGTACTGATCAGTGTCTGATATTTCGAACAATCGAGCCGCGGAGTATCCATGTCACGCACCCGCTGGAGATACGGCCTGACAGTCACCGCCCTCGTGCTGGCGGCCGGTCTCGTCCCCGCTCCCGCCCACGCCGAGGACGTCATCGACTACGAGATCACCGTCGACCCGACGAGGCGGGGCGCGACCATCGACGACACGATGTACGGCGTCTTCTTCGAGGACATCAACCGGGCCGCCGACGGCGGGCTCTACGCCGAGCTGGTGCAGAACCGGTCCTTCGAGTACTCCACCGCCGACAACGCCTCGTACACGCCGCTCACCTCCTGGACCGTCTCCGGTTCCGCCGAGGTCAAGAACGACTCCGGGCGCATGAACGAGCGCAACCGCAACTACCTCGCCCTGAGCGCCGGTTCGGCCGTCACCAACGCCGGGTACAACACCGGTCTGCGCGTGGAGAAGGGCAAGCGGTACGACTTCTCGGTGTGGGCCCGCGCCGAGTCGGGCAGCACGCTCACCGTCGGTCTGAAGGACGCGGCCGGCACTCTCGCCACGGCCCGCCAGGTCGGCGTCTTTGGCGGCTGGAAGAAGTACACCGCCACCTTCACCGCCACCCGCACCAGCTCCCACGGCCGGCTCACCGTCGCCACCACCGGGGCCGCCGCGCTGGACATGGTCTCGCTGTTCCCGCGCGACACCTACAAACGGCAGGGCAACGGCCTGCGCAAGGACCTCGCCGAGAAGATCGAGGCACTGAACCCCGCCTTCGTCCGCTTCCCCGGCGGCTGCCTGGTCAACACCGGCTCCATGGAGGACTACAGCGAGTCCTCGAACTGGCAGCGCAAGCGCTCCTACCAGTGGAAGGACACCATCGGCCCGGTCGAGGAGCGCGCCACCAACGCCAACTTCTGGGGCTACAACCAGAGTTACGGACTCGGCTACTACGAGTACTTCCGCTTCGCCGAGGACATCGGCGCCATGCCGCTGCCCGTCGTGCCCGCCCTGGTCACCGGCTGCGGCCAGAACCGGGCCACCGACGACGAGGCCCTGCTGAAGCGGCACATCCAGGACACCCTCGACCTCATCGAGTTCGCCAACGGCCCCGTCACCAGCACCTGGGGCAGGAAGCGCGCCGAGATGGGCCATCCCAAGCCCTTCCACCTGACCCATCTCGCGGTCGGCAACGAGGAGAACCTGCCGCGCGAGTTCTTCGCCCGCTTCCAGAAGTTCCGCGCGGCCATCGAGGCCGCGTACCCGGACATCACCGTCGTCTCCAACTCGGGCCCGGACGACTCCGGTTCGACCTTCGACACCGCCTGGCAGCTCAACCGCGAGGCCGAGGTCGACATGGTCGACGAGCACTACTACAACAGCCCGCAGTGGTTCCTGCAGAACAACGACCGCTACGACAGCTACGACCGGGGCGGCCCCAAGGTCTTCCTCGGCGAGTACGCCTCCCAGGGCAACGCCCTCAAGAACGCGCTCGCCGAAGCCGCGTTCATGACCGGCCTGGAGCGCAACGCGGACGTCGTCAAGCTCGCCTCGTACGCCCCGCTGCTCGCCAACGAGGACTATGTGCAGTGGCGGCCGGACCTGATCTGGTTCAACAACCACGCCTCCTGGAACTCCGCCAACTACGAGGTCCAGAAGCTGTTCATGAACAACGTCGGCGACCGGGTGGTCCCGTCCACCGCCACCGGCACCCCCGACGTCAGCGGTCCCATCACCGGCGCCGTCGGCCTGTCGACCTGGGCGACCAGCGCGGCCTACGACGACGTGCGGGTCACCGCCGCCGACGGCACCGAACTGCTCAGCGACGACTTCTCCGGTGACGCGGCACAGTGGACGCACACCGGCGGCGGGCGCTGGAGCGTCCAGGACGGCGCGTACGTGCAGAGCGACGAGGCCGCCGAGAACACCATGGTCAGCGCGGGCGACGCCGGCTGGCGCGACTACGACCTGCACGTGAAGGCCGCCAAGAAGTCCGGCAAGGAGGGCTTCCTGGTCGCCTTCGGCGTCAAGGACACCGGCAATTACTACTGGTGGAACCTGGGCGGCTGGAACAACACCCAGTCCGCCGTCGAGCAGGCCGTCGACGGCGGCAAGTCGACGCTGATCTCCAAGGCCGGTTCGATCGAGACGGGCCGCGCCTACGACATCGACATCAAGGTGCGCGGCCGCCAGGTCACCCTCTACCTCGACGGCGAGGAGTGGGGCAGCTTCACCGACGACAGGCCCGCCGAGCCGTTCCGGCAGGTCGTCACCGAGGACAGGGCCACCGGCGACCTCATCGTCAAGGTCGTCAACGCCCAGTCCGCCGACGCCCGCACCGCCGTCGACCTGGGCGGCGCGAAGGTCTCCTCCCGGGCCCGGGTCACCACGATCGCGGGCGAGCCGGACTCGGTGAACAGCGAGACGAACACGCCGGTCACGCCAGTGACGTCCACCGTCTCGGGGGTCTCGGCGAAGTTCACGTACACCTTCCCGGCGAACTCGGTGACGTTCCTGAGGATCAAGCAGAGGTAGGCCCTCCCACCGGGCCCGGGACAACCATCCTCGGCCCCCGATGGTCACATCGGGAACGGCGGGTGTCTGTCGCGGACGCCCGCCGTGTCCGTGACCTTTGTGCGCAGGAGGGGTGGCCGATGGGCCCGAAGAGGTGGGCGGCGGTGGCGGCGGCCGTGGTGGCCGTGGCGGTCGGAGGGCTCCTGGGGGTGCCCCGGCTCCTGGAGGAGGACACCGCCGCGGTCGCGGTCGCGGGCCGGGCCCCCGACTTCGACGGTGACGGGCGCGGCGACCTGGTGATGCCCAACCGGGACGGCAAGGTCGACGGGCTCAACCAGGCCGGATACATCGCCGTGGCCTACGGGCCCGGTCCCGGCCGCACCCCGAGGACGCAGCTCGTCACCCAGAACTCGGCGAAGGTCCCCGGCCGCGCCGACGCCTTCAACTTCTTCGGGGGCGCCCCCGCATGGGGTGACGTGGACGACGACGGCTACACGGACCTGGTGGTGGACGCGGTCGGTGAGGACGTCGGGGACGCCCCGGACGCCGGCCGGCTGACCGTGCTGTGGGGCGGGCCCAAGGGGCTGTCGGGCGGCACCCTCCTCGCCGAGGGGACTGGGGACGGCTCGGTCGCGTACCCCGTCCTCGGTGACTTCGACGGCGACGGCCACTTGGACGTCGCGGCGGCCGGACTGGTCGCCTACGGCCCGGTCAGCCGATCCGGAGGTCCGGCCCGTACCGAGCGGATCACCCTGGACACGGGCGAGCACGCCCCGGACCGGACCGAGGAGGAAGTCTGGCGGACCCGCGACCTCGCGGCCGGGGACGTCGACGGCGACGGACGCACCGACCTGCTCGCGGTGGCCTCCGTGGACGAGGACGGCGAACCGGGAGACGCCCTCCTGCTGTTCCTACGGGGCGGCGAGAAGGGGCTGAAGGCGCCGGTGACCGTGATGAAGGGGAAGAGCGAGGGCCGCCCGGGCATCGGGCACGCGATCGAGACGGGGGACCTGGACCGGGACGGCTACGACGACATCGTCTCCGCGGACCCGGCCGGGAGCGGCTCGGTCAAGGTGGTGCGCGGCGGCGAGAACGGGCCCGATCCGGAGCGCGTCGAGACCGTCCGGCAGCAGGACCCCGTGGTGCCCGACCCGAAGACCTCCGTCGGCTTCGCCGAGTCCGTCGCGGTCGGGGACATCGACGGCGACGGCAACCTCGATGTCGCGGTGGGCGACGTCTACGCGAAGGTGGGCGAACAGGACCGCGCCGGCCGGGTCGTCGTACTGCGCGGCGACGGCTCCGGGAAGCTGACCGCCCCGGGAGCCCAGGCCGTCCATCACGCCCTCCCCGGTGTGCCCCTCGACGGCACGACCTTCAACGCGTGGTACGTGGCGCTCCTGGACACCGACGCCGACGGCCGCGCCGAGCTGATCGTCGGCACCGACCCGTTCAGCGCCCACCCGGACGGCTACTGCGTCCTCCCCGGCACCGCCGACGGAATCACCGGCACGGGTTCGTACTGCGTAACTGTCCCGAAACCTTGATTGCATAAACGTGCATCGATACGTATAGTCATGCCATCAAGGAGGAGGCTTTTCCATGACGGTACGTGCGGCGGTGGCCGGAGCGAGCGGATACGCGGGCGGTGAGCTGCTGCGGCTGCTGCTGGCGCATCCGCAGGTCGAGATCGGCACCCTGACCGGCAACTCCAACGCGGGTCAGCACCTCGGCGCGCTCCAGCCGCACCTGCTGCCGCTGGCCGACCGGGTACTGGAGCCGACCACCCCGCAGGCGCTCGCCGGGCACGACGTCGTCTTCCTCGCGCTGCCGCACGGCCAGTCCGCCGCCGTCGCCGAACAGCTCGGACCGGACGTCCTCGTCATCGACATGGGCGCCGACTTCCGGCTGAAGGACCCGGCCGACTGGGAGAAGTTCTACGGCTCCCCGCACGCCGGAACCTGGCCGTACGGCCTGCCCGAACTGCCGGGTGCCCGCGCCGCGCTGGAGGGGTCCAAGCGCGTCGCGGTGCCCGGTTGCTACCCGACGGCCGTCTCCCTCGCCCTCTTCCCGGCCTACGCCGCCGGGCTCGCCGAGGCCGAGGCGGTGATCGTCGCCGCGTCCGGCACCTCCGGCGCGGGCAAGGCGCCCAAGCCGCACCTGCTGGGCAGCGAGGTCATGGGCTCCATGACGCCGTACGGCGTCGGCGGCGGCCACCGGCACACCCCCGAGATGAGCCAGAACCTCAGCGCGGTCGCCGGGGAGACGGTCAGCGTCTCCTTCACCCCGACCCTCGCCCCGATGCCCCGCGGCATCCTCGCCACCTGCTCCGCCAAGGCGAGGCCCGGCGTCACCGCCGACGCCGTACGCGCCGCCTACGAGAAGGCGTACGCCGACGAGCCCTTCGTCCACCTGCTCCCCGAGGGCCAGTGGCCGGCCACGGCCTCCGTGTACGGCTCCAACGCCGTGCAGGTGCAGGTCGCCTACGACGACGCCGCCGGGCGGGTCATCGCGATCAGCGCCATCGACAACCTGACCAAGGGCACCGCGGGCGGTGCCGTCCAGAGCATGAACCTCGCCCTGGGGCTCGACGAGAGCGCCGGGCTGACCACGATCGGAGTTGCGCCGTGAGCGTGACGGCAGCCAAGGGATTCACGGCGGCGGGCATCGCCGCCGGGATCAAGGAGAACGGCAACCCTGACCTGGCCCTCGTGGTCAACAACGGGCCGCGCCGCGCCGCCGCGGGCGTCTTCACCTCCAACCGCGTCAAGGCCGCGCCGGTGCTGTGGTCCGAGCAGGTCCTCAAGAGCGGCCAGGTCTCCGCGGTCGTCCTCAACTCCGGCGGCGCCAACGCCTGTACCGGACCCAAGGGCTTCCAGGACACCCACGCCACCGCCGAGAAGGTCGCCGAGGCGCTCGGGCGCGGCGCCATCGAGGTCGCCGTCTGCTCCACCGGACTGATCGGCGTGCTGCTCCCCATGGACAAGCTGCTGCCCGGCGTCGAGACCGCCGCCGCCCAGCTCTCCGAGCACGGCGGTGAGAAGGCCGCCATCGCCATCAAGACCACCGACACCGTCCACAAGACGTCCGTCGTCACCAAGGACGGCTGGACCGTCGGCGGCATGGCCAAGGGAGCCGGCATGCTCGCCCCCGGCCTCGCCACCATGCTGGTCGTCCTCACCACCGACGCCGCCGTCGACAACGACACCCTGGACCGGGCCCTGCGCGCGGCCACCAAGGTCACCTTCGACCGTGTCGACTCCGACGGCTGCATGTCCACCAACGACACCGTGCTGCTCCTCGCCTCCGGCGCCGCCGAAGTCACCCCGGAGTACGCCGAGTTCGCCGAGGCCGTGCGTGCCGTCTGCGACGACCTCGGGCAGCAGCTCATCCGGGACGCAGAGGGGGCCAGCAAGGACATCAAGGTCGAGGTGATCAACGCCGCGACCGAGGACGACGCCGTCGAGGTGGGCCGCTCCATCGCCCGCAACAACCTCCTCAAGTGCGCCATCCACGGCGAGGACCCCAACTGGGGCCGGGTGCTGTCCGCCATCGGCACCACCAGGGCCGCGTTCGAGCCCGACCGGCTCAACGTCGCCATCAACGGCGTCTGGGTGTGCAAGAACGGCGGCGTCGGCGAGGACCGCGAGAAGGTCGACATGCGCTACCGCGAGGTGCACATCGTCGCCGACCTCGCCGCCGGCTCCGAGACCGCCACGATCTGGACCAACGACCTCACCGCCGACTACGTCCACGAGAACAGCGCCTACAGCTCATGAGCAATCCGACGCGGAAGCACACCGCCCTTCCCAAGGCCCAGATCCTCATCGAGGCGCTGCCCTGGCTGGTCCGCCACAACGGCAAGACCGTCGTCATCAAGTTCGGCGGCAACGCCATGGTCGACGAGGAGCTGAAGGCCGCCTTCGCCCAGGACGTCGTCTTCCTGCACCACGCCGGGCTCAAGCCGGTCGTCGTGCACGGCGGCGGACCGCAGATCAGCGCCGCGCTCGACAGGCACGGCATCGTCAGCGAGTTCAAAGCGGGCCTCAGGGTCACCACCGAGGACGCCATGGACGTCGTACGGATGGTGCTCGCCGGGCAGGTCCAGCGCGAGCTGGTCAACCTGCTCAACGAGCACGGACCGCTCGCCGTCGGACTCACCGGCGAGGACGCGCACACCATCACCGCCACCAAGCACCAGCCCGAGATCGACGGGGAGTTGGTCGACATCGGGCGGGTGGGCGAGATCACCGCGATCGACACGGGCGCGATCGAGGCCCTGCTCGCCGACGGCCGTATCCCGGTCGTCTCCTCCATCGCCCGCAGCCAGGACGACGGACATGTCTACAACGTCAATGCTGATACGGCGGCTGCGGCACTCGCTGCTGCGCTGGACGCCGAGACCCTCATGGTCCTCACCGATGTCGAGGGCCTCTACGAGGACTGGCCGAACAGCGACGAGGTGATCAGCCGCCTGACCGCCTCCCAACTGGAAAAGCTGCTGCCGGAGTTGTCCTCCGGAATGGTGCCCAAGATGGAGGGCTGTCTGCACGCCGTCCGCAACGGCGTGCACACCGCGCGCGTCATCGACGGCCGGGTCCAGCACTCGATCCTGCTGGAGATCTTCACCGATGAGGGCATCGGCACCATGGTCGTGCCCGACGAGCACGAGGGGGAGTCGTCATGAGCAACCAGGAACTGAGCGCGCGGTGGCAGGGCGCGCTCATGAACAACTACGGCACCCCCCTGCTGCCCCTCGTACGCGGTGAGGGCAGCCGGGTCTGGGACGCCGAGGGCAACTCCTACCTCGACTTCGTCGGCGGCATCGCCACCAACGCCCTCGGGCACGCGCACCCCGCGATCGTGGAGGCCGTGAGCCGGCAGATCGGCTCCCTCGGCCACATCTCCAACTTCTTCATGGCCGAGCCGACCGTCGCCCTCGCCGAACGGCTGCTCAGGCTGTTCGGCCGGGACGGCAGGGTCTTCTTCTGCAACTCCGGCGCCGAGGCCAACGAGGCCGCGTTCAAGATCGGCCGGCTGACCGGGCGAACCCACATCGTGGCCACGGAGGGCGCCTTCCACGGCCGCACCATGGGCGCGCTCGCGCTCACCGGACAGCCCGGCAAGCGGGACCCCTTCCTGCCGCTGCCCGGTGACGTCACGCACGTGCCCTTCGGTGACGCGCAGGCCCTCGCCGCCGCCGTCACCGAGGAGACCGCGCTGGTCATCGTCGAACCGATCCAGGGCGAACTCGGCGTGGTCGTCCCGCCCGCCGGGTACCTCAAGGCGGCCCGCGCCATCACCGCCGCCACCGGTGCGCTGCTCGTCCTCGACGAGGTGCAGACCGGCGTCGGACGGACCGGCAACTGGTTCGAGTACCAGGCCCACGAGGGCGTCCTGCCGGACGTCGTCACACTCGCCAAGCAGCTCGGCGGCGGACTGCCGCTCGGCGCGACCGTCGCCTTCGGCCGGGCCGCGGAACTGCTCCAGCCCGGCCAGCACGGCACGACGTTCGGCGGCAACCCGGTCGCCTGCGCGGCCGGCCTGGCGGTGCTGGACACCATCGAGAACGAGGGACTGCTGGAGAACGTCAAGCGGCAGGGCGAGAGGCTGCGCGACGGAATCGAGGGTCTCGGCCACCCGTTGATCGATTATGTCCGGGGCTCGGGACTGCTCCTGGGTATCGTGCTCACCGAGCCCCTCGCGCCCCAGGTGCGCCAGGCGGCTCAGGAGGCCGGTCTCCTGGTGAACGTGCCCGCCCCCGACGTCGTCCGGCTCATGCCGCCGCTGAACCTCCGTGACGACGAGGTGGACGCCTTCCTGGGGGCGTTGCCGGGCCTCCTCGACGCAGTGCACGGGGACGGACGATCCGGAGAATGAGACGACGATGAGCCAGGCGCAGGACCACGAGCAGCCGGGGGCGCACGGGCCCGCCGTGCCGCAGACCCGCACCGCACGCCACCGCCGGATCGTGGACATCCTCAACCGGCAACCGGTGCGGTCGCAGAGCCAGCTGGCGAAGCTGCTGGCGGACGACGGGCTGTCGGTGACGCAGGCGACGCTGTCCCGGGATCTCGACGAGCTGAACGCCGTGAAGATCCGCAACACCGACGGCGACCTGATCTACGCGGTGCCCAGTGAGGGGGGTTTCCGGACCCCCCGGGCACCGCTGGGCGAGTCCGCCAAGGAGGAGCGGATGCGGCGGCTCTCCCAGGAGCTGCTGATCTCCGCGGAGGCCTCGGCGAACCTGGTGGTCCTGCGTACGCCCCCGGGCGCCGCCCAGTTCCTGGCCTCGGCCATCGACCAGGCCGAACTCCACGACATCCTGGGCACGATCGCGGGCGACGACACGCTGCTGCTGATCAGCCGCGAGCCGACGGGAGGTCAGGCCCTGGCGGAACACCTACTGAGGCTGGCCTCCCAGAACGGCCACTGACCCCGGCGGGCGCGGGGGCTGCTCGCGCACTTCCCCGCGCCCCTGGGTGGGAACAGTCCCGGCGCTCTCCCAGTTCCCTAGCTGCAGGCGGTCGTGCCACTACCTACCTAGCTGCGGGCAGTCGTGCCGCTTGGGCGGCACGGGTGGGCGCAGCGGCACCCCGCTAGCGCCGGGCTGCGCGACCCACCCCCGCCTCACCCCAGGCGCGCCGCCAGCCCTCCAGTGCAGCGCACCTCGTCCCCCGCAGTGATCAGCAGCGCCTCCACACCCGGCAGCGCCTCCAGCCAGCGCAGACCCTCCCGCGACCCCATCGCGAAGGCAGCCGTGGCCCAGCAGTCCGCCCAAGTGATCGTCGGCGCCACCACAGTCACCGCGACCAGATCCGTCACCGCGGACCGACCCGTACGCGGATCCACGATGTGCGCCCCCCGCTCAGCAGTCCCCGACGTGGCGACCGCCAGCTCCGACACACCCGCCGCCGAGATCACCGCAGCCAACCCTCCCGGCCGCAACGGATCAGCCACCCCCACCCGCCACGGCCGCTCCGGCCCCGGCACGCCCAGCAACTGCACATCGCCGCCGCCGTTGACGCTCACCCCCGTCGCCCCGGCGGCAGCCAACCGCCGCGCGGCCCGCTCAACGGCCCAGCCCTTCACGATGCCGGTCGGGTCGAGCCGGCCCTCATAGGACGTACTGAACCACCCGTCGCTGACCCGCGAGGCCTCCTCGCCGAGCGCCAGCACCGCCGCCACATCCGGGTCGCACTCCTCGACGGTCAGCTGCCCGCGGCTCAGCCGCGAGATCTCGCTGTCCTCCCGATAGGTGCTGAACACCTCGTCGGCCCGGTGCAGCCCCGCCACCGCCTCGGACAGCGCGGCCCGCACCTCCTCCGGATCCCCGCCGCGGACGTCGAAAGAGAAGACGGTCCCCATGACCTCCTCCACATGACGCACCGCGGCGGGAGCCTGCGCCGGTTCGGCCACTGCCTCAGCCACCGGCCCGGTCCAGCGCGGACTGCAGCGACTGCTTGTAGCCGTTGCTGGTGTACGTGGCCCCGGACACCGCGTCGATGTCGGCACTGCCCGCGGCGACGGCCGCCGCGTTGAGCTTCGGTACGGCGTTGCCGTTGATCTGCGAGGACTGCCCGCCGCTCGGCGCCTGCACGGCGTCCGCGGCCGTGATCTTCCCGCCCTCGACGGTGATCCGCACCTGGACGGGCCCGTACTGCGTCTTCACCACGTCACCGGTGACGGTCTGGACCTGCCCGGCACCCCCGGCACCGTCACCGGCACCCGCATCCCCGGAACCGGAGCCGGCGTCGGCACCGGAACCCGCCTTCTTCATCTGGTCCAGCGCGGACTGCAGCGACTTCTTGTACCCGTCACTGGTGTACGTCGCCCCCGACACCGCGTCGATCTCCGCGCTCTGCGTCGCGAGCGCCGCCTGGTTCAGCCGGGGCACCGCCATGTTGGTGACCTCGGTACTGCGCCCGCCGCTGGGCGCCTGCACGGCCTCCACCTTGGTGACCTTGCCGCCGGCGACGGTCAGGCGTACCTGGACGGGCCCGTACTGCGTCTTCACGGCCGTGCCGGTGACGGTCCCGGTCTGCCCGTTGTTGCCGCCCTGCGCGGACTCCTGCGCCGCCGCGCTCTGCTGGGGTGCCGTGCCGCCCGCGGCCTGCGCGGACCCGGGGTCCGAACTCGGCTTCAGCGACAGCAGCAGCACGATCCCGGACACGGTGGCGGCGCCCGCCAGCACGAATCGCCGGATGGGGTGAGTCTTCCTCATCGCTCCTACAGCTCCTGAAGTCCCGTCGCTCACATCTCGAACGACTCGTGATGGATGCGGCGGGCGGGCACACCCGCGCCGCGCAGTGCTTCGTAGACGGACTGCGCGAAGCCGGGCGGCCCGCACATGAAGACATCGTGCTTGTCGATGTCGGGCAGCTTCTGCTGCAGCCGCTCCGCCGAGATGTCGGGCCGCTCCCCGTCGGGGCTGTTGACCGCGTACATCAGACGCGCGCCCCGCTCCTCGGCGATCGCGGACAGCTCGTCCCACAGCGCCAGGTCCTGGGTGCTGTTGGCGCGGTAGAGCAGGGTGATGTCACCGGCCGCCCCGGGCAGCGTCTCGAACAGCGCCCGCATCGGGGTGATACCGACACCGCCCGCCACCAGCAGCACCTTGCCGCGGCTGCGGCGCTGCGCGGTGAGGGCGCCGTAGGGGCCCTCCGCCCACACCTTGGTGCCGGGCTCCAGCTCGCGCAGCCGCTCGCTGTGGTCGCCGATCGCCTTGACGGTGATGCGCAGCAGACCGGGGCGCGGCGCCGCCGAGAGGGAGTACGGGTGCGAGCTGAACCGCATGCCCGGGGCCAGGAACCGCCACCGGAAGAACTGTCCGGCCTCCGCGCCCATCCGGTGCAGCTTGCGTCCGCCGATCAGCACCGACACCACACCGGGCGTCTCCTCGATCACGGCCTCGACGTACATCCGGTGGCGGAGGTTGAGCCGGATCGGGGTGAGGATCCGGTACCAGACGACCAGCGCGGTGACGGTGCCGTACAGCCCGTACCAGAAGGTCTTGGCGGAGGGCTCGACGGCGAACTCGTTGCCGGTGGTGATCTGGTGCCAGAAGCTCAGGTACACGGCCGCGTACGTCAGCAGATGGACGTGGTACCAGGTGTCGTAGGGCACCTTGCGGCGGATCGGGCCGATGGAGATGAAGGCGATCACGAAGAGCAGGCCGGTGCCGATGGCCGCCTTGCCCATGTCCGGCAGTGTGTTGATGGAGTCGATGGTCTGCTGGACGATGTCGCCGAGCGTCTTGCCCGCCTGGAGCGCGTACGCCCACATGGTCAGGAAGATGTGCGCGATGACCAGGCAGATCGTGTAGCGGCCGCTCATCGCGTGCCAGCGCGCGACCCGGTCCGAGCCCACCCGCCGCTCCAGCGCGGGCACCCGCGCCATCTGGAGCACGACGAGTGCCATCAGATATCCGGCGAGCAGACCGGTGATCCGGCCGGCGGCGAGGATGCGGGCGGTGTTGTCCGCGAGGGACGGTGTGTTGTCCCACCAGAGCCACAGCACGGCCGCCGCACCCGCCCACAGGGCGATCACCAACGGGACGGCCGGGGAGCGGCGCGGGCGGATGCGGCGCATCGTCTGGCGGCGGGCGGCGCGGCCGCCTGCGAGCGTGGTGGTCACAGTTCCTCCGGGAACGGACAAGGGGGAGTGGCGTGGTCCCTCGGCGCCCAGAGGTACGTGTGGGGTGGCCGGTGTGTTCAGTACTGAGTGATCGCTGTTGAACCGGCTGTGGTCCCGATGGCGATGTGCGGCTTTCGGGCGGGATCGACCCAGCGCAGGATGCGCCGCATGTCGGCAGCGGGCACGGAGACACAACCTGCGGTCGCTCCGCGCCCGTTGACGTGCAGGAAGATTCCGGCGCCGCGTCCGCGTACCGGCCGGGAGTAGTTGAAGCCGATGACCAACGCGTGCGCGTACTGCTCGGCGTAGGTGATCAGATGCTCCGACTCGGCGGCCCGGCAGTCCGCCGCGCGCGGTTCGGTCCAACGGTTGTAGGAGCGGGAGCGGTTGTCCTGGCACCACCACGAATCCCGGTGCACACGGCGGTACTTGTACGCCGTGCCGCGCGGGGCCGCCTTGATGCCGAAGGCGTACGGCAGCGTGTAGAGCCCGGTCGGTGTGGTGCTGGTGCCCTGGCGGCGGGCGGTGCCCTTGACGAGTCCGCCTGCCCCGAAGCGGGCCGGGGCGGTGCCGGCGCGCACCCAGCGGCCGCGGCGCAGCTCCCACCAGGTGACGGTGCCCTTCGTGGCGCCGGTCCGGTCGGCGACGGCGGTGATCAGCTGGGTGCCGCCGCCCGGGTCGGCCATCCGCGCCGGCAGTGGCCGCCCTCCGGGGGGAGCGGCACCGAGCAGGAGCAGGGAGGCTAAGGCGAGGGCGACGACACCGGGGCGCATGGCTCAGACCGTAGACGGCGGCAGCGGCAACGGCAGCCCGGGTAGTCCGTCCAGGCTGGTGGCCACGTGCTCCTTCTTGGTGAAGTAGGTGTTGAGCGACTCGTCGTCCTCCCGCGCGAACCGCTTGGCGTGCAGATCGCGCTCGCTGTCGTACGACATGAAGGGGACCGCGTACCCGCAGGTGTCCCGGACGAGTTCGGCGGTGACGACGATGATCGCGCGCAGTCCGTGCGTGCCGTGGTCGATGTCGGGGAAGCGGGCGAGCAGTTCGGGGAAGCGCGGGTCGTCCCGGAAGACCGGCTCGCCGCGCCCGTGCACGCGGACGATGGTGGGCGGCCCCTGGAAGGCGCACCACATCAGGGTGATGCGGCCGTTCTCCCGCAGATGGGCGATGGTCTCGGCGTTGGAGCCGGCGAAGTCGAGGTAGGCGACGGTCAGCTCGTCGAGCACCGCGAAGGAGCCCTTGAGTCCTTTGGGGGAGAGGTTCACCGTGCCGTCGGCGGCGAGGGGAGCGGTCGCGGTGAAGAAGAGGGGCTGTGCCTCGATGAAGGCGCGGAGTCGTCCGTCTATGCGCTCATAGGTCTTTCCCATGTCTCATGATTATGCTGGCGAATATTTCGCCTGTCTAAGGAATTGGGGTCATAGGGGCCTCTTCCGTACCGGCACGCTTCCGCACACAGCCGTGACCGCCCCGGCCGGCGTGTCAACGGGGCGGCCACGACTGCCTGTCACCTCACTTGTCGAGGGTGCAGGCGGCCAGGGCGTTCAGGCCCTGGGGCTTTGCGGCGGTGCGGCCGATGGAGATGGCGATGCGGTCGATGGCGGCGACGCGCTTGCTCTCCAGGGGGCCGAGGATGGCGTTCTGGACGAAGTTGGGTCCGCCCTGTCCGACGGTGTCGACGAGTCGCTTGTTGGCCTCGTCGATCTGCTTCTGGAGGAGAGCGAGGTTGCGGTCGACCTCGGCCTGGGCGCTCGCCGGGACGGCGGGGAGCTGGGAGGCCACGTCCGGGCAGCTGATCGTGCCGACCTCGGCGTTACCGCCTTCCGCCGGAGCCTCCGCCGCCGGCGCGGACGCGCTCGGGGTCGCCGTGGCCCCCGCACCGGCTCCGGCCTCGGCACCCGTGTCGGCGCCGCCGTCCGCGTTCAGCGTGCAGGCGGCCAGGGCGTTCAGGCCTTGGGGCTTTGCGGCGGTGCGGCCGATGGAGATGGCGATGCGGTCGATGGCGGCGACGCGCTTGCTCTCCAGGGGGCCGAGGATGGCGTTCTGGACGAAGTTGGGTCCGCCCTGTCCGACGGTGTCGACGAGTCGCTTGTTGGCCTCGTCGATCTGCTTCTGAAGGAGGGCGAGGTTGCGGTCGACCTCGGCCTGGGCGCTCGCCGGGACGGCGGGGAGCTGGGAGGCCACGTCCGGGCAGCTGATCGTGCCGGGACCCGCGAGGGTGCGGGGGTTGTTCTTGGGCGTCTCCCCGGCCAGCGCCGAGTTGACGACGAAGGCCCCGGACAGCGCCAGCGCGGCGGCGCCGCCGATCAGCGCGACACGACGCTTGTTGTACTTCGGAAGAGCCCTGGACATGCGGAATCCTCACTGGGTCGGGGGTGTTCGCTGTGTTCTGGCTGTACAAACGCGGCGCCTGCGTCCGGCGAGGAGTACGTGAAAGCGGTTTCCCGTGTTCAGTTCAAGGCTGAAATTTCTCAGATTGACGAATCATGCAGAGTTCTGCATACTCATGCATCGTCGACGTGTGCAGGGAGAGCGACCCCGCAATGACGGCCGCCTCCCCGTTCACGCCACGGGGAGGCGGTGCCTCATCCGTCGGTATCCCACCCGCCGGTGTCCCATCCGTCGGTGCCCCACCCAGACCCTCCAAGGAGCGCAGCAAGTGAGCAGCAACAGCGGTGACGTCCGGCTCTGGGGCGCACGGTTCGCGGACGGCCCCGCCGAGGCGCTGGCCAGGCTCTCGGCCTCCGTCCACTTCGACTGGCGGCTCGCCCCGTACGACATCGCCGGATCGCGCGCCCACGCGCGCGTGCTGCACAAGGCGGGCCTGCTCACCGACGACGAGCTGAACCGGATGCTCGCGGGCCTGGACCAGCTCGCCGCCGATGTCGCCGACGGCACCTTCACGGGCACCATCGCCGACGAGGACGTGCACACCGCCCTGGAGCGCGGCCTGCTGGAGCGGCTCGGCCCCGAACTCGGCGGCAAGCTGCGCGCCGGACGCTCCCGCAACGACCAGGTCGCCACCCTCTTCCGGATGTACCTGCGCGACCAGGCCCGCAACATCGCCGGTCTGATCGCCGACCTCCAGGACGCGCTGATCGGCCTCGCCGAGGCCCACCCGGACGTGGCGATGCCCGGCCGCACCCACCTCCAGCACGCCCAGCCGGTGCTCTTCGCCCACCACGTCCTCGCCCACGTCCAGGCGCTGTCCCGGGACGCCGAGCGGCTGCGCCAGTGGGACGCCCGTACGGCCGTCTCGCCGTACGGCTCCGGCGCGCTGGCCGGTTCCTCGCTCGGCCTGGACCCGGAGGCGGTCGCCGCGGACCTCGGCTTCGAGAACGGCAGCTCCGGCAACTCCATCGACGGCACGGCCTCCCGTGACTTCGTCGCCGAGTTCGCCTTCATCACCGCGATGATCGGTGTGAACGTCTCCCGGATCGCCGAGGAGATCATCATCTGGAACACGAAGGAGTTCTCCTTCGTCACGCTCCACGACGCCTTCTCCACCGGCTCGTCGATCATGCCGCAGAAGAAGAACCCGGACATCGCGGAGCTGGCCCGCGGCAAGAGCGGCCGCCTCATCGGCAACCTGACCGGCCTCATGGCCACCCTCAAGGCGCTGCCGCTGGCGTACAACCGCGACCTCCAGGAGGACAAGGAGCCGGTCTTCGACTCCTGCGACCAGCTCGACGTGCTGCTCCCCGCCTTCACCGGCATGATCGCCACGCTCACCGTGCACCGGGAGCGCATGGAGGAGCTGGCCCCGGCCGGCTTCTCGCTGGCCACCGACGTCGCCGAGTGGCTGGTCAAGAAGGGCGTCCCGTTCCGGGTCGCGCACGAGGTGGCCGGCGCCTGTGTGAAGGTCGCCGAGGCCGAGGGCAAGGAACTGGACGACCTGACGGACGAACAGTTCGCCCGGATCTCCGAGCACCTGACCCCCGAGGTCCGCTCCGTCCTCAACGTCCCCGGCGCCCTCGCCTCCCGCAACGGCCGCGGCGGTACGGCCCCGAGCGCCGTCGCCGTCCAGCTCGCGGAGCTGAAGGCGGACGTGGCGGCGCAGCACGAGTGGGCGAACGCCAAGAAGTGACCGCCCGTCAGGGGCGGGCGGGCCTGGATGGGTGACGGCCCGCGAAGGCCGGGCGGACGCCGAGGAATGACCGCCTGCCTGGGCCGGGCGGGCGCCGAGGAGTGACCGCCTGTCGGGGGCGGGTGGCCGCCGAGAAGTGGCGGCCCGCGAGGGCTGGGCGGGCGTCGAGCGACGATGGTCCGCCTGGGCCGGGTGGCCGCCAAGAAGTGGCGGCCCGCGAGGGCCGGGCGCCCCCAGGACCGGGCGCCCCCAGGCTGACCGCCCCCAGGCTGACCGCCTGCCAGGCCCCTGTGGGCGCCAAGAAGTAGCAGTCCGCCAGAGCCAGGCGCACGCCGAGCCGTGACGAGGGGCATCGCGCGTTACGTTGGTCGCACGTCAGCCGACCGAACGGAGCCCGCGATGCCCTTCGCCCGTCTCGCGACCGCCACGACCCCCACCTGCCACATCGGCCTCGGTCTCGCCGCGATCGGACGCCCCGGCTACATCAACCTGGGCCGGGACCGGGACCTCGGGGAGGACCGCACCGTCGAGACCCTGCGCGAGCGTACGCACGAACTCCTCGACGCCGCCTACGCCCAAGGCGTGCGCTACTTCGACGTGGCCCGCTCCTACGGCCGCTCCGAGGAGTTCCTCGCCGACTGGCTGAACAAGCACCCCGAGATCGACGACATCGTCGTAGGCAGCAAGTGGGGCTACACCTACACCGCCGACTGGACGACCGACGCCGAGACGCACGAGGTCAAGGACCACAGCCCGGCGACCTACGAGCGCCAGCGTGCCGAGACAGACGCGCTGCTCGGCGACCGGCTCGACCTCTACCAGATCCACTCGGTGACCCCGGACAGCCCCGCCCTCACCGACAAGGACCTGCACGCGAAGCTCGCCGAGGCCGCCGCGCGGGGTGTGACCGTCGGCTTCTCCACCAGCGGCCCCGCTCAGGCCGACGCGATCCGCGCCGCGCTCGCCGTGACGGTCGACGGCGAGCCCCTCTTCCGTACCGTCCAGTCGACGTACAACATCCTGGAGACCTCGGCCGCCCCCGCCCTCGCCGAGGCCCACGACGCCGGGCTCACCGTGATCGTCAAGGAGGGCATGGCCAATGGCCGCCTCGCCGGGCCGCACGCCCCGGACGTGCTGAAGGCCGTCTCCGCCGATACCTCCCTGGGCGCCGACGCCGTGGCCCTCGCCTTCGCCCTGCGTCAGCCCTGGGCCGGCGTCGTCCTCTCCGGCGCGGCCACCACCCTCCAGCTCGCCTCCAACCTGCACGCGCCCGTCGTCGACCTCGACGAGGAGCAGCTGGAGCGGCTGGCGGCGCTGGTGGAGGAGCCGCGCGGGTACTGGGAGCGGCGCGGGCAGCTGCCCTGGCACTGACAAAACCGCAGGACAGCCATGGGGAATGAGACATGCATGCCCCATGTGAGACATCAATGTCTCACATGCGCTACTCTTGTCTCATGGCTGTCGACCGTGACCACGTGCTGCGCAGCGCAGCCGCCCTGCTCACCCGGAAATCCACGTCCACCATGGACGAGGTCGCCAAGGCCGCCGGGATCAGCCGGGCCACGCTGCACCGCCTCTTCGCCGGGCGCGACGCGCTCGTCCGCGCGCTGGAGGCGCTCGGCATCGCGGAGTGCGAGGCCGCGCTGGACGCGGCCCGGCTGGACGAGGGCAGCGCGAGCGATGCCGTACGACGGCTCGTCCACGCGATCGAGCCCGCGGCCGGACTGCTCGCCTTCCTCTACACCGAGAACCAGCTCTTCGAGGGCGAGGCGCAGAACGAGGGCTGGGCCCGCCTGGACACCCGGATCGCCGCGCTGTTCCGGCGCGGCCAGCAGTCCGGCGAGTTCCGTATCGACCTCACCCCGGCCTGGCTCACCGAGGCGCTGTACGGCCTGATCGCCTCCGGCGCCTGGGCGGTGCAGGAGGGCAGGGTCGCGGCCAACGACTTCACGCACATGATCGCCGAGCTGCTGCTCGGTGGCGCACTACGGAGAGAGGAATCATGACCAGCACCCTGCAGCCGGCGACCACGACCGAGGCGGTGAAGCGCCCCGGCCGCTGGCTCGCGCTGTCCGTCCTCGTGCTCGCCGTGCTGCTGGTGGCCGTCGACGCGACCGTCCTCGGTCTCGCCACCCCCTACATCAGCGAGGACCTCAACCCCTCCGGCACCCAGCTGCTGTGGATCGGCGACGTCTACTCCTTCGTCATCGCCGGTCTGCTGGTCTCGATGGGCAGCCTCGGCGACCGCGTGGGCCGCAAGAAGATCCTGCTGGTCGGCGCGACCGCGTTCGGCGCGATATCCGTGCTCAACGCGTACGCGACCAGCCCCGAGATGATGATCCTGGCCCGCGCGCTGCTCGGCGTCGCCGGCGCCACCCTGATGCCCGCCACGCTCGCCCTGATCCGCAACCTCTTCCATGACCCGCGCGAGCGCAGCCTCGCCGTGGGCATTTGGGGCGCCACCGCCTCCGCCGGTACGGCGGTCGGCCCGATCGTCGGCGGCTTCCTGCTGGAGCACTTCTGGTGGGGCTCGGTCTTCCTGATCAACCTGCCCGTGATGGCGGTCCTCGTCGTGGTCGGCATCAAGCTGCTGCCGGAGTCCCGCAACCCGAACCCCGGCCCCTGGGACCTGCGCAGCGTCGTGCTGTCGCTGGTCGGCATGGTCGGCGTGGTCTACGCGGTCAAGGAGATCGCCGCCCACGCCGTGACCTGGGAAGCCCTGGCCGTCGGCCTGTTGGGCGCCCTCGCCCTGTACGCCTTCGTCCGCCGCCAGCTGACACTCCCGTCGCCGCTGCTCGACATGCGGCTGTTCCGCAACCGGGGCTTCAGCGGAGCGGTCCTCGCCGACCTGCTGACCATCCTCGGCCTGTCCGGCCTGGTGTTCTTCCTCTCCCAGTACCTCCAGCTCGTCCAGGGCCGCGGCCCGCTGGAGGCGGGTCTGGCCGAACTCCCCGCCGCGATCGGCGCGGTGGCGGCGGGCCTGGTCGCGGGCCGCGCGGCACGCCGGTACTCGGTACGCGCCGTGGTCTCCGGAGGCCTGGCGGCGGTCGGCCTGTCCCTGGCCGCCCTCACGGTCCTCGGCCAGTCGACCGGCTACGCCGTTCTGGGCACAGCCCTCCTGGTCGTCGGCATCGGAGCCGGCTTCTCCTTCACGGTCACGGCGGACGTCATCCTGTCCTCGGTCCCGAAGGAGCACGCGGGCGCGGCGTCGGCGGTCTCGGAAACGGCCTACGAGCTGGGCGCGGCCCTGGGCATCGCCGTACTCGGCTCGATCGTGACAGGCGTCTACAGCAACTTCACGGGCCCGGCGGGCACCCCGGACTCCGCCCACGAGTCGTTGGGCGGCGCGGTGGAATCAGCGGCGTCAATGCCACCGGCGGCAGCGCACACCATGCTGAACGCGGCCCGAGAGTCCTTCGTCGACGGCCTGGCCCTGGCCGCGGGAGCCGGAGCGGCGGTCCTGCTCCTGGCAGCGGTGGCAGCATGGTTCATGCTGAGAAACGAACGCCTGGAAACCGGCCACTGAGGCCGCGGGGCCCCGCGAAAGAGGCGCCCGCTGGGACGCCCTTCAGGGGCGCGGGGAACTGCGCGATGGGTCCCGACCGGCCGTGACTTCGACGACCGGGCGCGGGGCCCCGCGAAAGAACCGCCCGCAGGAACGCCCCTCAGGGGCGCGGGGAACTGCGCGACAAGCCCCCACCAACCGTCACTCTGACGACCGAACCCCGGGCCCCGCCCAAGACGCGCCCGCAGCCACAGACCTCAGGGGCGCGGGGAACTGCGCGAACAACCACCACGCACCCGCACCCCGCAACACCCGCCCCGCCTCGCAGGCGCGACCGCAAACAAAAAGGGGGGCGCGGGAACCAACCCGCACCCCAAGAACCTACGCCGCTTCCTTCGCCTTCGTGGCGTACATGTCCACGTACTCCTGCCCCGACAACCGCATGACCTCCGCCATCACGGAGTCGGTCACGGCCCGCAGCACATACCGGTCCCGGTCCATCCCCTCGTACCGGGAGAACTCCATCGCCGGCCCGAACCGCACCGTCACCTTGCACGGCCGCGGCATCCCCGCACCCCCCGGCTGAATCCGGTCCGTGCCGATCATCGCGAACGGCACGACCGGCGCCCCGGTCATCAGGGTCAGCCGCGCGATCCCGGTCCGCCCCCGGTACAGCCGCCCGTCGGGCGACCGCGTGCCCTCGGGGTAGATGCCGAAGACCTTGCCGTCCTCCAGCACCCGCCGCCCGGTCATCAGCGCGGCGACACCGCCCCGGCCGCCGTCCCGGTCCACCGGGATCATGCCGACCCCGGTGAAGAACCAGGCCATCAGCCGGCCCTTGACGCCCTTGCCGGTGACGTACTCGTCCTTGCCGATGAAGTACACCTGCCGGTCGCAGACCAGCGGAAGGATCATCGAGTCGATGAACGTGAGGTGGTTGCCCGCGAGGATCACGGGGCCGTCACCAGGGATGTGCTCCGCGCCCTCCACCTGGGGGCGGAACATCAGGCGCATGATCGGTCCGAGCACTGCCTTGATGAGCGCGAAGCGGGACAACGGGCCCTCCGGTGTCAGGGTGTCCTTATAAGTATGTGCAGGTGAGGACGATACTCGCGGTTCCGGGGGTCGCGCACATCGGGTTCACCGAGGTCTTACTCATTGTTGACGTGGGTTTACCTGTGGTGAAGCCCCGAAGCGCACCGGAAACCCGCCCGGAACGATGTGACGGACATCGCCCGCACCCGATACGGGCAAGCCGACACCTCGTCAGAATCCGTCTCCCACAAGACAACTGCCGTCACCCATGTGTTCGTACCGAGGTCTCCCGAAGGCCATGACCGGGCACCTACCATCGGGCCGCATTGACCAGCCGAGGGCAGGAGGACGCTCATGGAACCGCAGGAGCCGGAAGCGCAGGGGCCGGAAGCACAGGACGCGGAAGCGCAGCGGCACGGCACCGGCCGCCGGGCACTGCTGGGCGCGGCGGCCCTGGCCGCGGGCGGCGCGGTCATCAGCCTGTCCGGCACCGGCACCGCGGCGGCAGCGGGGGGCGGCCGCGGGAACGGAGGCGGCGGTGTGAAGAGCCTGCCCAGACCGACGATCATCGGCCACCGCGGCGCCAGCGGCTACCGGCCCGAGCACACCCTCGCCGCCTACCAGCTCGCCCTGGACCTCGGCGCCGACATCGTCGAGGCCGGCGACCTGGTGCCCACCAAGGACGGCCACCTCGTCTGCCGCCACGAACCGGAGATCGGCGGCACCACCGACGTCGCCGACCACCCCGAGTTCGCGGACCGCAGGACCACCAAGCAGCTCGACGGCGTCCCCGTCACCGGCTGGTTCACCGAGGACTTCACGCTCGCCGAGCTCAAGACGCTCCGCGCGGTCGAGCGCATCCCCGGCAACCGCCCGCACAACACCCTCTACAACGGCCGCTTCGAGATCCCCACCTTCGAGGAGGTGCTGCGCTGGCAGGACCGGCAGACCCGCCGGCGCGGCAAGCAGGTGTGGATCTACCCCGAGCTCAAGCACCCCACCTACTTCCGCAAGCTCGGCCTCGGCCTGGAGGAGCGGATCGCGAAGGTGCTGCGCAAGCACGGCAAGGACAAGCGGCACTCCCCGGTCATCGTCCAGTCCTTCGAGCCGACCAGCATCCAGCGCCTGGACAAGCTCATCGGCAACCCGCTGGTGGTCCTGCTGTCGGGCGCGGACACCCGGCCATACGACTTCGAGGAGACCGGAGACCCGAGGACGGTCGCCGATCTGATCACCCCGGCCGGACTGCGCGAGATCGCCTCCTACGCCCAGGGCATCGGCCCCACCCTCGACCTGGTCATCCCGAAGGACGCCGACGGCAGGCTCACCGAGCCGACCACCCTCGTCGCCGACGCGCACAGGGCGGGCCTGCTCCTGCACCCCTGGACGATGCGCAACGAGAATCCCTTCCTGCCCGCCGACTTCCGCAAGGGCACCGCCCCCGACGCCTACGGCGATGTCTTCGGCGCCTACCGGGTGTACTTCGCCACCGGCATCGACGGCGTCTTCACCGACCAGCCGGACACCGGTCTGCTGGCCCGCGAGGAATTCGTCAACGACTGAGCACTATGCCCCGGTTGGGGTGAGAAACGGCCGCCCGGGCAACCCGCCGTCCGGGCGGCCGCGTCGTGCCGCACATGAGCCACGAACTCGTCCTGACCCTGCGCCCCCTGCTCACCGCCGAGGCGTCCGCGGAGGCCCACGCCTCCGGGACCGAGCCCGGCGACCTGGAGCAGGCGGTCTGGCTGCGCCTGCTGGAGCTGCTCGACGCGCAGGGCCCGCCCTCCGACCCCGAACGCTGGCTCCGCTCGGCCGTCCGCTCCGAGGGTCGCCGCAGCCGCCGCACCCACCGCATCGAACAGCCGTACGCCGGTGAGCCCGTGGACGACTCCGGCCGCGACCCCGCCCAGCTCGCCGTCACCGCCGTCCATCGCCGCGCCCTGCGCGACGCCGTCCGCCGGCTGCCCGGCCGCTGCCCCCGGCTGGTCGAGACGCTGCTCTCCCCGCGCGACCTGACATACCGGGAGATCGCGGGGGAGTTGGGTATCTCACAGGGCAGTCTTGGCCCGGAACGCTCCAGATGCCTGGCTTGTCTCAGGCGATTGCTCGCGCCGGAGGTTGCGGCTCGCACGGCGCGGGGATAGGAGTGGGGAACGACCGGTGATCAGATGAGCGGAAGGCGTGCGCACATGGGCATGAGCGTGACCATCTCTGCGGCGACCGAGCAGGACGCGGAGCAGATCTTCAAGCTGCAGTACCTCTGCTTCCAGAGCGAGGCGGCCCTGTACGGCAACTACCGCATCGACCCGCTCGTCCAGACGCTGGACTCGGTGCGTGCGGAAGTCGCCGAGGACTGCGTCTTCGTGGCCCGGCTCGGCGACGAAGTGGTCGGCTCGGTGCGCGGCTCGGTCACCGAGGACGGCGCCGCCGCCATCGGCAAGCTCTGCGTCCACCCCCGCCTCCAGGGCCACGGCATCGGCGCCCGGCTGCTGAAGGCGGCCGAGGCCGCCCTCGCCGAGGAGCGCGGCGCCAAGCGGTTCCGGCTGCACACCGGCCACCGCAGCGAGCTCAGCCTGCGGCTCTACCGCAAGGTGGGCTACACCGCCGTCGGCACCTCCCAGGGCTCCGACGGCGTTCCGATGATCGTCCTGGAGAAGCCGGCCGGGAGCTACGCGGCTACGGCTTGACCGAGCCCGCCCGGCGCAGCCAGTACACGGCCGACAGCGGCAGCAGCACCGGGATGAACAGATAGCCCATGCCGTACTCGGACCAGACCGTCGCGTCGGGGAAGGCCGAGGGGTCCAGCAGGGTCCAGGTACCGACGACCAGGACGCCCGCGAGCTCGGCGGCGCAGCAGTACAGCGCCGCCCTGCGGGCCGTCTCGCCGCCCCTGACCAGGGTGTACGTGATGAAGCCGTAGACCAGCCCCGCCACCGCCGACAGCGAGTAGGCGAGCGGGGCGCGGTCGAAGTCGGTCGCGATCTGGTACGCCGAGCGCGACACCGCGCCGACCACCATCACGCCGTACAGCCACACCAGCAGCACTCCGGGCCCGCTGATCAGGCGGGTCCGCTTCTCCTCCACGGCCGTCATCTCAGCCTCCCCAGATGTCATAGAGCCGGACCTCCAGCACGGCCAGCACCACGGCGCCCGCGGACACCGTGATCGAGCCCCACTTGGTCCGCTCGGCCAGCGACATGAACCCGGCCGCCGGGACGCACGCGAACGCGCCCAGCAGATACGCCACGAAGATCGTCGTGCCCTGCTCCGGCTCCTGGCCGCGCGCCAGCTGCACAATGCCGACCACGAGCTGGATCAGTGCCAGCGCGGTCACCACGGCCATCCCGATGAAGTGCCAGTCCTTCGTCGGCTGGTCCCGGTAGGCGGCGAAGCCGCACCACGCGGCGAGCAGCAGGGCGGCGACGCCGGACAGGAGCGTCAGGGCATCAAGCATGCAGCGACCCTATTACGGGCCATACCGCCCGGTGCGGGCGACCCCGGCGGGCACCGTAGGGTCGATGGTATGTACATCCACGCCGAAGCCCTGCTGTTCGACAACGACGGCACCCTCGTCTCCTCCCTCGCCTCCGTGGACCGCTGCTGGACGCGGTGGGCGAAGGAGTACGGCATCACCGCCGAACAGTTCGGCAGCATCGAACTGCACGGCCGCCCGGCCGTCGAGATAGCCGCCGACCTGCTCCCCGCCGACATCGTGCCCGAGGCGCTGGCGCGCATCGAGACGCTGGAGGTGGAGGACGTGCCGAACGGCGGCGTGGAACTGCTGCCCGGCACCCAGGACTTCCTCGCCGCGCTGCCCGCCGACCGCTGGGCCGTGGTGACGTCCGCCACCCGCCGGCTCGCAGAGGCCCGTCTGGACGCCGTCGGCATCCTGCCCAAGACCCTGGTCTCGGCCGACGACATCACCCGCGGCAAGCCCGACCCCGAGCCCTATCTGCTCGCCGCCCGCCTGCTCGGCGTCGACCCGGCCCGCTGTGTCGTCTTCGAGGACGCTCCCGCGGGCCTCCAGGCGGGGCGCGCCGCCGGGATGACCACCGTGGCCTTGACCACAACCCACCAGGCCCACGAGCTCGACGCCGACCTGGTGGTGCAGGACCTCTCGGCCCTGTCCGCCCAGGTCACGGGCTCGGGCGTGGAGATCGCCGTCCGCCGCTGAGAGGTGTCCACCGCTGTCCGCAATGCGGACAGCGGTTCTCGGTTCCGCGCTTCCGTCTGCTTTACTGATCGCATGACCACGACGAGCACCCGCATCCTTGCGACCGAGGCGACCATGACGCCCGGTGCTCGCTGTATGTGTCGAATGTGCGCCTTCTAGAGGGCCCCCGCACCACTTCCCCCTGAGCCTCGCGCCCCGAAGCGAGCTGCCACGGCCTGTCTCCGTACGCCCCATTCGCGACGTACGTGACCCAGCTGCCCCGCGCACACCTTCCCTCCCGTACCCGGGCACACCCACGCCCGCGTACTCGACAGTGACGGAAACCCCAGTGATCACCACATCGGGCCTGACCAAGGTCTACCGCGCCCGCGGTCGAGAGGTGACCGCCCTCGACGGCGTCGACCTGCACGTCCGCGAAGGCGAGGTGTACGGCGTCATCGGCCAGTCCGGCGCCGGCAAGTCCTCCCTCATCCGCTGCGTCAACCTCCTGGAGCGCCCCACCTCCGGCACGGTCACCGTGGCCGGCCAGGACCTCACCGCCCTGGCGGGCCGCGGACCGCGCGCCGGGAAGGAACTGCGGCGGGCGCGCAGCCGGATCGGCATGGTCTTCCAGCACTTCAACCTGCTGTCCTCGCGCACCGTGCAGGACAACGTCGAACTGCCGCTGGAGATCCTCGGCGTCTCCGGCCGGGAGCGCTCCCGAAAGGCACTCGAACTGCTCGACCTGGTGGGCCTGGCAGACAAGGCGAAGGTGTACCCGGCGCAGCTCTCCGGCGGTCAGAAGCAGCGTGTGGGCATCGCCCGCGCCCTGGCCGGCGACCCCAAGGTGCTGCTCTCCGACGAGGCCACCAGCGCCCTGGACCCCGAGACCACCCGCTCCATCCTCCAGTTGCTGCGCGACCTGAACCGGCAACTGGGCCTGACGGTGCTGCTCATCACGCACGAGATGGACGTCGTGAAGTCCGTCTGCGACTCCGCCGCGCTCATGGAGCGGGGCCGCATCGTGGAGTCCGGCACCGTCAGCGAACTGCTCGCCACCCCCGGCTCCAAGCTCGCCACCGCGCTGTTCCCGCTGGGCGGCGAGGCCACCGGCGAGGACCGCACCGTCGTCGACGTCACCTTCCACGGCGAGAGCGCCACCCAGCCCGTCATCTCCCAGCTGTCGCGCACCTACAACGTCGACATCTCGATCCTGGGCGCGGCCATCGACACCGTCGGCGGCCTCCAGGTCGGCCGGATGCGCATCGAACTGCCCGGCCGCTACGAGGACAACGTGGTGCCGATCGGCTTCCTGCGCGAACAGGGCCTGCAGATCGACGTCGTGGGCCAGGAGCCCGTACTGGTCAAGGAAGGTGCCAAGTGACCTGGTCCGAGATGCAGCCCCTGCTGGAGCAGGCGTGTTGGGACACCCTCTACATGGTCGGCTGGTCCACGCTCATCGCCGTCGTCGGCGGACTCCCGCTGGGCATCCTCCTCGTCCTCACCGACAAGGGCGGACTGCTCCAGAACGTGGTCGCCAACAAGGTGATCGGGCAGGTCGTGAACGTCGCCCGCTCGATGCCGTTCATCATCCTGATGGTCGCGCTGATGGGCTTCACCCGGGCCATCACCGGCACCACGATCGGCCGCGAGGCCGCCATCGTGCCGCTCGCCGTGGGCGCCATCCCCTTCTTCGCCCGCCTCGTTGAGACGGCTGTCCGCGAAGTGGACGGCGGGCTCGTCGAGGCCGTGCAGTCGATGGGCGGCAACACCTGGACGGTCGTGCGCAAGGTCCTCGTCCCCGAGTCCCTGCCCTCGCTGATCGCCTCCACCACGACCACGATCGTCGCCCTCATCGGCTACTCCGCGATGGCCGGCACGGTCGGCGCGGGCGGCCTCGGCGACATCGCCATCCGCTACGGCTACCAGCGCTTCGAGACCGAACTGATGTGGATCACCGTCGGCATCCTCGCCGTGGTCATCTCCCTCATCCAGTTCGCCGGCGACTACGCGGCCCGTACCCTGCACCGCCGCGGCGGCCGCTCGGGCGCCGCGCCCAAGCTCAGGCTGCTGAAGGCCGCCACCCAGCCCGCCAACACCGGCCTGCCGCCCAACGCGGGCTGAGCCCCGCTCACCCCCACCCCAGAACTCCCCGTCCCACCCACGACGGGGTCGCACCACACCTTCAGGAAAGGCACTTTTCGTGCGTAACACCGCCAAGATCACCACCGCCGTCCTCGCCGCCGGAGCCCTCACCTTCGGGCTCACCGCCTGCGGCTCCTCCGACGGCGACTCCGCGTCCTCCGCCTCCGACACCAGCAAGCCGCTGGTCGTCGCCGCGAGCCCCGTCCCGCACGCCGAGATCCTGACCTTCGTCAAGGACAACCTCGCCAAGGACGCCGGCCTCGACCTGGAGGTCAAGGAGTTCACCGACTACGTCACGCCGAACACGGCGACGGAGGACGGATCGGTCGGCGCCAACTACTTCCAGAACCAGCCGTACCTGGACGACTTCAACAAGAAGAACGGCACGCACATCGTGCCCAGTGTCACGGTGCACCTGGAGCCGCTCGGCCTCTACTCCAACAAGGCCAAGAGCGCCGAGGACCTCAAGAGCGGTGCCACCGTCGCCGTCCCCAACGACACCGTGAACGAGGCCCGGGCGCTCAAGCTGCTCGCCGACAACGGCCTCATCACCCTCAAGGACGGCGTCGGCAACGAAGCGACCCCCGCGGACATCGTCAAGAACCCCAAGAACCTGAAGTTCAAGGAGCTGGAGGCGGCCCAGACCCCGCGCTCCCTGGACGACGTCGACGCCGCGGTCATCAACGGCAACTACGCCATCGAGGCCGACCTCAAGCCCGCCGACGACGCCCTGGTCCTGGAGTCCGCCGACAACAACCCCTACGGCAACTTCCTCGCCGTGAAGGAGGGCAACGAGAACGACCCGCGCGTGAAGAAGCTCGCCAAGCTCCTGACCTCGCCCGAGGTCAAGAAGTTCATCGAGGACAAGTACGCCGGTTCGGTCATCGCCTCCTTCTGAACTGACTCCGTGTGAGTCGCGACCGCATCACGGGTTCCGCCCACGTCGAACAGGGCGGACCCCGTGGTGCGGTTCGGTGCTTTCATGCTGCATGCTGGGCAGTTCAGCAGGCCCGACGGTTTCGAAGGTTACGGAGCGGCGCATGACGAGCACCTTCCCCAACATCTCCATCAGCACGGAGCGGTTGGTGCTGCGTCCTCTCGACGAGGACGACGTGCCCGCCCTGGCCGAGATGATGAACGACGAGCAGGTCGCCGCCTGGACGGACGTCCCGCAGCCCTTCACCGAGGACGGCGCGCGCACCTGGATCACCGAACACGCGCCCACCGAACGGGAATCGGGCCGCGGCCTGGACCTCGCCGTCGCCGAGTTCCTCACCCAGCGCCTGGTCGGAGTCGTCCAACTCTCCAAGACCAACTGGCACATCCGCTCCACCGAGCTGTCCTACATCATCGCCCCCTGGGCCCGCGGCGAGGGCTACGCCTCCGAGGCCGCCCTCGCCACCGCCCAATGGCTCTTCGGCGACCAGAAGTTCGAGCGCATCGAACTGCGCACCGCGGCCGACAACACCGCCTCCCAGCAGGTCGCCCAGAAGATCGGCTGCATCAGCGAGGGCGTCCTGCGCAACGCCTGCATAGCGCACATCCGCACCGACGACGGCACCTGGGCCGACGTACGCACCGACTTCATCGTCTGGAGCCTGCTCCCGGAGGACCTGGAGGGCACCGCCGAGCAGCTCTCCGACTCGGGCGGCTTCCCCACCTATTCCCACTGGAACTGATCCCGGCCGGACGGGTTACCCTCGGGCTGCCCCGTCCACCTGCGCAAACCCCTGGAGACTGACGACAATGGCCGACCGGGTCACGGTGATCGGCTGGGACGGCTCGCCGCTGACCGACGCGGCACGCTCCGCGCTGGGTGCCGCCACTTTGGTGGCCGGTGCCGCCCACCACCTGGCGCTGCCCGAGGTGCCGCCCGCTGCCGAGCGCATCCGGCTCGGCAGCGTCGCCCTGGCCGCCCGCCGGATCGCCGGCCACCGCGGCACCGCCGTGGTGCTCGCCGACGGCGACCCCGGCTTCTTCGGCGTCGTACGGACCCTGCGCGCGCCCGAGTTCGGCCTGGAGGTCGAGGTCGTGCCCGCCGTCTCCTCGGTCGCCGCCGCCTTCGCCCGCGCCGGGATGCCCTGGGACGACGCACAGGTGGTCGTCGCACACCGGCGCACCCTGCGACGCGCGGTGAATGTGTGCCGTGCCCACACCAAGGTCGCCGTCCTCACCTCACCCGGCGCGGGCCCCGCCGAGCTCGGACTGCTCCTGGAGGGCGTCCACCGCACCTTCGTGATCTGCGAGGAGCTGGGCACCGAGCGCGAGCAGGTCACCGTCGTCACCTCCGACAAGGCCGCCGACCACAGCTGGCGCGACCCCAATGTGGTGATCGTCATCGGGGGCCCCGCCGGGGGCACCGAGGGCGGCGGCTGGATCGCGGGCCGCGACCCGGCGGCCGGCCCGCGCGGCTGGACCCTGCCCGCCCAGACCTACGGCGGCCTCATGGGCGAGGGCGAGCTGGAACCGCTGCGCGCCGCCCAACTCGCCCGGCTCGGACCGCGCGTCGGCGACCTGGTGTGGGACATCGGCTGCGGCAGCGGCGCCTTCGCCGCCGAGGCCGCCCGCGCCGGGGCCGCCGTCATCGCCGTGGACCGCGACCCGCGCGCCTGCGAACGCACCGAGGCCAACGCCCGCGCCCTCGGCGTCCAGCTCCAGACCGTCCAGGGCACCGCGCCGCACGTCCTGGAGAACCTCCCCGAACCGGACGTCGTCCGCGTCGGCGGCGGGGGAGCGGCCGTCGTCTCGGCGGTCGCCGACCGCCGTCCGCAGCGCATCGTCACCCACGCGGCCACCCGCGACGAGGCCGAACTCATCGGCCGCGATCTGACCGAGCACGGCTACCGCGTCCAGTGCGCCCTCCTCCAGTCCGTCGAACTCGACACGCGTGCCTGGACCGAACGCGAACGGAGCGTCGCGTTCCTGCTCAGCGGCCTGTTGCCGGACCGGACGGGCTGACGCGGAAACCGTCCCCGTGATCCTGTTGTCGTACCGCGCGCGGTAGGCTGGCCGATCGTTGCACCGCACGCGGATACCCGACGCTTCGTCGGTCAATGTCCGGAAAACCCGCCCGGTTTGGGGGGAGTGTGGTACGGCAGAACCGGAGGACGCGCAACGTGGCGCAGTCCACAGCGGGATCGTCGCGGATCATGCTGTCGTGACGGGGGAACGGCCGCGACAATGCCAGTAAATGGCTTTGTCGTCTTTGTGGACGGGTCGTTCGTGCCGCTGGGCACACACGCTCGTTCTTCACTACGGAGCGGGTCGGTGCGCCGCTCCGGGTGAGCAGGTCGCAGAAGCACTAAACCGATGGGCGAGGGGTACGCATGACCGACACCGGCCAGGTCCCGGGCGAGGGACTGCCGGAGAACGCAGGCATGGTGGAGCAGCCGGGCGTCGCCGCGCCCGGTGCGTACACCTACCTCTCCGAGACCACCGCCGAGGACGAAGACCTGTTGCTGCTGCCGGGCGCCCAGAGCGCCTGGGGCAACGAGGTCGCCCCGCCCGCGCCGGAACCGGTCGTGGAGGCCCTGCACGAACCCGGTGCGCACGAGATGTCCGGCCGCGACAGCGGCTCCGTCGACCTCAGCGCGGTCCGCACGCCGAACCCGGCGCCGGTACCGCCGGTCACCCCGCCGCGCCCGCTGCACCTCGGCCCGCCGATCCCGGACGCCTCCGCCAGCCCGGTCCGCTCCCTCGCGGACCGCGGCGCCGTGGGCACGCCGGTACGGCAGCCGGGGCCGCCGACCGCCGGCCCCGAGTACCTGGACGTCGCCCAGCCGCAGCCCGCGGCGCCCTGGGGCGCGCCCGCGCCCGCGCAGACTGCGGTGCCCGCGCCCGTCGGCGCGCCTGTCGCTCCCGCCACGCCCGTGGCGGCGCCCGCCCCGGCGCCGGTCGCTGCTGAGGTGTCGGCTGCCGAAACGGTTGTTCCGCAGCAGGCGGCGGCCCCCGAGCCCGTGGACCCGGCGCAGGCCGCCGTGGCCCGCCTCACCGGCGAGGCGGTCGCCGCGCCGGCGGAGCAGCCCGCGGAGGAGCCCTCCGCGCCGGGTGCCGCTGAGGCCGTCGCACCTGCCGGGGAGCCTGGCGCGCAGCCCGGTGCGGAGACCGGTGCGCCGGTAGCGGGGAAGCCCGTCGAGGAGCCCGCCGCCGTCGGGGAGCCCGTTCCGCAGCCCGCCGACGGACCCGAGGCCGGGGCCGCCCCCACCCAGGCGGAGCCGCGGGGTGACGAGCCCACGTCGGGGCCCGCTCCGCAGGAGACGTCCGCGCCGGGTCCGGTGGCCGAAGACGGACCGGGTGCCCAGCCCGGCCTCGCAGAGGAGCCGGCAGTCGACCCTGCCGCCGCGCCCGAGGCCGCCGCCGAGCCCGTTCCGGTGGCCGAACCCGCCCAGGACGCCGAGGCCGCCGCGCCGACCGAGGCCGGGGCGCAGGGCGGCGACACCGCTCCGGCGCCCGCCGAGGAGGCGACCCCGGAGGCCGCCGAGGTCGTGGAGGTCCCCAACCCCGAGACCGCTCCGATCCCCGAGGCCGCTCCGGCCGCCGAGGCGGTCGTACCCGAGGCCGCGAAGCCCGCTCAGCCTGCCGAGCAGGTGACCCAGGCCCCCGCCGAGGCCGGTGCCGAACCTGTCACCGCCGCCGAGCCCGCCGCTGAGCCCGCGGCCGAGCCTGCCCCCGAGCACGTCGCCGCCGACCCGGCGCGGACCGTGTCCGAGGAGCCGGACGCCGTGCAGGCCGCACCGGCGGAGCCGCACTCCGCGCCCGAGGCCCAGGACGCCCCGGGGGCCCCGGCCCCCGTTGCCGCCCAGGCCGACGCTCCCGCCGTAGCAGAGGAACCCGCCGTGGCCCCCGAGCACGCGGTCGCCGCGGAACAGCAGCCCGAGCCCCAGCCGTACGTCGCCGAGCCCGCCGGGCCGCAGATGCAGCCGTCGGACGGCGGCAGCGTCGGCGGGGGAGTCCCGCTCGCGCCCCACCCCGACCAGCCGCTCGGCCAGTTCGTGCCGGTGGAGGGCCAGGTGCCGACCACCCCGCACCTCGCGCCCACCCCGCCGCAGCCGATCGTGCTGCCCGCCGAGGAGGAGGCGCCCGCCGTGCCCGCCCCCCGCGCCGGTGAGCCCGAGGCCGCCGAGCCCGAGACCGCGCAGAACGCGGAGGACCTGGACACCCAGGCCGCCGCCGACCAGGACCAGGCCGAAGGCACGGCCCCGGCCGCGGAACCCCGCCGGCCCACCGGACCGGCCGCGCCCGGCTACGACGACGCCGAGCGCGAGGCCGTACTGAAGGTCATGCGCGAGCGCCGTGACATCCGCAACGGCTTCCGCAGCGACCCCATCCCGCACGAGGTGCTGCTGAGGGTCCTGGAGGCCGCCCACACGGCCCCGTCCGTCGGCCACTCGCAGCCCTGGGACTTCGTCGTCATCCGCTCCGCCGAGACCCGGCGCGCCATGCACGAGCTGGCGATGCGGCAGCGCGACGCCTACGCCAAGTCGCTGCCCAAGGGCCGGGCGAAGCAGTTCAAGGAACTGAAGATCGAGGCCATCCTCGACACCCCGGTCAACATCGTGGTCACCGCCGACCCGACCCGAGGCGGTCGCCACACCCTGGGCCGTCACACGCAGCCGCAGATGGCGCCGTACTCCTCCGCGCTCGCCGTGGAGAACCTCTGGCTCGCCGCCCGCGCCGAGGGCCTGGGCGTCGGCTGGGTCAGCTTCTTCGACGAGCGCGAGATGGTCCGCGCCCTCGGCCTGCCCGAGCACCTGGAGGTCGTGGCCTACCTGTGCGTCGGGTACGTCGACGAGTTCCCGGACGAGCCCGAGCTGCTGCAGGCCGGGTGGTCCAAGCGGCGCCCGCTGTCGTGGGTGGTCCACGAGGAGACGTACGGCCGACGCGCGCTGCCCGGCGAGGAGCCGCACGACCTGCTCGCCGAGACCGTCGCCCAGATCCGCCCGCTGGACGCCAAGGCGCTCGGCGAGGCCTGGGAGCGGCAGAAGCGCATGACCAAGCCGGCCGGCGCGCTGGGCATGCTGGAGATCATCTCCGCACAGCTGTCGGGTCTGTCCCGGCAGTGCCCGCCGCCGATCCCGGAGCCCGCGGCCGTCGCGATCTTCGCGGGCGACCACGGCGTGCACGCCCAGGGCGTCACCCCCTGGCCGCAGGAGGTGACGGCCCAGATGGTCGCCAACTTCCTCGGCGGGGGAGCGGTCTGCAACGCGTTCGCCGGTCAGGTGGGCGCGGAGGTGTGCGTGGTGGACGTCGGCGTCGCCGCCGACCTCCCGGCCACGCCGGGTCTGCTGCCCCGCAAGGTCCGCGCGGGCACGTCCGACATGACCACCGGGCCCGCGATGACCCGCGAGGAGTGCAAGCAGGCCATCGAGGTCGGCATCGAAACCGCCCGCGACCTGGTGGCGGCCGGCAACAAGGCGCTGCTGACGGGCGAGATGGGCATCGCCAACACCACCGCCTCGGCGGCCCTGATCTCCGTCTTCACCGGCGCCGACCCGGCCGAGGTGACGGGCCGCGGCACGGGCATCAACGACGAGACCCTGGCCCGCAAGACCGAGGTCGTACGCCGGGCCCTGGAAGTCCACCAGCCCGACCCGGCCGACCCGATCGGCGTGCTCGCGGCGATCGGCGGCTTCGAGCACGCGGCGATGGTCGGCCTGCTGCTCGGCGGCGCGTCCCTGCGTACGCCGGTCATCCTGGACGGCGTCAGCGCGGGCGCGGCGGCCCTGGTCGCCCGCGCCATCGCCCCCGAGGTCCTCGCGGCCTGCATCGCGGGCCACCGCAGCGCGGAACCGGGTCACGTCGCCGCCCTCAACAAGCTGGGCCTGCGCCCCCTGGTCGACCTCGACCTCCGCCTCGGCGAGGGCACCGGCGCCCTTCTGGCCCTCCCCCTGGTCCAGAGCACGGCCCGCGCCATGCACGAGGTAGCGACGTTCGACTCAGCGGGCGTCACCGAGAAGTAGCACGGGGCAACCCCGGCCAGGACTGCGCATCGGCAGCCCCGGCCGGGGTTCCCTGTGCGCAGAGGCAGGAAGAGGGCGGCGGGTCAGATGTCCCTCCGCAGGTGCCGGCTGCCGTAGGCCCCGTGGTCTGTGGGCAGTCGTTCCGCAGGGCGATGGGGGCACCTCCCGTTCGGGCGAAGCCGAGAACGGGGGAGGGTGGGCGCAGACCCACGCAGCCGCACCCGGCCGACCTGCCCAGCCACCGGACACCGACGCCGCCCCACCCCCACGCCCCGTAAAATCCGCACGTCAGGGCATCGCACCGCCGCCGCAGACAGGGAGCCGTACCCTCATGGCCGAACACCCCGCCTACCCCGTAGGCCTCCGCCTCACCGGCCGCAGGGTCGTCGTCCTCGGCGGCGGACACGTCGCCCAGCGCCGCCTCCCCGCCCTCATCGCGGCCGGCGCCGACATCCACCTGGTCTCCCCGACCGTGACCCCGTCCGTCCAGGCCATGGCGGAGGCGGGCGAATTCACCTGGCACCAGCGCCCGTACGAGGAAGGCGACCTGGCAGACGCCTGGTACGCCCTCATCGCCACCGGCGACACCGAGGCCAACACCCGCGCATCCGCCGAAGCGGAGCGCCACCGCGTCTGGTGCGTCCGCTCCGACGACGCCGACGCAGCCACCGCCTGGACCCCCGCCACCGGCACCAGCGAGGGCGTCACCGTAGCGATCCTCACCACCGACACCAAGTCCCGGGACCCCCGCCACACCGCCGCCGTCCGCGACGCGGTCGTCGAGGGCCTGCGCGACGGCACCCTCGTCGCCCCACACCACCGCACCCGCACCCCCGGCGTCGCCCTGGTCGGCGGCGGACCCGGCGACCCGGACCTGATCACCGTCCGCGGCCGCCGCCTCCTCGCCGAGGCCGACGTCGTCATCACCGACCACCTCGGCCCCCGCGACCTCCTCGCCGAGCTGCCCCCCAGCGTCGAGGTCATCGACGCCGCCAAGCTGCCGTACGGCCGTTTCATGGCGCAGGAGGCCATCAACAACGCCCTGATCGAGCACGCCAAGCAGGGCAAGTCCGTCGTCCGCCTCAAGGGCGGCGACCCCTACGTCTACGGCCGCGGAATGGAGGAGGTCCTGGCCCTCACCGAGGCCGGCATCCCCTGCACCGTCGTGCCCGGAATCTCCAGCTCCATCTCGGTGCCGGGCGCCGCGGGCATCCCGGTCACCCACCGCGGCGTCGCCCACGAGTTCACGGTCGTCAGCGGCCACGTCGCCCCCGACGACGAGCGTTCCCTGGTCGACTGGCCGTCGCTGGCCAAGCTGCGCGGCACCCTCGTGATCCTCATGGGCGTCGGCACCATCGGAAAGGTCGCCGAGACCCTGATCGCGCACGGCAAGTCCCCGGACACCCCGGTCGCCCTGGTCCAGGAGGGCACCACGGCCGCCCAGCGCCGCGTCGACGCCACCCTGGCCACCGTCGCCGAGACGGTCGTCGCCGAGGAGGTCAAGCCGCCCGCGGTGATCGTCATCGGCGAGGTCGTGAGGGTCGGCCCGACGACCACGGCGTAACCCGAGGTAACTCCCCGCTCCCGCACCGTTGGCACCGCACGCACGACAAGGCAGTATCACCCTGTGGCCGATCTCATCACCGTCGAGGATCCGGACGACCCCCGCCTGCGCGACTACACGGGCCTGACCGACGTGGAACTGCGCCGCAAGCGCGAACCCGCCGAGGGCCTGTTCATCGCCGAGGGCGAGAAAGTGATCCGCCGGGCGAAGGAGGCGGGCTTCGAGATGCGCTCCATGCTGCTGTCCGCCAAGTGGGTCGACGTCATGCGTGACGTCATCGACGAACTCCCCGCCCCCGTCTACGCGGTCAGCCCGGAGCTCGCCGAACGGGTCACCGGCTACCACGTGCACCGCGGCGCCCTCGCCTCCATGCAGCGCAAGCCCCTGCCCACCGCCGCCGAACTCCTCCAGACCGCCCGCCGCGTGGTGATCATGGAGGCGGTCAACGACCACACCAACATCGGCGCCATCTTCCGCTCGGCGGCGGCGCTCGGCATGGACGCGGTCCTGCTCTCCCCGGACTGTGCGGACCCGCTCTACCGCCGCAGCGTCAAGGTCTCCATGGGCGCGGTCTTCTCCGTCCCCTACGCCCGGCTCGACACCTGGCCCAAGGGCCTGGACTCGGTCCGCGAGGCCGGCTTCACCCTCCTCGCCCTGACCCCGGACGAGAAGGCCAAGACCCTTGACGAGGCCGCCCCGCACAAGATGGACCGCGTCGCCCTGATGCTCGGCGCCGAGGGCGACGGCCTCTCCCGCCAGGCCCTGGTCGCCGCCGACGAATGGGTGCGCATCCCCATGGCCCACGGCGTGGACTCCCTCAATGTGGGCGCGGCGGCGGCGGTCGCCTTCTACGCGGTGGCGACGGGCCGCCCGGAGGCGTAGCGCTACGCGCCCGCCGCGTGCCGCACGACGCCGGGCTCGCCACCGAGGCCGTTGCTCGGCCCCTGGCAGCCCTGGGCCGCGGCGATACCGAGCGCGACCAGCAGCGTCACGACCACGAACACGAACAACCGCTGCCGCAGCAACTGCGGATTGGCGGGCCGACGCCCCGTACCGGTGTTCCGCGGCGCCGGACGCCCCGTCCCGCTGCGCGGCCCCGGCCTGCCACCCGCACCCGTCCGCCCGGTGTTCCGCGACGCGGGCGTGGGCCGCGCCCCGGTCCGACCACCCGACGACGGGACCGCACCACCACGAGAGGCGCTGCCACCCCGCGACGGCACGGGCCGGGACGGTCCGCCACCGCGCGACGGCGTCCCCTGCGTGCCGCCCTGCGGACGGCGCTGCCGCTCCGGGTAGGTGTCGGCGAGCCGACCCGTCGGCCGGTCCGCCTCGCCGGTACGCGGCGCGGGCGGACGCAGCTCGGCCAGGCCCTGCGCCTCACGCGCGGCGATCTCCTTCAGCCGCAGCGACAACTGGAGCGTGGTCGGCCGTTCCTCGGGGTCCTTGGCGAGACAGGCCCGCACCAGCGGCGCCAACGCGTCGGGCACACCGTGCAGCTGCGGCTCCTCGTGCACCACGCGGTACAGCATCACCTCGGAACTGCCGTGCCCGAAGGGCGAGTCACCCATCGACGCGTACGCCAGGGTCGCGCCGAGCGAGAACACGTCCGTGGCCGGGGTGACCGCCGCGCCGCGCACCTGCTCCGGTGCGAGGAAGCCGGGCGAGCCCACCGCCGTGCCGACGTGGGTGAGCGTGGAGGCGCCGGTGGCCCAGGCGATGCCGAAGTCGATGATCCGCGGCCCCTTCGGGGACAGCAGGATGTTGGACGGCTTCAGGTCCCGGTGCACGACCCCGGCCTCGTGGACCGCGACCAGCCCCTCCGACAGCGCGGCTCCGATCGCGGCGACCTCGGCCGCGCCGAGGGCCCCCTCGTCGACGACCTTGTCGTGCAGGGAGGGGCCGGGTACGTACTGGGTGGCGAACCAGGGACGGTCGGCGTCGAGATCGGCGGCGACGAGCCGCGCGGTGCAGCCCCCTCGGATCCTGCGCGCGGCGGACACCTCGCGCTCGAACCGGGAACGGAACTCCTGGTCCTCGGCCAGATCCGGCCGGATGACCTTCAGCGCGACCCGCTGGCCCTTCTTGTCGGAGCCCAGGTAGACCACGCCCATTCCGCCCGCGCCCAGCCGCCTGTGAAGCCTGAACGAGCCGACGACGCGCGGGTCCTCGCGCCTCAGGCGCATCATCGCCATGTTCATCCCCGCTGCCCGGTCCCTGTGACGTGCCACAGCTTACGTTTCCCGGGCCGCCCGCGCGCAGAGGCCGCGCCCTCTCGGGGCGGCGGATTGTGCGGACGCCGCAAGGAGAACTTGAGGGTCGGTCAGCCCCCCGAAGAACAAACCGACTTGCCCCTACCCGTGCCCCCAACCACCTTCCGCGCAAGGCAGGTTGATCGCGACGGCCGCACACGCCGGACAACCGCCCCGAACCCCCGCCCGCTCACCGAACCCCATGGCCCCCAGAACGATCACGACCCCCAACCGCCCCGCAACGGAAGTGATCGAAGTCACCCCGGAGGCTTCCCGGGACGAGAGGGGCGCCGCGAAACCGGGACACAGTGGGCGCCCCCTCAGGGAAGACCCCGAGACCTAGGACTCCGTCTCCACCCAGGGGAGTACTCCCCTGGGTGCGGCTCATCCTCTCGGAGGCCAGGCAATCGGTACGAGGGCATGACGTGCGAAGACGGCCACGCCCGTAGATTTGAGGTCAAGCGGCGGGTGCAGCACTCGTCCCCCGAGGTCAGACACCCGCCGCTGCCAGGAGCAACACACAGACGGTCAGGAGAGGGACCATGGCCCAGACGGCACCGCGGACACTGCTCCGCACACAGACGCGCCGCCAGGGCCGTCGCCACCCACTGGTGGCGACGCTGATGGCCCTTCCCCTGGCGGCCCTGCTCCTCGTCGTCTTCGACGGCTGGGAGACGGTGGCCACACAGGCGTCGTCCGTGGGCGTGATGCTGGGGCGCTGAGCGGCGACCCCAGGCCCGGAAGAGCGGTCCGGGCGGGGACATCCACCCATGAAACCCCGTGGGGACGGGGGTGCGGCGGACGGCAACAATGCCGGCGCAGCTGGGGAGCTGCGCCGGCATTACCTTTCCCACCCGGCCGGTACGCCTGGCGCGCGGGCTGCCGTACAACTCCGCCCGCTGCGGCGCAGCCAAGCCGCGGGCATTCGTGCCGCCAAGGGCGGCACGGGTGGGCGCGGGCGGCACCCCGTCAGCGCGGGCGAGCGTTCCCACCCCCGCAGCAACTACGGCCGGGGCCACCGCAGTATCCACGGCCGGGGGCATCGCAGTATCCACGGCCGGGGGCACCGCAACAACGCCCCCCTGCGTACGCTCACCCCAGACAATCCCCCGCAGGAAGCGGAGCGCCCCGTGCCCCCCACCCTCGCCGCGCAGCTGACCCGCACCGCCGCGGAAGCCGCCCACGCCCACCGCCCCGCCGCCTGCCCCTGCCGCGACACCGGAACACTCGCCGACCGCCCGGACGCCACCGTCGTACGGCATGCCGACACCGTCGCCAAGGCCCACCCCCGAGGCACCGACCCCACCGAACTCACCCTCCGCCTGGCCACCGCCACCACCTGCCCCGACGTACTCCTGCCCCCGCTCCAGGAGACCCCCACCGTGGTGCACGAGCGCCTGGTCACCTTCTGGCCGTACGGCGAACCCGTGGACCCGCGCACCCCCGACACCGCCCCCTGGGCAGCCGCGGCCACCCTCCTCGCCCGTCTCCACCGCCACCCACCCCTCCCGCGCACACCCCCCATGCGCGGCCCCGCCAAGGCCGCACGAGCCGTCGAACGACTCAAAGCCACGGAACCCACCAGCACCGCCGCCACCCCCGTCCTCCAGGCCTGGCACACACTCCCCGCCTGGGCCAGGGGCGAGGCCGCACCCCCAGGAGACGGCACCCTCTGCCACGGCGACTTCCACCTCGGCCAACTCGTCCGACACCCCACCACCCACGACGGCTGGCGGCTCATCGACGTGGACGACCTCGGCACCGGCACCCCCACCTGGGACCTGGCCCGCCCGGCGGCCTGGTACGCCTGCGGACTCCTCCCCCCGGAGGACTGGACCCGATTCCTCACGGCGTACCGGGACGCGGGCGGCCCCGCTGTACCCCCGCACGGCGACCCCTGGCCCGCCCTGGACATCCCCGCCCGCGCCCTCACCGTCCAGACCGCGGCCACCGCGATCACCAAGGCGGCGCGCGCCGCACGCCCCCTCGACGAGGTCGAGCAGTCCTTGATCGACGCCTGCGCGCGCATGGCCGCGACCCCGCCCGAGTTGACGTGCGAATCCGCCCCGTAGGGTGCAACCGACCGCGGCCCGGACAGAGTCTGTCCAGGCGACAGCCGAAGCAGCACCGACCGGCAGGAGTTGAGCCGACATGCAGTGTCCGAAATGCCGTGCAGCGATGCACACCTACAACCGCAACGGCGTCCAGATCGAGCAGTGCAGCGGCTGCCGGGGGATATTCCTCGACTACGGCGAGCTGGAGGCCCTGACCCGCCTGGAGTCCCAGTGGTCCCAGCCGGCCCCGCCCCCGGCGGCTCCTCCCGCCCCGCAGGCCTACCCGGCGGCGCCCGCGGCCCCCGCCTGGGGCGCCCCGCACCCCGGCGGCCACTACGGCCACAAGCGTCACAAGAGCTTCGGCCACATGCTCTTCTCCAGCTGAACCGGATGAGCCGGAGCAACCGGCACACGACGAAGCCCCGGCCGCTAGCAGCGACCGGGGCTTCTCGGTGTGTGGACGATACTGGGATTGAACCAGTGACCTCTTCCGTGTCAGGGAAGCGCTCTCCCGCTGAGCTAATCGTCCTCGGGACCACGACCCGAGAGCCGTGGATCTTGCGTGCGCGATACTGGGATTGAACCAGTGACCTCTTCCGTGTCAGGGAAGCGCTCTCCCGCTGAGCTAATCGCGCGGGGTTCGGATCTTCGAGGAAGACCCAGGATCCGAAGATCCAGTGGACGATACTGGGATTGAACCAGTGACCTCTTCCGTGTCAGGGAAGCGCTCTCCCGCTGAGCTAATCGTCCTTGGAGGTGGAGACGGGATTTGAACCCGTGTAGACGGCTTTGCAGGCCGTTGCCTCGCCTCTCGGCCACTCCACCAGGAGTGCGGGGGTTCGGGATGATCCCCCTTGCTCTTTCGAGCGAACGACGAGGTTCGAACTCGCGACCTCAACCTTGGCAAGGTTGCGCTCTACCAACTGAGCTACGTTCGCCTGTCTTTCCGGTCCGCTTGCGCGTCCCGGCGACGTGTTGAACTCTAGCGGATTCCTGGGCCAGTACAAAAACGCGTTTGTGCAGCGTGCTGCCCCGCGCCCCCGCCCGGCCCGCCTCCGCACATGGTCAGAGCCCTCGGGGGGACAGGCCCGGGTCACCCGGACGGCACCGGTCATAGACTCGACAGCGTGCTCGACCTCCCTCCCCTGGCCCGCTTCGGCAACCGTCTCGCCACCGGCCTGCTCGACGTCACCCACGACCCCGAGGCCCTCGACTCCACCGGCTTCTGGGCCGTCGCCGCGGACTTCGAGGGCCGTCTGACCTGCGCCCGCTTCCAGGACGTACGGGAATCTCCCGTGCCCGACCCGGTGCCCGGGGCCTGGCGCGGCCCCGCCGCGAGCGACTGGACCTCCTCCCTCGACCACGCCGCCTACACCGCGGGAGTCCGCCGTATCCGCGAGCACATCGCGGCCGGCGAGGTCTACCAGGCCAACCTCTGCCGGGTGCTCTCCGCGCCCGTCGCGCCCGACGCCGACGTGGACGCCCTCACCTCGCTGCTGGCCCGCGGTAACCCGGCGCCGTATGCAGGAACGATCCGGCTGCCGGCGCACGGCGTGGAGATCGCCACCGCGTCGCCGGAGCTGTTCCTGCGCCGGGACGGCAGAATCGTGGAGTCCGGGCCGATCAAGGGCACCGGGCGCACCGAGGCGGACCTGCTGGAGAAGGACTTCGCCGAGAACGTGATGATCGTGGACCTGGTCCGCAACGACATCGGCCGCGTCTGCGCCACCGGCACGGTCGGCGTCCCCGACCTGTGCGCCGTGGAGAAGCACCCCGGCCTCGTCCACCTCGTCTCCACCGTCCGCGGCGAACTGCGCCCCGACGCCGGCTGGCCCGAGCTGCTCGACGCCGCCTTCCCGCCCGGCTCGGTCACCGGCGCCCCCAAGTCCAGCGCGCTGCGGATCATCGACGCGCTGGAGACGGCGCCCCGCGGCCCGTACTGCGGCGGCGTCGGCTGGGTCGACGCGGACCGGGGCACCGGAGAGCTGGCGGTCGGCATCCGCACGTTCTGGATCGACCGCGCCGAGGGCCTCCTGCGCTTCGGCACCGGCGCCGGGATCACCTGGGGCTCGGACCCCGAGGGGGAGTGGCGGGAGACCGAGCTGAAGGCGTCCCGGCTGCTCGCGGTAGCGTCGGGCGAGTACGAGGTCAGTGGAGAGGGGCTCTAGGAAGTGAAGATCTGGCTCGACGGCGGGCTGCAGGACATCGAGTCCGCCCGCGTCTCCGTCTTCGACCACGGTCTGACCGTGGGCGACGGCATCTTCGAGACGGTGAAGGTCACGGACGGCCGTGCCTTCGCGCTCACCCGCCACCTGGCCCGCCTGACCCGTTCGGCCCGGGGCCTCGGCCTGCCCGACCCCGACCTCGACGAGGTCCGCCGCGCCTGCGCCGCCGTGATCGAGGCCAACCCCATGCCGCTGGGCCGCCTGCGCATCACCTACACCGGCGGCCACGGCCCCCTGGGCTCCGACCGCGGCGAGCACGGCCCGACCCTCGTCGTCGCCCTCGGCGAGACCACTCGCCGCCCGGACTCCACGGCCGTGATCACGGTCCCCTGGACCCGCAACGAACGCGGCGCCCTCACCGGCCTGAAGACCACCTCCTACGCGGAGAACGTGGTCGCCCTGGCCCGCGCCCACCAACAGGGCGGCTCCGAGGCGCTGTTCGCCAACACCGTCGGACAGCTCTGCGAGGGCACCGGCTCCAACGTCTTCGTCGTCCTGGACGGCGAGATCCACACCCCGCCGCTCGCTTCCGGCTGCCTGGCCGGCATCACCCGTGAGCTGGTCGTGGAATGGACCGGCGCCAAGGAGACCGACCTGCCGCTGGACGTCCTCCAGCGGGCCGACGAGGTGTTCCTGACGTCCACGCTGCGCGACGTCCAGGCCGTCCACCGCGTCGACGAGCGGGAACTGCCCGGTACCCCCGGCCCGGTCACCGCCAAGGCCATGCGCGTCTTCGACGAGCGCTCCGGCCAGGACCAAGATCCGTGAGCTGTCGGAAAAGAGGCTGACGCAGGGCGCCTGCGCGGGTAGAACACCCCTGATGACCACGACCCTGCGGCCGACCGAGCCGCTCCAGCGAGCCGCCGACGGGATGCTGTCCCGCCACTTCCAGGTGTGCGTCAACAGCCGTCCCGTCGGGGCGATACGCGTGTCCACGGACCCGGTCTTCGGGCCCGAGGTCGCGCGCATCAGCGATCTGCGCATCGAGGAACCCGACCGCGGACGCGGGCGCGGCACCGTGGCCGCCCTCGCCGCGGAGGAAGTGGCCCGCGGCTGGGGCTGCCGCCGGATCGAGATCCGGGTGCCCGGCGCCGCCGGACCGGCGCTGCGCCTGGCCACCGCGCTCGGCTACGTCCACCGCAACCGCGGCCTGGAGAAGCAGCTCCCCGTCCTGGCGCCCGCCCTGCCCGCCGGCAGTCACGGCCGGCCCATGACGGAGGACGAGTACGGGCACTGGCTGGAGGCCGGCACCGCGCACTACGCGCAGAGCTGGATCGACCGCGGCGTCCCCGAGGAACAGGCGCGGACCAAGGCCCGCACCGACATGGCCACCCTGCTCCCGACGGGCCTCGCCACCGAGCACACGCTGATCAGCGTCCTGGAGCACGAGGGCACCCCCGTCGGCACCCTGTGGCTGTCGGTGGCGAAGGAGGCGGCGTTCGTCTACGACGTCGAGACCCACGAGGGGTTCCGCGGCCGGGGCCACGGCCGCACCCTGATGCTGCTGGCCGAGATCCAGTCACTGGCCGCCGGGAAGCGGGCCATCGGCCTCAATGTCTTCGCCGGGAACGAGGCTGCCGAGCGGCTGTACGAGTCGCTGGGCTATGTGCCGGTGGGCTGGTCGATGTACAAGAACCTGATCTGAGAGCCGGAGGGGCGCCGGGTCAGCCCTGCCCGGCCTCCGCCAGCAGCCGGTCCACGATCTCCTCGATGCGCTCACGCAGCCCTTCCTGGCTCTTGCCGCCGTCCAGACGTTCGCCGCCGATCACATACGTCGGGGTGCCGGTGACACCGATGGCCTTGCCCTCGGCGTGGTCGGCGTCGACGATCAGGATGTGCCGGCCGTCGATCAGCGCGGTGTCGAACTCCTCGGCGTCCATGCCGAGTTCCTTGGCCACCTCGACCAGGAAGGGTTCCCCCTTACGGTCCAGTTCCTCCACCCGGCCCAGCACCGCCTCGGCGTACGCCCAGCCCTGACCCTGCTCCAGCGCCTCCTCGGCGGCCTGCGCGGCGGCGAAGGCGTGCTTGTGCTTCTCCAGCGGGAAGTGCCGCAGCCGCAGTTCCAGCCGGTCGCCGTAGCGGGCCCGCAGGGCGCGCAGGTCGTCGAGGGCGGTACGGCAGTCCGGGCACTGGAGTTCGCACCAGACGTCCAGGACGGGGGCGGCGGGACGGACGGGGGAGGAGTCGCTCATGCGCACAGTCTCCCAGCCGACCGCCCGCCGGACCCAATCCGGTCGTCGTGACCGCCGTGGTCCGGTCGTCCTGATCGCCGTGGTCCGGTCGTCGTGACCGCCGTAGGGGAGGAGTCCGGACCGGCACCTTCGGACGAGCCGACCCGGAGATGTCCCTGATGTCCGCCGGGAGCATGGCCCGGCGGGGTGTCGTAGGTGCAGGATGGAAGGGACGAACCACCCGTGGGCCCGTGCCCGGACCGAATCCTGCTCTGGAGGACCGGATGATTGCCGAGACCGTCTGTTCCGCCGTAGCCGCGGCCGGCCTGGGCATCGCCGCGGTCACGGCGTACCGCAAGCGATTCCTCTCCGCCGCCCGGATCGCCGCCTACTCCCTGGTCCCGCTCGGACTGGTGATGACCGGCGTCGTCGAGTGGCTGGCGGACACCGCGTTCAGCCCGGTGGCGTGGGCGGGCTTCGGTGTGCTCGGCGCGGCCTGGCTGCTGTTCGCGAGCACCCGGGCCGTGGAGCGCCGCAGGGGTCTCGGCACCCGCAAGGAGCGCAAGGAGGCCAGGGCCGCCCAGCGCGGAGCGGTCGCCCCGGCCGCGTCGGCGCCGTCCCTCGGCAGCGGCGCCCGGCCGTCGGCGGCCAAGCCCGCCGCCGCGCCTCAGGAGGACTTCAGCGACATCGAGGCGATCCTCAAGAAGCACGGCATATGACGACCGCATGAGGGTTGAAACGACACAGTGGATCGCCGTCCGTCCCTAAGCGATCAAGACCTGGAACGGACATTGCGGAATATGGCGAACTCCCGCTTGTTCCGGGCGTGTTGATCGCGCGGGGTGGCCCGACTGCGTCATCATCGCCCGCGAGATGCTGGACACGACACAGAGCGAGACCGCGCCCCCTCAGGACGAGCCGCGCGGATGCCTCTTCGCCCTTTCCCAGCCACCGCTGATGATCTTCCTAGCGGTGATCGGGTGTCTGCTGCTCATGGCTGCGCTGCACGACCTGCTGCTGCTCTGAGCCGTACCCGCGGCCCCCCGGCGCCACCCGCCGGGGCCCGCGCGCACGCCGATGACAGTTCTGCCCGGGACCACCGGTTCTGGCGTGCACGCCGCTGACCAGGGGCCGTGGACCGCCGGGGTCGGCCGTGTACGCCGGCGACTGAGGTCGGCCCGGGACTGCCGGGTCTCGCGCGTACGCCGATGACCGAGGGCCGTGGACCGCCGGGGTCGGCCGTGACGCCGGCGACTGAGGTCGGCCCGGGTTCGCCGGGTCTCGCGGGCACCCGGACGACTGAGGGCGGTCCTTGATCGCCGAGCCGCGCGCACGCGGGCGACCGGCACAGGCCCCAACCCTTTGCTTCGGGAGGCAGGCCGGCGCACCACCGACCGAAGAGCCACCGGCACGGGCCGCGTCGGTGCGAGCGTCACGCGTCAGTGTGCGCTCCTGGATCTTTCGTCCGGATCAGCCCGCCCACGGTCGACGGCGCCTCGGCGGCACCTCGACGGCGACAACGCGGCCGAGGGTGCCCCCGCCGTTCCGGCAGGAGGCGAGTCACGGGCCGCGCACCACACCGCCCCGTGCCGGACCGGGGCCCTACCCCGCCGCTTCCTTGCGCCGTGCCCGGTACGCCGCCACGTGCAGGCGGTTGCCGCAGGTGCGGCTGTCGCAGTAGCGGCGGGAGCGGTTGCGGGAGAGGTCGACGAAGGCGCGCCGGCAGTCGGGGGCCTCGCAGCGCCGCAGCCGCTCCTGCTCCCCGGCGACCACGAAGAACGCCAGCGCCATGCCGCAGTCGGCCGCCAGGTGGTCGGCGACCGAGGCGCCGGGCGCGAAGTAGTGCACGTGCCAGTCGTAGCCGTCGTGGTCGGTGAGCCGGGGGGTGGTGCCGGCGGCGGCGATCAGTTCGTTGATCAGGCCCGCGGCGCCCCGGGCGTCCGGTGCCTCGAAGACACGCGTGAACTTCTCCCGGATCTTGCGCACCGCGGACAGATCGAGCTCCGAGAGCACACCGACATCGCTGATCTCGTGCTTGCGCACGAAATCGGCGAGCGCCGCGACGTCCGGCAGGGTGTCCTGCGCCGGATCGTCCTCCGGCGCGGTGTTCACCAGATCCACGACGGCGTCGAGGGCACACCGGGTGTCGTGGGTGATCAGCACATCTCGCTCCCTGGCCTGAGGGTCGGGCGCACCGCGCCCGCCGATGCTGGCCGATGGTAATAGCTTCGCCGACGCCGGGACGGATGCACCAGGGGGCCGGTGGCCGAGGGCTACCGAAAGCGGCCCGGCCGAGGGGCGTGATCCGGCCGTGGGGGAGCGGGGTCCACGCATGCCGACGCCGTCCCCGCGAGTGACTCACGGTGACGGCGTCGGCGCATACCGTATGCGATTGTTTGTCCTGGCCCGAGCCGTCACCCCGAGTCGACGGCGCCGGGCTGCTTCGTGGCGGCCCTCCTCAGCTCTCCGCCAGGATGTGCGACAGCTCCTGATCGAGATCGAAGTGCCGGTGTTCCGTGCCGGGCGGCACGGCGGCGTCCGTTCGCTTCAGGAAGGACTCCAGGGCGCGGGCGGGGGCCTCAAGAAGGGCCTCGCCCTCCGGGGAGCTCAGGGCGATGCACACGACGCCCTGGCCGTGACTGCGCGACGGCCAGACTCGGACGTCGCCGGTACCGGTGGGCCGGTGCAGGCCCTCTGCCAGGAGGTCGCGGGCGAACACCCACTCGACGGTCTCCTCGGCTCCGGTGTGGAAGGTGGCGTGCACGGCGTAGGGGTCGGCCGTGTCGTACCGCAGGCCCGCGGGGACGGGCAGGGAGGACTCGCTCGACACAACGAGGCGCAGGTGCAGCTCGCAGCTGACCGTGGTGTTCATAAGCGCCAGGGCCTTTCGCTCAGTGTGCGCTCGGGGATTCGCACGTCGGCGAAATCGACATGCCACCTACGGTGCCGTTGTAAACCCCTCTGAGTGTTTTGCGTGTCTTTACGTAACTCTTCCGGCCGATGAACCGTTCGCGCGGTACGACCATTTCGGTGACCGGTTTCGCTCCGGTAGGGTTTGGCCGTATGAATACGGGGAGTAGCGAGCCTGGCGAGGTGGCCATGGCTTCCGACAGGACCGAAGTGGATGGTGCGAAGGGCGAGCGGGCGCTCGGCTCAAGAGCTCCGGAGTTCATCAAGGCGCGCCGCCTGCTCCACCTGAGCTGGCAGGTCGGCGTCTTCATCATCGGCCTGGCGGTCGTGGTGGTCGGCATCATCATGCTGCCGCTGCCGGGACCCGGCTGGGTGGTGATCTTCGGCGGTATGGCGATCTGGGCGACCGAGTTCGTCTGGGCCCAACTGGTACTGCGCTGGACCAAGCGCAAGGTCACGGAGGCCGCGCAGCGCGCCCTCGACCCCAAGGTGCGCCGCCGCAACATCATCCTGACCTCGATCGGGCTGGTGATCATCGGTGTGCTGGCCGGCATCTACCTGTGGAAGTTCGGGCTCGTGATGCCCTGGAAGATCAAGGACCAGTGATCCGCCGAGGGGGTGCCGGTGCCGGGCGGACGGCGTTCGCGCTGGTCACAAGCACCCCCTGACATGGGGTAATGTTCTTCCTGCGCCCGGGCGATTAGCTCAGTGGGAGAGCGCTTCGTTCACACCGAAGAGGTCACTGGTTCGAACCCAGTATCGCCCACCCGGAACCGCGGCCCGTCTGCCTCGCAGCAGACGGGCCGCGGTCGTTTCCGGGGACTCGCGCCCCGGACGAGTTTCGGCCGCGGCCAGTCCGGGTCCGGGCCCCGCATTCTGTCCGACGGGTCGACCCCGCCGTACGCCACCTGCGGGAACGCGCCACGGTGAGCCGACGCGATCCGCCGGGCCCGGCCGTCGCGCCCGCGCACCCCGCAAGAAAATCCTGTCCGAATCATTGACGCACCCGAAGCCCCTCCGTAACTTGTGCCAGCAAGCGCTTACTTGAAACGATTCATGCAGGCGGCGATGACGCTGCGGGGAGGTGGCCCAACCATGGGAACCAGCAGGAATGTTGAGAGGCGAACGATCCTGAAGGTGGCCGGCGCTTCGGCGGCCGCGCTCGGGCTGGGGGCGACCACCGCGTGCGGCGGTGACAGTGGATCGGGCGACGGAACGGTCACGCTCCGTTACGCCTGGTGGGGTGGCGAGCCGCGGACCATCGCCATCAAGAAGACGATCGATCTCTTCGAGAAGAAGTACCCGAAGATCAGGATCAAGCCGGAATTCACGGACTACGAGGCGTTCTGGGAGAAGTTCCAGACCCAGGCCTCCGGTGGAAATCCGCCGGACGTTTTCCAGAATGCCGTCGGCTTCCTGCGCAAGTACGACAAGCGCGGTGTTCTGATGGACCTCAAGCCCCAGGCGGACGCCGGGAATTTGAGCCTGGACAACTTCCGCAACGGCGTTCTGGCGAACGGTCAGGTCGACGGCAAGCAGATCGCCGTCCCCGTCGGCGCCAACACCATGGCCCTCGTCATCGACCTCAAGGCCTTCAAAAAGGCGGGCGTGGCACCGGAGTTCGGCTGGACCTGGGACGAGTACTTCGGGGCGCTGCAGACCATCCAGGACAAGCTGAAGATCGCCGGTGACACCGGCTACTTCGCCATCATGTACCTCTACGACCTGTACCTGCGTCAGAACGGCAAGGCGTTCTTCACGGACTCCGATCTCGGCTTCACCGAGGACGACCTGACGCAGTGGTGGGAGGACGGCTACAAGCGCGTGCGCTCCGGACTGGTCGCCGACCCGAAGAAGGTCGAGCAGGTCAAGCCCAAGTCCGCGCTCTCCGCGGGCCTTGCCGCCTCCGAGTTCACCTGGGACAACTTCTCCATCCGCTACGAGGGCGAGGGCGAGTCCGACTACGGACTCGCGCCGATCCCCACCACCGACGGCAAGGCCACCGGCCAGTACCTGGGCTCCCTGATGCTCAGCGCCTTCTCCGGCACCAAGCACCCCAAGGAGGTCGCGCAGTTCATCGACTTCATGGTCCACGACCCCGAGGTCGGCACGATCATGGGCTACGACCGCGGCATCCTCGCCACCAGCGAGCAGTACGACGCCTTCACCCCCACCGACGACAACAACAAGGGCGTGAAGGCGTACGAGGAGGAGGTCGCCGAGGCCGGCGTGCTGGGCAAGATCACCCCGCACCCGTCCGGCGCCGATGTCGTCGAGTCGGCCTTCCTGCGGCTCGGCGGTGAGGTCGCCCAGGGCAAGACCAAGCCGGCCGACGCCGCCAAGGCGCTGTTCAGCGAGGCCAAGGCCGCGTTCGCGGGCTGAGGGGACGTACCACCATGACGCTCGTCAAGGAAGCGCCCGCGCGCCCGGCCCGGAAGCGGCCCGCCGCTCCCGCCGCCGGGCGGCGCGGGCGGCGCCGCGAGAACCTCGCCGGCTATCTCTTCATGTCGCCGTGGATCGCGGGGTTCCTGCTGCTCACGGCGGGGCCGATGATCGCGTCGCTGTACTACGCGTTCACCAGCTACAACCTGTTCACGCCGCCGAAGTGGGTGGGCCTGGACAACTTCACCACGATGCTCCAGGACCCCCGCTGGCAGAAGTCGGTCGAGGTCACCCTGAAGTACGTCGTCGTGGCCACACCGCTGAAGCTGCTGCTCGCCCTCGGCGTCGCGCTGCTGCTTGCGCAGAGCAGGCGCGGACAGGGCCTGTACCGGGCCGCGTTCTACATGCCTTCGCTCATCGGCGCCAGCGTCTCGGTGGGCTTCGTCTGGCGGGCGCTGTTCTCCGACGACGCGGTCGTGGACCGTACCCAGAAGGTCTTCGGCATCGACGTGGGCGGCTGGATCGGCAACCCGGACTACATCCTCTACGCCCTGGTCGCCCTCAGCATCTGGCAGTTCGGCGCGCCCATGGTGATCTTCCTCGCCGGGCTCAAGCAGGTCCCGCGGGAGCTGTACGAGGCCGCCGAGGTGGACGGCGCCGGACCCTTCCGGCGGTTCTGGAACATCACCCTGCCGATGATTTCCCCCGTCCTGTTCTTCAACGTGCTGCTGGAGTCCATCCACGCGTTCCAGGTGTTCGGCTCCGCCTACGTCGTCTCCGACACCCGGTGCGGTCCCGCCGACGCCACCCTCGTCTACACCTGCTACCTCTACCAGAAGGGCTTCAAGGAGGCCCAGATGGGCTTCGCCTCCGCGATGGCCTGGACCCTGGTGGTCGCGGTGGGCCTGGTCACGGCGGTGCTGTTCTGGTCGCAGAAGAAGTGGGTGCACTACGAGGAGGCCGCCAAGTGACCAGCGCAACCACTCCCGCCGTGCGCACCGCCAAGGAGCGCAGGCGCCTGGGCTCCCTCGCCTGGCACGCGGGCGCCCTCGCCGTCCTCGCGGTCGTGCTCTACCCCGTCCTCTGGGTGATCGGCGCCTCCTTCAAGCCCAGCAAGGACATCATCGCCAGCCTCGACCTGCTGCCCACCGAGCCGGTCTGGTCCAACTTCTCCGGACTCGCGGACGGCATCTCCGGCATCTCCATCGGCAGCTTCTTCTGGAACTCGCTGATGTACGCCGTGCTCGCCGTGGTCGGCGTCGTGGTCTCCAGCTCGCTCACCGCGTACGCCTTCGCCAAGATCGGCTTCGCCGGGCGGAACCTGCTGTTCACCCTGATGATCGGCACCCTGCTGCTGCCGTACCACGTGCTGCTCATCCCGCAGTACGTGCTCTTCCGGAACCTGGAGCTCACCGACACCCTGGTGCCGCTGGTCGCGGGCAAGTTCCTGGCCACGGAGGCGTTCTTCGTCTTCCTGATGGTGCAGTTCATGCGCGGGCTGCCGCGCGAGCTGGACGAGGCCGCCAAGCTCGACGGCTGCGGACACCTGCGCACCTACTGGTCGATCGTGCTGCCGCTGAGCCGGCCCGCGATCATCACCAGCGCCATCTTCACCTTCATCAACGCCTGGAACGACTTCATGGGGCCGCTGATCTACCTCAACACCCCCGAGAAGTACACCGTCTCGCTCGGCCTGATGATGTTCCGCGACCAGGAGGGCGTCTCCAACTACGGAAGCATGATCGCGATGTCGCTGGTGGCGCTGGTGCCGGTCATCGCCTTCTTCATGGCCTTCCAGCGCTATCTCATCGACGGCATGGCGACCTCCGGACTGAAGGGATGACCATGGCCGAGGCCCGCACCAAGGCCCGCAGGGAGTCCCTGTTCGGCGAGCGGTTCGGGGTCTTCGCCGAGTGCCTGCTCACCGGGGTGTGGATCGCCCTGGCCTCGCTCGGGGTCGTCACCTACCCGGCCGCCTTCGCGGCCGGGGCCCGGCACCTGCGCCGTCGTACCGCTCACGAGGGCGGCGGTTGGCGGGAGTTCACGGCGGACTTCCGCGCGGCCGTGCGCGGGGGCGGGTGGGTGGTCGGGCTCGCGGGGTGGGCCACGGCCCTCGCCGTCTGGGTGGACGTCCAGGCCGCCCGGTCCGGGCTGCCCGGCGGGCCCTTCGCCGGGGCCGTCGGACTGTGCGCGCTCATCGCGCTCGCCGTGGCCCTGCTGCGGGCCGCGGCCGTCTGGGCGCCCGGGGCCTCCTGGCGGGCGCTGCTCGCCGCCGCCGTACGCCGGACCCTGCGCGACCCCGCCGGGTCCTTCCTGATCGTCGCCGGTCTTGCCGTCGTGGCCCTGTCCGCCGGATTCGTCGCGCCGCTGGCGGTTCCCGTGCTGGGAGCCGTCGCGGCGGCGGCCGTCGCCGTGGAGGAGCGCTACCGGCACCGCTGACCGCGGCGGTGCCGTCGCACCAGGTAGGCGCCCTCGGCGCCGTACCTCTCTCTGTCATGCCCCTGCCCATGTCACCCGCACGGAAGGAATGGTCATGTCCCCCATCCCCCGCAGGTCCCTGCTCAAGGCGGCCGCCGTCGCCGGAGTCGCCGCGCAGTTCAGCTGGGCCCTGGGCGCCAAGGACGCGCAGGCCGCGCCGAGAGCCGCCGCGGGTGACCGCGACCCGGTGACCCTGGACTGGCTGGAGGACGGCGGCCTCGGCGCCGCACCCGGCTCCACCCTCGGCGTGCCCTGGCCCAAGGGCGCCTTCCAGGAGGACCAGACGTTCGCGCTCACGGACGCGGACGGAAAGTCGGTGCCCGTCCAGACCTGGCCGATCGCCTACTGGCCCGACGGCTCCCTCAAGTGGACCGCGCACGCCGTGAGTTCGGGCGGCAAGGGCAAGCTCACCCTCGCCCCGGGCGAGGCAGCCGCCCCCGCGAAGAAGGTCACCGTCGACAAGCGCGGCGGCACCGTCGATGTCTCCACCGGCGTCATCACCGCGCGGATCGGCAAGAACGGCGCCACCCTCATCAAGTCCGTCACCCGCGGCGGCACCGAGATCGCCAAGAACGGGCGGCTCGTGCTGATCCGCCAGCCCGAGATCGAGGACGAGGACCAGGGCACGGTCAGGACCGAGCGCTTCGACGGCGCCATCTCCAAGGTCGAGGTCGAACAGGAAGGCCCGGTCCGCGCCGTCGTCCGTATCGACGGCAAGCACCGCAAGGGCAACCGCAGTTGGCTCCCCTTCTCCATCCGCCTCTACTTCTACGCCGGCGCCGACTCCTTCCGCATGGTGCACACCATCACCTACGACGGCACCCAGGACCCCGGCAAGGCCGGCGGCGACTTCATCCGCGGCCTCGGCGTCCGCTTCACCGTCCCGATGCGCGACGAGTCCTACGACCGGCACATCCGCATCGGCGGCGAGGGCACCGGCATGCTCCGCGAGGCCGTCAAGGGCATCACCGGACTGCGCCGCGACCCCGGAATCGCCGTGCAGGAAGCGCAGTTCGCGGGCGAGAAGCTCCCCGACCCGGCCACCTGGGACCAGCGCGTCACCACCCGCCTGCAGTACATCCCCGAATGGGGCGACTACACCCTCTCCCAGCTCTCCGCCGACGGCTTCACCCTGCGCAAGCGCACCAAGAAGGGCCACGGCTGGATCGGCGCGGGCGGCGGAAGCCGCGCCAACGGCTTCGGCTACGTCGGCGGCGTCAGCGGCGGACTCTCCTTCGGACTGCGCGACTTCTGGGAGAAGTTCCCCGCCCAGCTCGACATCCGCGACGCCCACACCGACGCCGCCGAAGTCACCCTCTGGCTCTGGTCGCCCGAAGCCCAGCCCATGGACCTGCGCTTCTACCACGACGGCATGGGCCAGGACACCTTCCCCGAACAGCTCGAAGGCCTCAACATCACCTACGAGGACTACGAACCCGGCTTCGGCACCCCCTACGGCATCGCCCGCACCTCCGAACTCCTCTTCTGGGCCAACGAGTCCACCCCCTCCGCCGACCAACTGGCCCGGCAGATCGAGGCCGTACGCGTCCTGCCGCAGCTCGCCGCCCCGCCCCAGCAGCTCATCAAGGCCGGCGTCTTCGGCCCCGGTCTCTACTCCGAGCCCGACCGCTCCACCCCCGCCAAGGCCAAGATCGAGGACCACCTCGACTTCCTCTTCACCTACTACAAGGACCAGGTGGAGATGCGCCGTTGGTACGGCTTCTGGGACTACGGCGACATCATGCACACCTACGACACCGTCCGGCACCAGTGGCGCTACGACGTCGGCGGCTACGCCTGGGACAACTCCGAACTCTCGCCCGACCTCTGGCTCTGGTACGCCTACCTGCGCTCCGGCCGCGCCGACATCTTCCGCTTCGCCGAGGCCATGACCCGGCACACCGGCGAGGTCGACGTCTACCACCTCGGCAAGTGGGCGGGCCTCGGCACCCGGCACGGTGTCCAGCACTACGCCGACAGCGCCAAGCAGCAGCGCATCGCCAACACCACCTACCGCCGCTACTACTACTTCCTCACCGCCGACGAGCGGGTCGGCGACCTCATGCACGCCAACGTCGACTCCGACGAGACCTTCCTCGTCCTCGACCCCATTCGCAAGATCCGCACCGAGCCCTACACCCCCGACCGGCACGCCCTGTCCATCGGCTTCGGCACCGACTGGTCCGGCCTGGTCTCCGCCTGGCTCACCGAGTGGGAACGCAAGGGCCCCAAGTGGGAGAAGGCCAAGGCCCGCGTCCTGTCGACCATGGAGACCATCGCCGCCCAGCCCAACGGCTTCGTCCAGGGCAGCGGCCTCTACGACCTCGACACCGGCAAGTTCGCCGTCGCCGACGAACCCGTGGTCGGCGTCTCCCACCTGTCCGCCGTCTTCGGCCTCAACGAACTGTGCGCCGAACTCATCGACCTCGTCGCCATGCCCGCCTTCAACGAGGCCTACTTCGACTACTGCCGCTACTTCAACGCCACCAAGACCGAACAGGCCGCCCGCTACGGCTCCAACTTCGGCACCCTGCTGCTCTTCCAGGGCCACTCCCGCCTGGACGCGTACGCCGCCGTCAAGACCGGTGACGAGAAACTCGCCAAGCGGGCCTGGGAGAAGTTCTACAACTCCGACGGCTACAAGGAGTCCGCGCCCTGGAAGACCGAGAAGCTGAGCGGCCCGCTCGCCCTGGTTCCCGGCAGCGAGGCCGCCTGGGTGTCCACCAACGACACCGCCCTGTACGGCCTCGCCGCCATTGAGAACCTGGCCCTGCTCGGGGACCGGATGCCCTAGCTCATCCTCCCCAGCGCGTCCCGCACTCGCCGTACGTCCCTGATCCGCTGCTCGTACGTCGCGCCCAGCGCGAGCAGCAGCAGGCCGGCGAGTGCGGGCAGCGCCCAGCGGGGGAGGGCGTCGGTCACCTGGACGATGTACGGCGCCAGTTCGTGCAGCGCGTCCAGCGCCAGCACCGCGCCGCCCAGCAGCAGCGGCGCCTGGAGCTGGTGGCCACCGCCCAGCAGGGTGATCGACAGGGCCGCCAGGCCCAGCAGCAGGGGGCGTGTCCAGTGCGGGTCGACCCAGGCCGCGACCAGGCTCGGCAGCAGGGTCGCGGCCAGGCCGGGACCGTACGCGACCCAGGACGAGGTCTCCGGCACGCGCCGCCTGCGCAGGGCGCCCACCAGCAGCGCTGGAATGGACACCGGGAGCGTGTACGCCTCCGGCATGTCGACCTCCCAGGCCGCCAGGCGCACCCAGGTGGCCAGGACGAAGAGCACCGCGGACGCGTAGCCCACCGCACGCCGGTCCGGCCGGATCGCGGTACCCGCGGTGATCACCCCGCACAGGGCGAGGACCAGGGCCAGCATCGGCGGGTTCAGCACCGTCAGGCCGATCGCGAGCAGGGCCGCCGCCGCGCCGGTCGCCTCGATCGGCAGCGCCGCCCGGGGGAGACGCGCCGCGAGCAGGGCCGCGGCCACCGGGACCGTCAGGACCAACAGCGCCGTGTACTGCGGCTCCCAGTCGGCCGCGGCGCCGATCGCGCAGGTCAGCGCGGTGGCGTAGGCCAGGGCCGCGGGCGCCGCGAGGTGCGCGGCGCGCACGGCCGCCGCCGCGAACAGCAGCGTCAGCGCCGTGAGTACGGCGAGCGTGGCGGTCCGCGTGGCCAGGGCGAGGAGCGCGGTGTGGAGGGAGGTCAGTCCGGCCAGGGCGGCGAGGACGAACGGGGTCGGGACAGGCGGAACGGTTCCCTTCAAGAAGCTGGGCTCCTCGGCCGTACCGGGTTCCTCGGCCATACGGGATTCCGGCGTAGCCGTACCGGACTCCTCGGCCGTACCGGGCACGACCAGCGCCCCCAGCACCGCCAGAACCGTCACCCCGAGTCCCGTCAACAGGCCAACCGCATACGGCAGTTCCAGCACCGGCGGAACCATCAGCGCCGCGACCCAGCCCAGCACCAGCGCCGCCGGCCTCGCCCAGGGGTGCACGGCGAAGGCCAGTACCGCGGCCACCGCCGCCAGGACCAGCGGGGCCGTCTCCATGTGCGTCACCCACGGCAGCTCGCCCGTCACCGCCGCCCGCATGTCCGACGGCGCCCCCGACCACGGCGACGCGACCCAGGCCAGCGGACCCGGCAGCACGACCGCGAGGAGCTGCGCCGCCCACACCACGGCCACCGCCTGCACCACACCGGAGGCCACCACGAAGCCCTTGCGCACGCCCTCCGGCACACTCGGCACCCGCCACACCGCGAGCAGCGCCAGCCCGCAGGCCAGGTACACCGGCACCGTCCACACCGTCGGCAGCAGCACGCGCGGCACACTGCCCAGCGCCGCCACCAGCAGCAGACCCGCGACAGGCACCGTCACGGCCGGGGTGCGCCGAGCCGCCGCCAGCGCGATCGCCGCGGCCAGGACAAGGAGCGCCGCCGCACGGGCGGCGGCGCTCGGACCGGTGGCCGCCATGGACAGCGCACCGGCCGTCAGCACGCCCCCGGCGCCCATGCCGCACGCGCCGATCACGGCGGTGAGCCGCACGGGGCGGCCGGAGACCCGGAGCGCCACAGCGGTGTTGAACCCGGCCGTGGCCAGCAGCGCTGCCGCGAACCCGAACGCGTCCGCGTCGGCCGCCAACGCCCACAGCGGAAGCGGCAGTTGGGCCGACGCCAGCGCGGACGGCAGCGGCAGCCGCAGCTCGGCGGTGCGCGGCAGCAGCCCGTACGCCGTCCACACGGCCGCCAGTACCGCCGCTCCGGCCGCCGAGTAGCCGAGACCGTCGACCCCGCTCAGCGCCACCTCGTGCAGCGCGTACGCGTCCAGCACCGTCAGCGCCAGACCGATCCCCGCCACCGCCTCCGCCGTCGAGCGCAGCCCCCGCGCCGTCAGCACCAGCGGAACCGCCAACGCCGCCACCGTGATCAGACCCAGCACCGCGGACCGGCCGACGATGCCCAGGTGGCCCCAGCCGACCAGGGTGAACGCCAGCGCGGCGATCGTCAGCAGGGTGCCGCCGAGGATCAGCAGCACGTTCTGCACCCGGGGCGGCGTGGCCTCGGGACCGGGCGAAGGAGCGGCCGCCGTCTGCGCCTGCGCCCTCGGGCGGGCGGCTTCCACCGTGGCGATCAGCCACCCGCGGCGGGCGAGCAACTGGGACCGCCGGGCGTCCAGTTGCCGCAGCTCCGCGTCGAGCAGCCGCAACTCCTCGGCAGGGGAGGGGATGTGCGTCATGCCATGGAGTGTGGTCCGCGTCACGACCCACGACATGAGTGTGCGTACTCAGAACGTACTCAGATCCACTGCCACACTCGGACCATGGACTGGTCCCATTACCGCTTCCGCAGCCTGTGGGCCCTGCCCGCGCCGCCCGCCACCGTCTACGCCGCCCTGGAGCGCGCCGAGGACTACCCCCGCTGGTGGCCCCAGGTGCGCGAGGTCGACCGCCTCGACGACACCAGCGGCCGGATCCGCATCCGCTCCACCCTGCCGTACGACCTGGTCTTCACCGCGCGCGAGGTGCGGCGCGACCCGGACGCCGGGGTGCTGGAGATCGCCATGACCGGTGACCTGGAGGGCTGGGCGCGCTGGACCCTCACCCCGGCCGGCACCGGCACCCTCGCCCGCTACGACCAGGTCGTCGACGTCCGCAAACCCCTCATGCGCCGCCTCGCCGTCCCCGGACGCCCCGTCTTCCGCGTCAACCACTGGCTGATGATGCGCGCCGGACGACGCGGACTGCGCGCACACCTGGAAGCGGTTTGAAGGAACGCCGCGAAGACCTGTATTGTTCACTGCGTTCCCGGGCGATTAGCTCAGTGGGAGAGCGCTTCGTTCACACCGAAGAGGTCACTGGTTCGAACCCAGTATCGCCCACCGGGAAAGGCCGGTCCGCACCACGCGGACCGGCCTTCTTGCTGTCACGCCACGCTCACGCCGCCACTTCCGGACCCGCCGGAAGATCCGGCCGCAGCGGCCACGCCGGGTCCACCGCCTCCTCCGAACCACTGCGCGCGAACCACGCCTGCAGACCACGCGCCTGCGCCGCGTGCCAGACCGCCTGCAACGTGTGCAGCTCGGCCGGCGACAGACGCTCCAGCCGCGCCGCGAACCGCCGCCCCACCGCCCGTACGACCTCCAGCGCCGCCAGCGCGTCCGCGCCCGCGTCGTGCGCGCCGTCCAGCGTGACGCCGTAGTGCTCGCACAGGTCCGTCAGCGTGCGGCGGCCCTTGCGGTAGCGGTCCAGATGCTTGTCCAGCACCCGCGGGTCCAGCACCAGCAGCGGCGCCGACTCGAACCAGCGGTCCAGCGACGACGCCCGATGGCGGCGCAGCTCACGGTCGAAGAGAGTCAGGTCGAACGGCGCGTTCATCACCACCAGCGGGCGCCCCGCGACCGCCTGTTCGGCCAACACCTCGGCTATCTCGTGCATCACCGGCGCGGGCCAGCGGCCATTGCGCTGCAGATGCTCATCCGTCAGTCCGTGCACCGCCGTCGCCGCCTCCGGCACCGGCACGCCCGGATTCACCAGCCACCGGGTCACCCTCGGCCGGGTGCCCGGAGCGTCCTGAATCACCACCGCCGCCGAGACGATCCGGTCGTTCTCGACGTCGACACCCGTCGTCTCCGTGTCGAATGCCGCCAGCGGGCCCTCATACCAGCACGCCATATCCGCCCAACCCCTCGCTCACCCAAGGCAGCTGACGCCCCGTCTTCTGCCTGTTTGGTGATACCCGGGCTGTTTGCGCCGTACGCCGGAAGGACACAACAGGAATACGGGTCCTTGCAGTTCAGCGGCCCGTCACGGGGATTCACTCGGCTGGGAAGGCTGTTGGCCATGGCGATAGCGCAGCCCGAGCGGGGCGGGCTGCTGCCCGAACGTGCGAGCCCCCACCGCGGCACGCTCGCCACCACCGCCTGCATGGAGACGCTGCAAGTCGGATACCTGCACGCCGTAGCGGCGGCCGCGGGCTGCTCACTGTCCCAGCCCTTCCCGGACAACGGCATCGACTGGCACGTCAGCCACAGCGCGCCCGGCCACACCGTCGACGACGAAGTCACCATCAAGGTGCAGCTCAAGGCCACCTACCAGGTCGCGCCCAACCCGCCGGGACGCACCTTCTCCTTCACACTCGACAACGACCACCTGCGCAAGCTCGCCCGCACCCCGGTCTCCGTGCACAAGATCCTCGTCGTCATGCTCGTCCCGCGGTCCCAGGACGACTGGCTGCGCGCCAGCCACGACCGGCTCGACCTGAGGCACTGCTGCTACTGGGTCAACCTCGCCGGACACCCCATCACCGGCCGCACCCGGACCACCGTGCGCATCCCCACCTCACGCATCTTCGACGACCGCGCGCTGTGCGAGATCATGACGCGGGTCGGGACCGGAGGCAGACCATGACGCACCGCCCCGTCGGCGAGCCACTGCGCCCCGTCCGCCCGCACCCCGCCGACACCGGCGGCTGGCACCGGCCCCCCGAGCCCGACCAGGTCGACCCCGCCGTCCTGTCCGCCCTGCTGCACCGGCACGGCTGGCAGCGCCGCGGCGGCGCCACCGGACGCTACGGCCGCTGGACCCCGCCCGGCCCCGGCGGCGGCGGAACCAGCCTGCTGGTACCCGAGAGCCGCGCCTTCCCCGACAGCGACGACCTGCTCGGCGAGGCCCTCCTCGCCCTCGCCCGCAGCGGCACCCCCTCCGCCCGCGAGGTCCTCATCTGCCTGGCCGTACCCAGCGACGAGATCCGCTGGTGGCGCGACGTCCCCACCGGCCCCGCCGGAACCACCGGCTGGACCGCCGACGAGCACCTGCGCTCCGCCGCCCGCCAGACCCTCCTCGCCGCCGCCCTCGCCACCCGCGCCCGCGCCGGCTACTACGGCGCCCGCCACAGCCGCCCCGCCACCGCCCTCCTGGACACCGTCCAGGTCGGCTCCCCGGTCGCCGGCCGACGCCTCACCGCCTTCGTGCCCGTACGCACCGGCCGTCCCCTCGCCGTCCGCCTCCACCAAGCCCTCTACGCCGCCCGCGAGGCCATCGACTACCGGCGCGCCACCGGCGCCATGGACGCCTTCGACGGCGCCGTCGAGGCGGGCGTCAGCCGAGAACTCACCGAGGCCCTGATCGCCCTCGTCCGCGGCACCGAGGGCGCCCGCGTCGCCGTCGCCTGGGCACCCGCCGCCGGGGTCCCCGAGGGCTGCGCGGCCACCGCCGAGGCCGTCGAGTTCTCCCCCGGCGACCTCCCCGCGCTGCGCGAGGCGGGCGCCCGCTATCTGCGCGCGGAGCCCTCCGTCCCGGTCCGGATCACCGGTGCCGTGGTCCGTATGCGCCGCTCCGGCCCGCGCGGGGAGGGCACGGTACGGCTGCGGGTGCTGGCCGGGGCCGAGATCCCGCACATCCGGCTCACCCTGGACGAGGAGTCCTACCGCATCGCGGGCCACGCCCACCTGGTCGGACTGCCGGTCCGGGTGGACGGACGGCTGGAGAGCCGGGGCGGCTTCCGCAGGCTCACCGAGGTCTCCGGCGTCGCACCCGTCCAGGTCGACGAGGCCGAACGGGACCGCCTGATGAAGTCGATCCAGGAGACCGCAGAGACGATGGCCTTCTTCGAGGAGGCCTGCGGAGGGGAATGATTTCGCCCTCGGTGGGTGCGGGTCGGTACGATCGCGTAATGCGCGCGCTGCCGGAATGGCGCCGCACCCCACCTTCAGTCAGGAGAGACCGGTGTCAGACGTCCGTGTGATCATCCAACGCGATTCCGAGCGGGAAGAGCGCGTGGTGACGACGGGCACTACGGCCGCCGACCTCTTCGCCGGCGAGCGCTCGATCATCGCCGCGCGCGTGGACGGCGAGCTGAAGGACCTCACCTACGCCCCGGCCGACGGCGAGACCGTCGAGGGCGTCGAGATCTCCTCCGAGGACGGCCTGAACATCCTGCGCCACTCCACCGCGCACGTCATGGCGCAGGCCGTGCAGGAACTCTTCCCCGAGGCCAAGCTGGGCATCGGCCCGCCGGTCAAGGACGGCTTCTACTACGACTTCGACGTCGAGAAGCCGTTCACCCCCGAGGATCTCAAGGCCATCGAGAAGAAGATGCAGGAGATCCAGAAGCGCGGCCAGAAGTTCGCCCGCCGCGTGGTCACCGACGAGGCCGCCCGCGAGGAGCTGGCCGACGAGCCGTACAAGCTGGAGCTGATCGGCCTCAAGGGCTCCGCCTCCAGCGACGACGGCGCGGACGTCGAGGTCGGCGCCGGTGAGCTGACCATCTACGACAACCTGGACGCCAAGACCGGCGAGCTGTGCTGGAAGGACCTCTGCCGCGGTCCCCACCTGCCGTCCACCCGGCTGATCCCGGCGTTCAAGCTGATGCGCAACGCCGCCGCGTACTGGCGCGGCAGCGAGAAGAACCCGATGCTCCAGCGCATCTACGGCACCGCCTGGCCGTCCAAGGACGAGCTGAAGGCGTACCTGGACTTCCTCGCCGAGGCCGAGAAGCGCGACCACCGCAAGCTGGGCAACGAGCTCGACCTGTTCTCCATCCCCGAGCAGATCGGCTCCGGCCTCGCCGTCTTCCACCCCAAGGGCGGCATCGTCCGCCGCGTGATGGAGGACTACTCGCGCCGCCGCCACGAGGAGGAGGGCTACGAGTTCGTCTACACCCCGCACGCGACGAAGGGGAAGCTTTTCGAGACGTCCGGGCACCTCGACTGGTACGCCGAGGGCATGTACCCGCCCATGCAGCTCGACGAGGGCGTGGACTACTACCTCAAGCCCATGAACTGCCCGATGCACAACCTGATCTTCGACGCGCGCGGCCGGTCCTACCGTGAGCTGCCGCTGCGCCTGTTCGAGTTCGGGACGGTGTACCGCTACGAGAAGTCGGGCGTGGTGCACGGCCTGACCCGCGCGCGGGGCTTCACGCAGGACGACGCGCACATCTACTGCACCCGTGAGCAGATGTCGGACGAGCTCGACAAGACGCTCACCTTCGTGCTGGGGCTGCTGCGGGACTACGGCCTGGAGGACTTCTACCTGGAGCTGTCCACCAAGGACCCGGAGAAGTTCGTCGGCTCCGACGAGGTCTGGGAGGAGGCGACCGAGACCCTGCGTCAGGTCGCCGAGAAGCAGGGCCTCCCGCTGGTCCCGGACCCGGGTGGCGCGGCCTTCTATGGTCCGAAGATCTCCGTGCAGGCCCGCGACGCCATCGGCCGGACCTGGCAGATGTCGACCATCCAGCTCGACTTCAACCTGCCCGAGCGCTTCGACCTGGAGTACACCGCGGCGGACGGCTCCAAGCAGCGTCCGGTCATGATCCACCGCGCGCTGTTCGGCTCCATCGAGCGGTTCTTCGCCGTGCTGCTGGAGCACTACGCGGGCGCCTTCCCGGCATGGCTGGCGCCGGTGCAGGCGATCGGTATCCCGATCGGGGACGCGCACGTGGAGTACCTGCACAAGTTCGCCGCCGCGGGCAGGAAGAAGGGTCTGCGCATCGAGGTGGACTCGTCCTCGGACCGCATGCAGAAGAAGATCAGGAACGCGCAGAAGCAGAAGACCCCGTTCATGATCATCGCGGGCGACGAGGACATGGCCAACAACGCCGTCTCCTTCCGCTACCGCGACGGCTCGCAGGAGAACGGCATCCCCTTCGACGAGGCCATCGCGAAGATCGCGCAGGTCGTCGAGGAGCGGACGCAGGTCTGACCCGGCTGTCAGAGGCCCCCGGGGAGTTCACCTCCCTGGGGGCCTCTCGTCGTCCTCGCGGGAGAAGACCTGGATCAGCCAGGACGAGAAGGAGCCCGTCACCGCGCCGAGCAGGGCCAGGCCGCAGGCCATGACGCCGACCGCGATGGTGCGGCCCATCGCCGTCACGGGCGTGATGTCGCCGTAGCCGACGGTGGCGAGCGTGGAGCAGGTCCACCACACGGCGTCGCCGAAGGTCCGCATGTTCGCGCCCGGGGCGTCGTACTCGAAGGAGTAGACGGCAAGGGCGCCGGTGAAGCCGAGCAGGACGGTGGAGAGACCGGAGTAGACGATCACCCGGCCGTACAGGGGGAGCCGGGGTTCGCCGTGGTGGCGCTGTCTGGTCTCGTACGCGTTGACGATGCGCAACGGCCGCAGCAGGGGCAGCAGCAGGACCAGGGTGTCGAGCAGGTGCGTACGGACGAAGCGCGGCAGGCGCAGGCCGGTCAGCCGCCAGCGCACCGCGTAGTCGGCGGCGAACACCGCCCACGCGGCGAGCGTCACGACGAGGCAGAACACCCGCCAGCCCTCGCTCAGGCCGTGAGCGAGGATCCGGACCGCGTACGAGCCGAGGTAGGCGGCGGACGCCAGGGCGAGGGGTACCTCGGACTGGCGTTCCCAGCGGGCCTTGCGGCTGTCGTCCTCCACTCGCCCAGCTTGTCCCGGGGCGGCCCGAGCCGCGCCCCGGCGGCACCCCGTGGAGGGACGACGCCATATGCTGCACGCATGACGAGTGAGCCGGAGCAGCAGTGGGGAGTGGGGATCCAGGACGCGTTCCAGCGCCTGTGGACGCCCCATCGGATGGCGTACATCCAGGGTGAGAACAAGCCGACCGGTCCCGGAGCCGACGACGGCTGTCCCTTCTGCTCGATCCCGGCCAAGTCCGACGAGGACGGGCTGGTCGTCAAGCGCGGCGAGCAGGTGTACGCGGTGCTGAACCTGTACCCCTACAACGGCGGCCACCTCATGGTGGTGCCCTACCGGCATGTCGCCGACTACACGGACTTGACCGAGCCGGAGACGGTGGAGCTGGCGGCGCTGACGAAGCAGGCGATGACGGCGCTGCGCGCGGCGTCGGGGGCGCACGGGTTCAACATCGGCATGAACCAGGGCACGGTCGCCGGTGCGGGCATCGCGGCCCATCTGCACCAGCACATCGTTCCGCGGTGGGGCGGCGACACGAACTTCATGCCGGTGGTCGGGCACACGCGGGTGCTGCCGCAGTTGCTGGCGGACACCCGCAAGATGCTGGCGGAGGTCTGGCCGTCGGCCTGAGCAGGTGAAAGCCGCGGCCCGTGCCCCCAGGGGGGTACGGGCCGCGGCTGTTTGCCCCGCGGGCCTACGCGTCGTACACGTCAGCCTTCTTCGGTGCCGGGTCCTGGACGGCTCCGCTGAGGAAGGCGGAGCGGGCGCCGAACTTCTCGGTGTCCACGCCGTTCTCCTCCAGCACCTTGATGGCGGCGGCGTGCACCACGCGCAGGACCGGGGTGGCGGCGCGCAGGGCGTCGTCGGCCATGAAGCGGTGCCGCCAGGGCTTGTCGGCCCAGGCGTGCCGGAGTCCGAAGGGCTCGGGCAGGGTGAGGGAGCCGCCGAGCCAGTTGAGCAGCGGCGGGTACCAGCTGATGGGGGCGCGGGCGGCGAGCCGGACGACCTCGTCGGCGGTGACCAGCGGCAGTTTGATCGTCCGGGTCTCCCAGGGCTTGAGGGACTTCTGGACGGACTTGGTGGGCGCCTCGGACTTGGTGGTGAACAGGGAGTGCACGGGGCCGAGCGCGTGTCCGGTGACCTCGATGCGCAGGGTCTCGTGGAGCACGGTGACGGTGATCAGCATGGTGATGACGAGCTGGCCGTCCCACAGGGTCCACTGCACGCCCAGGTAGTGCCGGTCTCCGGCGCCGAACTGCTGCTTGTTGCAGATCTCCTGTATGGCGTGCGGCTTGACCTGGTAGGCCTCCACGTCGGTGCCGCCCGGTCGGGAGACCGAGCCGGCGTTCTCGCCGATCGGGGTGACGATCCAGTGGCGGATGGACGGGGTGGGGAAGCCGCCGGTGTTCAGCGGGCCGCGGGTGAGCATCTTCAGCTGGTCGTGGATGGACCTGATGACGTCCCAGCTGCGGAAGGGATGGATCTCGCGGCTCGGGTCGGCCGGGGCGAGGTCCTCGGCGAGCTGCCAGGCGCCCCAGCGGGTGCCCATGCCGAGGATGCCCTTGGGCCCGGCGTAGAAGACCGAGTTGGACTGCTGCTCGGCGCTGAGCTTGGCGAGGGACTGGCGCAGCTGCTCGGCGGCGGTCTCGTTGGGGCTGCTGGGCACGGCCTCGGGGACCTTGGCGCCGACGCTGCTGCCGGACAGCAGGCTGTCCCAGCGTGCGCGCAGGTCCTTGGCGGTGCGTTCGCAGATCTGCTTGGCGAGGTACCAGCCGGCGACGGGCATGACGACGGCGGCGCGCGCGTACCAGGCCCAGAAGCCGGTGAACGGCATCCGGACGAGGAAGATCACGGCGAGGGCGCCGACCGCGACGAGCAGGGCGGTGGCGAGGGCGCCGGCGCGTTTGTCGTCGCGCTTGGCCATGGTGCTGCGCAGTTGGAAGACGAGCAGCCAGATGAGCAGGCCGGGCAGGAAGAGGACACCGCACAGGACCATGACGAGGGTCAGGCGGTTGTCGCGTTCCCGGCGGATGTTGTTGGCGGCGAGGCAGTGCTCGACGACGACGGAGGGTTCGGCGCCGAAGGACTGGATGAGGGCGGCGCGGCCGGGGCCGATCATGCGGTTGATGATCGCGCGGGAGTACGCCTCGCCCAGGTTCGGTTTGAAGAGCTTGAGCTTGCCCTCGTTGACCTTCGACTGGTGCCATTCGCTGTTGGCGTCGAGGATCTTCTCGACGTCGCTGTCCCGGTAGGCGGCCGACGCCAGTGCGAACGTCGCCGTGAGTCCTTCGTCCCCTGTGCGCGGCACCTGGGGACCGAAGATGTCCCCGTAACCGCTGTCAACGGTCATTCCCGCCCCCCTCGCCGCTCACTGTCGTTCTGCGGCCTTCCCGACTTCCTTGCCCGGCACACCTGTTGATCAGGTCATCAGCGTATCCGCAGCCACCGACATTCGTCGGCGGACGGCCGAAGCCGCCCGCCGACGCGGAGGGGAGCGTTCCACAAAAGCCTTTCGGGTGGGGCGCGTTCGGTCCCACCCAGGGTGTGCCCGGTGCCAACTACGCGGAATCCCGCGTCTCTTCACGGATCCGGTCGGCGACCTGCTGCGGCATCGGCTCGTGCCGCGCGTAGGCGCGGCTGAAGCGGGCGGTGCCGTGCGACAGGGAGCGCAGGTCGACCGCGTACCGGCCGATCTCGATCTCCGGTACCTCGGCGCGGATCAACGTGCGCCCGCCGGGGGTCTGTTCGGTGCCGAGCACCCGGCCCCGGCGTCCGGACAGGTCGCTCATCACGGCGCCCACGTACTCGTCGCCGACCAGCACGGTCACCTCGGACACCGGTTCCAGCAGATGGATCTTCGCGTCGGCGGCGGCCTCCCGCAGGGCCAGGGCGCCCGCGGTCTGGAAGGCGGCGTCGGAGGAGTCCACCGAGTGCGCCTTGCCGTCGAGGAGGGTGATCCGGACGTCGATGAGCGGATGTCCGGCGGCGACGCCCTTGGCCGCCTGGGCGCGTACGCCCTTCTCCACCGACGGGATGAACTGGCGGGGCACCGCGCCGCCGACCACCTTGTCCACGAACTCGATGCCGGAACCTCCGGGCAGCGGCTCGACCTCGATCTCGCAGATGGCGTACTGCCCGTGCCCGCCGGACTGCTTCACATGCCGTCCGCGCCCGGCGGACCTGTCGGCGAAGGTCTCGCGCAGGGCGACCCGGTGCGGTACGACGTCGACCTGGACTCCGTAGCGGCTGCGCAGCCGTTCCAGGGCGACGTCGGCGTGGGCCTCGCCCAGGCACCACAGGACGACCTGGTGGGTGTCCTGGTTCTGCTCCAGGCGCATGGTGGGGTCCTCGGCGACCAGCCGGGACAGGCCCTGGGAGAGCTTGTCCTCGTCAGCCTTGCTGTGCGCCTGGATGGCGAGCGGCAGCAGCGGGTCGGGCATCTCCCACGGTTCCATCAGCAGCGGGTTGTCCTTCGCGGAGAGCGTGTCGCCGGTCTCGGCGCGGCCGAGCTTGGCCACGCAGGCCATGTCCCCGGCGATGCAGTGGCTCAGGGAGCGCTGCTGCTTGCCGAAGGGCCGGGACAGTGCGCCGATCCGTTCGTCGACGTCGTGGTCCTCGTGGCCGCGGTCGGCGAGGCCGTGTCCGGAGACGTGGACGGTCTCGTCGGGGCGCAGGGTGCCGGAGAAGACGCGCACCAGGGAGATCCGGCCGACGTAGGGGTCGGAGGCGGTCTTGACGACCTCGGCGACCAGCGGTCCGTCGGGGTCGCAGGTCTTCAGTTCGCGGGGTTTGCCGTCGATCGTGGTGACCCGGGGCGCCTCGCGCTCCAGCGGGGTCGGGAAGCCGCCGGTGATCAGCTCCAGGAGTTCGACGGTGCCGAGGCCCTGCCGGGCGCCCTCGGCCGCGGGGGCGGCGGCGAGGACGGGGAAGAAGACGCCGCGTGCGACGGCGCGCTCCAGGTCCTCGATCAGCGTCTTGATGTCGATCTGCTCACCGCCGAGGTAGCGGTCCATGAGGGTCTCGTCCTCGCTCTCGGAGATGATCCCCTCGATGAGCCGGTTGCGGGCCTCCTCGATCTGCGGCAGCTGGTCCTCGCCGGGTTCGGACTCCTTGCGCTCGCCGGAGGAGTAGTCGAACAGCTTCTGGGTCAGCAGGCCGATCAGCCCGGTCACGGGGGCGTGCCCGTCCGGTGCCTGCGGCCCGTGCAGGGGCAGGTAGAGCGGGAGGACGGCGTCGGGGTCGTCGGCGCCGAAGGCCTCGGCGCAGATCCGGGTCATCTCCTCGTAGTCCGCGCGCGCGGACTCCAGGTGGGTGATCACGATGGCGCGCGGCATGCCGACGGCCGCGCACTCCTCCCACACCATGCGGGTCGAGCCGTCCACGCCGTCGGAGGCGGAGACAACGAAAAGGGCCGCGTCCGCCGCTCGCAGACCGGCCCTGAGTTCCCCGACGAAGTCGGCGTATCCGGGGGTGTCCAGAAGATTGATCTTGATGCCGTCCCATTCGACGGGCACCAGGGAGAGCTGTACCGAGCGTTGCTGCCGGTGTTCGATGTCGTCGTAGTCGGAGACGGTGGTGCCGTCCTCCACGCGGCCCGCCCGGTTCACCGCCTGCGCGGTGAGGGCGAGAGCCTCCACCAATGTCGTCTTGCCCGATCCGGAGTGGCCGACCAGCACCACATTCCGTACGGACGCGGGGTGGTCGGCCGCCGTAGCCCTGCCGGCGGCTCCGGGGTGTGCGTTCGCCTTGTCGCCCATGGTCCTGCCTCCCGTGCACGGTGAGGTCGCTGTGGGCGCGGACATGCGGATCCGCGTGCGGTGGCGGCTCCGGTGACGCCCGCGGTTCTTCGAGCTTTCCACTCCGGTCGGGGCGCGTCCATACGACGGACGTGATCGCGCCCGCCGCCCGCGCGGATGGCGTGATCCGGCGCCCGTACGCCGCCCGCGCGCGGGCGTGGCTACGATGGGCCAGCCGGTGGCCAGCAGGGGCCGCGCGGCCACACCGAACCTCGGGAAGGCCATGCTGAACAAGTACGCGCGTGCATTCTTCACGCGTGTCCTCACACCGTTCGCCGCGTTTCTGATCCGGCGGGGGGTCAGCCCCGACACGGTGACGCTGATCGGCACCGCCGGTGTGGTGGCGGGCGCGCTGGTGTTCTATCCGCAGGGCGAGTTCTTCTGGGGCACGGTCGTGATCACGCTGTTCGTGTTCTCCGACCTCGTCGACGGCAACATGGCCCGCCAGCTGGGCCGCTCCAGCCGTTGGGGCGCGTTCCTGGACTCCACGCTCGACCGGGTCGCCGACGGCGCGATCTTCGGCGGCTTCGCCCTCTGGTACGCCGGGGGCGGCGACGACATCGTGCTGTGCGCGGTGTCGATCTTCTGTCTGGCGAGCGGCCAGGTGGTGTCGTACACCAAGGCCCGGGGCGAGTCGATCGGTCTGCCGGTCGCCGTGAACGGGCTGGTGGAGCGAGCCGAGCGGCTGGTGATCTCCCTGGTGGCGGCCGGTTTCGCGGGCCTGCACAAGTTCGGGGTGCCCGGCATCCAGTACCTGCTGCCGGTCGCGCTGTGGATCGTGGCCGTGGGCAGCCTGGTCACGCTGATCCAGCGGGTCGTCACGGTGCGCCGGGAGGCCGCCGAGGCGGACGCGGCCACGGCGGAGGAGAACTCCCCGCAAGGGAGCGAGGCGGCGAAATGAGCGCCCAGGAGCGGCTGACGGACACGCTGTACGGCCTGGGCTGGAGCACCGTCAAGAAGCTCCCCGAGCCGGTCGCGGTACGGCTCGGCCGGACCATCGCGGACGCCGTCTGGAAGCGGCGCGGCAAGGGCGTGCTGCGGCTGGAGAGCAACTACGCGCGCGTGGTGCCCGACGCCGGCCCGGAGCGGCTGAAGGAGCTGTCCCGCGCGGGGATGCGCTCGTACCTGCGCTACTGGATGGAGTCCTTCCGGCTGCCCGCGTGGAGTGCCGAGCGGGTGAGGACCGGTTTCGCGCCCAAGGACGTGCACTACCTCACCGACGGCCTCGCGTCCGACAAGGGCGTCATTCTCGCCCTGCCGCACCTGGGCAACTGGGACCTGGCGGGCGCCTGGGTGACCACCAAGCTGGAGACGCCGTTCACGACGGTCGCCGAGCGGCTGAGGCCGGAGAGCCTCTACGACCGCTTCGTCGCCTACCGCGAGGGGCTCGGCATGGAGGTGCTGCCGCACAGCGGCGGCTCCGCCTTCGGCACGCTGGCCCGGCGGCTGCGCGACGGCGGCCTGGTCTGCCTGGTCGCCGACCGCGACCTGTCCGCCTCGGGCGTCGAGGTGAAGTTCTTCGGCGAGACCGCCCGGATGCCGGCCGGACCGGCGCTGCTCGCCCAGCAGACGGGCGCGCTGCTGCTGCCGGTGACGCTCTGGTACGACGACTCGCCGGTGATGCAGGGACGCGTGCACCCGCCGGTCGAGGTGCCCGAGACAGGTACCCGGGCCGAGAAGACGTCTGTCATGACACAGGCGCTGGCCGACGCCTTCGCCACGGGGATCGCCGAGCATCCGGAGGACTGGCACATGCTGCAGCGTTTGTGGGTGGCCGACCTGGAGCCGCAGAAGGGCACGCCGTGAGGATCGGCATCGTCTGCCCGTACTCCTGGGACGTGCCGGGCGGCGTCCAGTTCCACATCCGGGACCTGGCCGAGTACTTCATCCGCCTGGGCCACGAGGTGTCCGTGCTGGCCCCGGCCGACGACGACACCCCGCTGCCGCCGTACGTCGTCTCGGCCGGGCGCGCGGTGCCGGTGCCGTACAACGGCTCGGTGGCCCGGCTGAACTTCGGGTTCCTGTCGGCCGCGCGGGTACGGCGCTGGCTGCACGACGGCAAGTTCGACGTGGTGCACATCCACGAGCCGTCCTCGCCGTCCCTGGGCCTGCTGACCTGCTGGGCGGCGCAGGGGCCGCTGGTGGCGACCTTCCACACCTCCAACCCGCGTTCCAAGGCGATGATCGCCGCCTACTCGATCCTCCAGGCGGCGCTGGAGAAGATCAGCGCGCGGATCGCGGTGAGCGAGTACGCCCGGCGCACGCTGGTGGAGCACCTGGGCGGGGACGCCGTCGTCATCCCCAACGGGGTCGACGTGGACTTCTTCGCCAAGGCCGAGCCCAAGGCGGAGTGGCAGGGCGACACCATCGGCTTCATCGGCCGGATCGACGAGCCCCGCAAGGGCCTGCCGGTGCTGATGAAGGCGCTGCCGAAGATCCTCGCGGCCCGCCCGCAGACCCGGCTGCTGGTCGCCGGACGCGGTGACGCCGAGGAGGCCGTGGAGGACCTGCCCGAGGAGCTGCGCTCACGGGTGGAGTTCCTCGGCATGGTCAGCGACGAGGACAAGGCCCGCCTGCTGCGCAGCGTCGACCTGTACGTCGCCCCCAACACCGGCGGGGAGAGCTTCGGGATCATCCTGGTCGAGGCGATGTCCGCCGGGGCGCCGGTGCTCGCCTCCGACCTGGACGCCTTCGCCCAGGTCCTCGACCAGGGCGCGGCCGGCGAGCTGTTCGCCAACGAGGACGCCGACGCCCTCGCCGAGGCGGCGGTACGGCTCCTGGAGGACCCCCGGCGGCGCGCGGAACTGCGCGAGCGGGGCAGTGTCCACGTGCGCCGCTTCGACTGGTCGACGGTCGGCGCGGACATCCTGTCGGTGTACGAGACGGTCACCGCGGGAGCGGCGGCCGTGGCGGCGGCCGACGACGAGCGCCCGGGACTGCGGGCGCGGCTGGGGCTGGCCAGGGACTGAGCGGTTCTGAGCGGGCCACGGGTCGGTAACCTTGCCGCCCGTGACCGCAACCCTGATCTGGATCCTCGTCGCGCTCGTCGCGATCGGTGTCTATCTGAGCTGGACGGCCGGGCGGCTGGACCGCCTGCACGCCCGCATCGACGCCACCCGCGCCGCCCTCGACGCGCAGTTGCTCCGCAGGGCCTCCGTGACCCAGGAACTGGCCACCTCCGGTGTGCTGGACCCCGCCGCCTCGATCGTCCTGTACGAGGCCGCGCACGCCGCCCGGCAGGCCGAGGAGGAGCACCGGGAGGTTGCCGAGAGCGAGTTGAGCCAGGCCCTGCGCGCGGTCTTCGCCGAGCAGGCCCAGGTCGAGGTGGTCCGGGAGGCGCCCGGGGGAGAGGAAGCCGCGCGGGAGCTGACCGAGGCGGTGCGCCGGGTTCCGATGGCCCGCCGCTTCCACAACGACGCCGTGGGCGCCGCCCGGCGCCTGCGCGAGCACCGCAAGGTCCGCTGGTTCCGGCTGGCCGGTCACGCCCCCTTCCCTATGGCCTTCGAGATGGACGACGAGCCGCCCGCGGCACTCACGGACCGGGCGGCCTGACCGGGGCCCGAAGCCCTGGGGCGGGTCCGCAGAGTCCCACGAGTCCCACGAGTTCCGCCCGCCGCCCGGACCGCTCTCTCCGGCGCTTCGCGCCGGGGCCGGCCCACTCGCCTCACCGGTCGGCCGCGCGTGCTGGCCGCGCGTACTGCTTGTACGCGGGCGGCCGACACGACTTCGCGGACCCGCCCCGGCCGTCCCCGTACAGAGCCGCGTGCGCCGCCCGCCTGCCCCGCGGCGCGCCCTCCCGGCGCCGCGGACCTCCACCCGCGCGCTGCGAGAGCCGGAACGTGACGATGCCCGGTACGCCCTTGGGGGAGGAGGAAGCGACACCGCCCGGTAGGCCCTTGGCGGACGACGCGGCACCGCCCCGGCGCGGCGGCGGCCGGGAAAACGATCCACCGGCTCACTATTGGCCCTTGCTGTGGCCTGGTCCCTTCACGTTTCCTCAGTGCTGCAGCAACCCTCTTTTCACGTTGTGAGGTCAAACCCGTGTCCATCACCGAGAACCAGGCTCCCGCCACCGGCACCGCCCGCGTCAAGCGCGGTATGGCCGAGCAGCTCAAGGGTGGCGTCATCATGGACGTCGTCACGCCGGAGCAGGCGAAGATCGCCGAGGACGCGGGCGCCGTCGCCGTCATGGCCCTGGAGCGGGTCCCGGCCGACATCCGCAAGGACGGCGGCGTGGCCCGGATGTCCGACCCGGACATGATCGAGGGCATCATCAACGCCGTCTCCATCCCGGTGATGGCCAAGTCCCGCATCGGCCACTTCGTCGAGGCCCAGGTCCTGCAGTCCCTCGGTGTGGACTACATCGACGAGTCCGAGGTCCTCACCCCGGCCGACGAGGTCAACCACTCCGACAAGTGGGCCTTCACCACCCCCTTCGTCTGCGGCGCCACCAACCTCGGTGAGGCCCTGCGCCGGATCGCCGAGGGCGCGGCCATGATCCGCTCCAAGGGCGAGGCCGGCACCGGCAACGTCGTCGAGGCCGTCCGCCACCTGCGCCAGATCAAGAACGAGATCGCCAAGCTGCGCGGCTTCGACAACAACGAGCTGTACGCCGCCGCCAAGGAGCTGCGCGCCCCGTACGAGCTGGTCAAGGAGGTCGCCGAGCTGGGCAAGCTGCCCGTCGTGCTGTTCTCCGCCGGTGGTGTGGCCACCCCGGCCGACGCCGCGCTCATGCGCCAGCTCGGCGCCGAGGGCGTCTTCGTCGGCTCCGGCATCTTCAAGTCCGGCGACCCGGCCAAGCGTGCCGCCGCCATCGTGAAGGCCACCACCTTCTACGACGACCCCAAGATCATCGCGGACGCCTCCCGCAACCTCGGCGAGGCCATGGTCGGCATCAACTGCGACACGCTCCCCGAGGCCGAGCGTTACGCGAACCGGGGCTGGTAATGGCCTCTCCCGTGATCGGAGTGCTCGCACTCCAGGGTGACGTACGGGAGCACCTCATCGCCCTGGCCGCGGCCGACGCCGTGGCCAGGCCGGTGCGCCGCCCCGAGGAGCTCGCCGAAGTGGACGGGCTGGTCATCCCCGGCGGGGAGTCCACCACCATCTCCAAGCTCGCCGTCCTGTTCGGCCTGATGGAACCGCTGCGCACGCGCGTGCGGGCCGGAATGCCCGTCTACGGCACCTGCGCCGGCATGATCATGCTCGCCGACAAGATCCTCGACCCGCGCTCCGGGCAGGAGACCTTCGGCGGCATCGACATGATCGTGCGCCGCAACGCCTTCGGACGCCAGAACGAGTCCTTCGAGGCGGCGCTCGACGTGCGTGGCATCGAGGGCGAGCCCGTGGAGGGCGTCTTCATCCGCGCCCCGTGGGTGGAGTCCGTCGGCGCCCAGGCCGAGGTGCTCGCCGAGCACGACGGCCACATCGTCGCCGTCCGCCAGGGCAACGCGCTCGCCACCTCGTTCCACCCGGAACTGACCGGCGACCACCGGGTGCACGGGCTGTTCGTCGACATGGTGCGCGCCAACCGGGCGGGCGAGTCCTTGTAGGATCTCTGGCGTTCGTACATGGATGGGTAACGCGAAGGAGACACGCAGATGTCCGGCCACTCTAAATGGGCCACGACGAAGCACAAGAAGGCCGTGATCGACGCCAAGCGCGGCAAGCTCTTCGCGAAGCTCATCAAGAACATCGAGGTCGCGGCCCGACTCGGCGGTGCCGACCCGGAGGGCAACCCGACGCTGTACGACGCCATCCAGAAGGCGAAGAAGCAGTCGGTCCCGAACAAGAACATCGACTCCGCGGTCAAGCGCGGCGCGGGCCTTGAGGCCGGCGGCGCCGACTACGAGACGATCATGTACGAGGGCTACGGCCCCAACGGTGTCGCGGTGCTCATCGAGTGCCTCACCGACAACCGCAACCGCGCCGCCTCCGACGTCCGGGTCGCCATGACCCGCAACGGCGGCTCCATGGCCGACCCGGGCTCGGTGGCGTACATGTTCAGCCGCAAGGGCGTCGTCATCGTCCCCAAGGGCGACAAGACCGAGGACGACATCCTGGAGGTCGTCCTGGACGCCGGTGCCGAGGAGGTCAACGACCTCGGTGAGTCCTTCGAGGTCATCAGCGAGGCCACCGACCTGGTCGCGGTCCGCACCGCCCTGCAGGAGGCCGGCGTCGACTACGACTCCGCCGAGTCCAGCTTCGTGCCGTCCGTCCAGGTCGAACTGGACGAGGAGGGCGCGCGCAAGATCTTCAAGCTGATCGACGCGCTGGAGGACAGCGACGACGTGCAGAACGTCTTCGCCAACTTCGACGTCAGCGACGAGATCATGGAGAAGGTCGACGCGTAACGCGCGCGCTGAACGAACGGATGACGGCGGGCCGGTGGGACACACCCCACCGGCCCGCCGCCGTTGTCAGTGGCACCAGATAGCCTGCACAAACAGGCGATCGACAGGGACCGGGACGTAAGGGGGGCGCGGTGCGCGTACTGGGGGTGGACCCCGGACTGACACGGTGCGGTGTCGGTGTCGTCGAAGGCGTCGCCGGGCGCCCGCTGACGATGCTCGGCGTCGGAGTCGTCCGTACGCCCGTGGACGCCGAACTGGGTCAGCGCCTGGTCGCCGTCGAACAGGGCATCGAGCAGTGGCTGGACGAGCACCGGCCCGAGTACGTCGCCGTGGAGCGCGTGTTCAGCCAGTACAACGTCCGCACCGTCATGGGCACCGCCCAGGCCAGCGCCGTCGCCATGCTGTGCGCCGCCCGCCGCGGCATCCCCGTCGCCCTGCACACCCCCAGCGAGGTCAAGGCCGCCGTCACCGGCAGCGGCCGCGCCGACAAGGCCCAGGTCGGCGCCATGGTCACCCGGCTGCTGAGGCTCGACGCGCCGCCCAAGCCGGCCGACGCCGCCGACGCCCTCGCCCTCGCCATCTGCCACATCTGGCGCGCCCCCGCGCAGAACCGACTCCAGCAGGCCGTGGCCCTGCACGCATCGAAAGGCCGTACGGCATGATCGCCTTCGTCAGCGGCCCGGTCGCCGCCCTCGCCCCCGATTCCGCGGTGGTCGAGGTGGGCGGGATCGGCATCGCGGTCCAGTGCACGCCGAACACGCTCTCCGGGCTGCGCACGGGCCAGCAGACCAAGCTCGCCACCTCCCTCGTCGTGCGCGAGGACTCGCTGACCCTGTACGGCTTCGCCGACGACGACGAGCGCCAGGTGTTCGAACTGCTCCAGACCGCGAGCGGCGTCGGACCGCGCCTGGCCCAGGCGATGCTCGCCGTGCACTCCCCGGACGCCCTGCGCAGGGCCGTCGCGACCGGTGACGAGAAGGCCCTCACCGCGGTCCCCGGCATCGGCAAGAAGGGCGCTCAGAAGCTGCTGCTGGAGCTGAAGGACCGCCTCGGCGAGCCCATCGGCGCCCCCGCGGTCGGCGCCCCCGTCTCCCAGGGCTGGCGCGACCAGCTGCACGCCGCCCTGATCGGCCTCGGCTACGCCACCCGCGAGGCCGACGAGGCCGTGAGCGCCGTCGCCCCGCAGGCCGAGGCCGCCGGGGGCACGCCCCAGGTCGGCCAGCTGCTCAAGGCGGCCCTGCAGACCCTCAACCGCGCCCGCTGACCGCCCACCACCGCTGAGGCACACCACCTATGAACTGGGACGACACCACCGACACCGGCGCCGCCGACGAGGAGCGGCTGGTGGGCTCCGTCGCCGACCGTGAGGACCAGGCCGTCGAGGCCGCGCTGCGCCCGAAGGACCTGGACGAGTTCATCGGCCAGGAGAAGGTCCGCGAACAGCTCGACCTGGTCCTGCGCGCCGCCCGCGCGCGCGGCGCCACCGCCGACCACGTCCTGCTCTCCGGCGCCCCCGGCCTCGGCAAGACCACCCTGTCGATGATCATCGCCGCCGAGATGGGCGCCCCCATCCGCATCACCTCCGGCCCCGCCATCCAGCACGCCGGAGACCTCGCGGCGATCCTGTCCTCCCTGCAGGAGGGCGAGGTCCTCTTCCTCGACGAGATCCACCGCATGTCCCGGCCCGCCGAGGAGATGCTGTACATGGCGATGGAGGACTTCCGCGTCGACGTCATCGTCGGCAAGGGCCCCGGCGCCACCGCCATCCCCCTGGAGCTGCCGCCCTTCACCCTGGTCGGCGCCACCACCCGCGCGGGCCTGCTGCCGCCCCCGCTGCGCGACCGCTTCGGCTTCACCGCGCACATGGAGTTCTACGAGCCCGCCGAACTGGAGCGCGTCGTCCACCGCTCCGCGAACCTCCTGGACGTCGAGATCGACCCCGCCGGAGCCGCCGAGATCGCCGGCCGCTCCCGCGGCACGCCCCGTATCGCCAACCGTCTGCTGCGCCGCGTCCGCGACTACGCCCAGGTCAAGGCGGACGGACTGATCACCCGGGAGATCGCGGCGGCGGCCCTCGCCGTCTACGAGGTCGACGCCCGCGGCCTGGACCGGCTGGACCGGGCCGTCCTGGAAGCCCTGCTCAAGCTGTTCGGCGGCGGCCCCGTCGGCCTGTCCACGCTCGCCGTGGCGGTGGGGGAGGAGCGCGAGACCGTCGAGGAGGTCGCCGAGCCCTTCCTGGTCAGGGAGGGACTGCTGGCCCGTACCCCCCGCGGCCGGGTGGCCACGCCCGCCGCATGGGCGCATCTCGGCCTCACTCCGCCGCGCTCCCAGAGGGCCGGAACCGGACAACAGGACCTGTTCGGGACGTGAGGACACCGTGACCGCGCCATGACGGCGCGGTATTGGCCGGGTCAGGAACCTGGGTGCCATGCTGAGCGTTGTTCCTTGCGCGCGGACTCGCTTAGACTCCGCCGATGCCGCCCTTGTCGGCGGCGCACGACACCCCCAACCATCAGGCCGCTCCCCAACGCGGTCGCGTGAAGGAAGTTCCCACCCGTGAGTCTCGTGACCCTCCTCCCGTTCATCGTGCTCATCGGGGCCATGTTCCTGATGACCCGGTCGGCCAAGAAGAAGCAGCAGCAGGCCGCCGACATGCGGAACCAGATGCAGCCCGGTTCCGGCGTCCGCACCATCGGGGGCATGTATGCCACCGTCAAGGAGGTCAGCGACGACACCGTCCTCCTCGACGCGGGCCCGGGCGTGGAACTGCTCTTCGCCAAGAACGCCATCGGTGCCGTCCTGTCCGACGACGAGTACAACCGCATCGTCCACGGCATCGAGCACGACCTGAAGACCGACGCCGACGTCGTCCCGGACGACGCCTCCTCCCTCACCGAGACCGACGACGCTGCCGCCGCCTCCGACGAGAAGTCCGTCGACCTCGGTAAGAAGGACGCGGACACCGACGAGGAGCCCGCTGACGACGTCGCGGCCGCCGAGACGAAGGCCGACAGCGAGCCGAAGAAGTCCGACGGCGACACCGACGCGAAGTAGCCGCTGACCCAGGGCGCGCCGTCCCCGTTCGCGCGCCCCGGGACACACGCGGCTCCCGCAGGGGGTCCCGACCACTGTCATGGCCGCCGCCGCCCACCCGGCGCACGGCGGCCCGAGAGGGAGTACGAGAAGGTGGCAGCACCTAAGAAGGGCCGGAGCGCGGGCGCCCAGAGCAGGCCAGGGCGCTCGCTGGTCCTCATTCTGATCGCCATGGTGGCGCTCACCGGAGGGATGTTCCTCTCCGGGCACACCACCCCGCGTCTCGGTATCGACCTGGCTGGCGGTACCAGCATCACACTGCGCGCGGAGGCGGAGCCGGGCCAGGAATCCGCGATCAACAAGACCAATATGAACACCGCCGTCGACATCATGGAGCGGCGCGTCAACGGTCTTGGTGTCTCGGAGGCCGAGGTCCAGACCCAGGGCGACCGGAACATCATCGTCAACATCCCCAAGGGCACCAACTCCAAGGAGGCCCGGGACCAGGTCGGCACCACCGCCAAGCTCTACTTCCGCCCGGTCATCGCGACCGAGGTGTCCGGCGTCGCCCCGCCGGCCAGCCCGTCCCCGAGCGCCACGGGCAGCTCCAAGGACAAGGCCGGCGACAAGGACAAGGAGAAGGACGCCGACAAGGAAGAGGCCACTTCCTCCTCGTCCCCCTCGGTGACCTCCACCCCGTCGGCGACCTCGACGACCCAGGGCCGGGCCGCCTCCGACGCCCTGAAGGCCGACCCGACCCCGTCGGACAGCGCGAGCTCCACCGCCTCCCCGTCGGCCAGCCCCTCCGGCGCCGCCGACAGCGGCAAGGTCGAGGAGCAGTACGCCAAGCTCGACTGTACCGACGAGAAGGCCCGCTCCAAGGCCGGCGAGGGCTCCAAGCCCGAGGACTCCACCGTCGCCTGCGGCCAGAACGCGCAGGGCCAGTGGCAGAAGTACATCCTCGGCCCGGCCGCCGTCGACGGCACCGACGTGGACGAGGCCGACGCGGTCTTCAATACCCAGACCGCCGCCGGCTGGACCGTCACCATGAAGTTCACCGGCGAGGGCCGCAAGAAGTTCGGCGACATCACCGGCGAGCTCGCCCAGAAGCAGTCCCCGCAGAACCAGTTCGCGATCGTCCTGGACAACGAGGTCGTCTCCGACCCGTTCGTCCGTGAGGCCCTCACGGGCGGCACCGCCGAGATCTCCGGCAACTTCGACCAGGAGTCCGCGCAGAGCCTCGCCAACATGCTGTCGTACGGCGCCCTGCCGCTGTCCTTCAGCGAGGACAGCGTCACCACCGTCACCGCCGCGCTCGGCGGCGAGCAGCTGCGGGCCGGTCTGATCGCCGGCGCCATCGGCCTCGCCCTGGTCGTGATCTACCTGGTGGTCTACTACCGCGGCCTGTCGCTCATCGCGGTGGCCTCGCTGCTGGTCTCCGCCGCCCTCACCTACGTGATCATGTCGCTGCTCGGCCCGGCCATCGGCTTCGCGCTGAACCTGCCGGCCGTCTGCGGTGCCATCGTCGCCATCGGTATCACCGCCGACTCGTTCATCGTCTACTTCGAACGCGTCCGCGACGAGATCCGCGAGGGTCGCACCCTGCGCCCCGCCGTGGAGCGGGCCTGGCCGCGCGCCCGGCGCACCATCCTGGTCTCCGACTTCGTGTCGTTCCTGGCCGCGGCGGTGCTGTTCGTCGTCACCGTCGGCAAGGTCCAGGGCTTCGCGTTCACGCTCGGTCTGACCACCCTGCTCGACGTGGTCGTCGTGTTCCTGTTCACCAAGCCGCTGCTGACGCTCCTGGCGCGCCGGAAGTTCTTCGCCAGCGGCCATCCCTGGTCCGGCCTCGACCCCAAGCGCCTCGGCGCCCAGCCGCCGCTGCGCCGCACCCGCCGTCCCGCAGGCCCCGTCGACCCGAAGGAGGCCTGAGATGTCGAAGCTCGGCACCCTCGGCGCCCGACTGCACCGTGGCGAAATCGGCTACGACTTCATCGCCAACCGCAAGATCTGGTACGGCCTGTCCATCCTGATCACCATCACGGCGATCGTGGGCCTCGCGGTGCGCGGCCTGAACATGGGCATCGAGTTCCAGGGCGGCGCGGTCTTCACCACCCCGAAGACCGAGGTCTCCGTCTCCCAAGCGCAGGAGTGGGCGGAAGAGGCCTCCGGCCACGACGCCATCGTCCAGAAGCTCGGCGACGGCAAGCTGCGCATCCAGGTCTCGGGCATCGAGACCAAGGAGGCCGACCGGGTCTCCGCGGAGCTGGCCAAGGACCTCAAGGTCGACGAGAACGACGTCACCGGCGAGCTGGTCGGCCCCAGCTGGGGTGAGCAGATCGCCCAGAAGGCCTGGCAGGGCCTCGGGATCTTCCTGGTCCTCGTGGTGATCTACCTGGCGATCGCGTTCGAGTGGCGCATGGCGCTCGCCGCGTTCGTCGCCCTGATCCACGACATCACCATCACCGTCGGCATCTACGCCCTGGTGGGCTTCGAGGTCACCCCGGGTACGGTGATCGGTCTGCTGACCATCCTCGGTTACTCGCTCTACGACACGGTCGTCGTCTTCGACAGCCTCAAGGAGCAGACGAAGGACATCACCAAGCAGACCCGCTGGACCTACAGCGACGTCGCCAACCGCTCCATCAACAGCACTCTGGTCCGCTCCATCAACACCACGGTGGTCGCGCTGCTGCCGGTGGCGGGCCTGCTGTTCATCGGCGGCGGCTTCCTCGGCGCGGGCATGCTGAACGACATCTCGCTGTCGCTGTTCGTCGGCCTCGCGGCCGGTGCGTACTCGTCGATCTTCATCGCCACGCCGCTCGTCGCCGACCTCAAGGAGCGCGAGCCGCAGATGAAGGCGCTGCGCAAGCGTGTCATGGCCAAGCGGGCGCAGGCCGCGTCCGCTCCGGCGGGCGCCGTCGACGAGCCCCTGACCGACGAGGTGGACGACGACGCCGCGGCCGCGGTCGTCGGCCCCCGTACCCAGCCCGCGTCCCGCAACCGTGGCCGTGGCCGTCCCTCGGGGAAGCGCCGATGACCGACGTGCAGGAGCTGCTGCTGAGCCGTATCCGCGATGTGGCCGACTACCCGGAGCCGGGCGTGATGTTCAAGGACATCACCCCGCTCCTGGCGGACCCGGCGGCGTTCACCGTGCTCACCGACAGCCTCGCGCAGGTCGCCGAGCGCACCGGCGCCACCAAGGTCGTCGGTCTGGAGGCCCGTGGGTTCATCCTCGGCGCCCCCGTCGCCGTCCGCGCCGGACTCGGCTTCATCCCGGTCCGCAAGGCGGGCAAGCTCCCCGGAGCCACCCTCAGCCAGGCCTACGACCTGGAGTACGGCTCCGCGGAGATCGAGGTGCACGCCGAGGACCTCGGCGCCGAGGACCGGGTCCTGGTCGTCGACGACGTCCTGGCCACCGGCGGCACCGCCGAGGCGTCGATCCAGCTCATCCGCAGGGCGGGCGCCGAGGTCGCGGGCCTCGCCGTGCTGATGGAACTGGGCTTCCTCGGCGGCCGCGACCGCCTGGCACCGGCCCTCGGCGGAGCCCCGCTGGAGGCGCTGCTCACCATCTGAGGCCCGACCCGCACCACGCGCACCGCACCGAACGCCCCGCGCCCCTCAGGGACGCGGGGCGTCGTGCTGGGGCGTGGGCTGAGCAGCCGGGCGCGGTGGGCGATCCCCGCGGCCGGTGTTCGGCAGTTCCGGGCCGGCGCTGCACCCGAGCAACGGCACCTCGTTGACCCGAAACCGCCGAACACCTCCACCCGGCCCCAGCCCCGACCCCGGCCTTGGCCTCTGCCCCGGGCCAGCCGGCTTCCGGCCCCCGGCTCCGGTCCTTGACCTACGGCCCCGGCTCCCGGCCTCGCCCTTGGCCTCCGCCCCGGGCTCCTCGGCCTCGGCCTCCGCCCCCGGCCCGCGACCTCCGGCCCCCGGCTCCCGGCCTCGGCCTTGGCTTCCGCCTCCCGGCCTGCGGCTTCCGGCCCCCGGCTTCGGCCCTTGACCTACGGCCCCGGCTCCCGGCCCCGGCCCCGGCCTTGGCCTCCGAGTCCGGCTCCGGCCCTTGACCTACGGCCCCTGCTCCCGGCCTTGGCCTTGGCCTCCGCCTCTGGCTCCGGCCCTTGACCTACGGCCCCTGCTCCCGGCCTTGGCCTCCGCCCCCCGGCCCGCGGCTTCGGGCCCCCGCCTCTGGCCCTTGACCAGCGGCCCCGGCTCCCGACCACGGCCTCGGCCTCCGCCCCTGGCCCGCGGCTCCCGAACTCGGCCCCGGCTTCCGGCCTCGACCTTGGCCTCCGCCCCCGGCCCGCGGCTTCCGGCCCCCGACCCCGGCGGTGTCCTGGGAGTCCTGGGAATCGGACGTCAGTCCCACGCGTTTCCCCGGTCTACAGGTCTCACCAAACGGCCTGAAGGCGATCCTCGGGCGCAGGATCGCTACCATGGGGTCTCCGGAGCCTGACCGGGGGACCCGGATCGCGCACGAGGAGCCCTCTTGCCAGACGAGGCCCAGCACCTGACCGCCGCCAAGCCCGACGCCTCGGGCCCCGCGGCCAAGCCCGCGCCGGACACGTCGACCGCGAAGAACACCGGCAGCGACGTCCACGGGCCGGTCGAGCACGGCCAGTCCGCGCCCGCCCGCAAGTCGGCCGAGCAGTCGCGCCCCAAGCCGGCCCCGCCCGAGCGCCCCGCCACGCCCGCCGTGCGCCCGAACACCGGCCAGCCGCCCCGCTCCGGCTCCTCCAACCGCGTCCGCGCCCGCCTGGCCCGCCTCGGCGTCCAGCGCTCCAACCCGTACAACCCGGTGCTGGAGCCGCTGCTGCGGATCGTGCGCAGCAACGACCCGAAGATCGAGAGCGCGACCCTGCGCCAGATCGAGAAGGCCTACCAGGTCGCCGAGCGCTGGCACCGCGGCCAGAAGCGCAAGAGCGGCGACCCGTACATCACGCACCCCCTCGCGGTGACCACCATCCTCGCCGAGCTCGGCATGGACCCGGCCACGCTGATGGCGGGCCTGCTGCACGACACCGTCGAGGACACCGAGTACGGCCTGGACCAGCTGCGCCGTGACTTCGGCGACTCCGTCGCGCTGCTCGTCGACGGCGTCACCAAGCTGGACAAGGTCAAGTTCGGCGAGGCCGCGCAGGCCGAGACCGTGCGCAAGATGGTCGTCGCCATGGCCAAGGACCCCCGCGTCCTGGTCATCAAGCTCGCCGACCGCCTGCACAACATGCGCACCATGCGCTACCTCAAGCGCGAGAAGCAGGAGAAGAAGGCGCGCGAGACCCTGGAGATCTACGCGCCGCTCGCCCACCGCCTGGGCATGAACACCATCAAGTGGGAGCTGGAGGACCTCGCCTTCGCGATCCTCTACCCCAAGATGTACGACGAGATCGTGCGGCTGGTGGCCGAGCGCGCCCCCAAGCGGGACGAGTACCTGGCCATAGTGACCGACGAGGTCCAACAAGACCTGCGCGCCGCCCGCATCAAGGCCACCGTCACGGGCCGCCCGAAGCACTACTACAGCGTCTACCAGAAGATGATCGTCCGCGGCCGTGACTTCGCGGAGATCTACGACCTGGTGGGCATCCGCGTCCTGGTGGACACCGTCCGCGACTGCTACGCGGCCCTGGGCACCGTCCACGCCCGCTGGAACCCGGTTCCGGGGCGGTTCAAGGACTACATCGCGATGCCCAAGTTCAACATGTACCAGTCGCTGCACACGACGGTCATCGGCCCCAACGGCAAGCCGGTCGAGCTGCAGATCCGCACCTTCGACATGCACCGCCGCGCCGAGTACGGCATCGCCGCGCACTGGAAGTACAAGCAGGAGGCCGTCGCCGGCGCCTCCAAGGTGCGCACCGACGTGCCGAAGGCGGGCAAGGGCAAGGACGACCACCTCAACGACATGGCGTGGCTGCGCCAGCTGCTGGACTGGCAGAAGGAGACCGAGGACCCGGGCGAGTTCCTGGAGTCCCTGCGCTTCGACCTGTCCCGCAACGAGGTCTTCGTCTTCACCCCCAAGGGTGATGTCATAGCGCTCCCGGCCGGTGCCACCCCGGTGGACTTCGCCTACGCCGTGCACACCGAGGTCGGCCACCGCACGATAGGTGCCCGGGTCAACGGGCGGCTGGTACCGCTCGAATCGACCCTGGACAACGGTGACCTGGTGGAGGTCTTCACTTCCAAGGCGGCCGGCGCGGGGCCCTCCCGGGACTGGCTCGGCTTCGTGAAGTCGCCGCGCGCCCGCAACAAGATCCGCGCCTGGTTCTCCAAGGAACGCCGCGACGAGGCCATCGAGCAGGGCAAGGACGCCATCGCGCGGGCGATGCGCAAGCAGAACCTGCCGATCCAGCGCATCCTCACCGGCGACTCCCTGGTCACGCTGGCGCACGAGATGCGCTACCCGGACATCTCCTCGCTGTACGCGGCGATCGGCGAGGGCCATGTGGCCGCGCAGAACGTCGTGCAGAAGCTGGTGCAGGCGCTCGGCGGCGAGGAGGCGGCCACCGAGGAGATCGACGAGGCGGTCCCGCCCGCCCGCGCCCGCAGCCGCAAGCGGCGCAGCAGCCAGGACCCCGGAGTCGTGGTCAAGGGCGTCGACGACGTCTGGGTCAAGCTCGCGCGCTGCTGTACACCCGTTCCGGGCGACCCGATCATCGGCTTTGTCACTCGTGGTAGTGGCGTATCGGTTCACCGCAGTGACTGCGTCAACGTGGAGTCACTGTCCCGTGAGCCCGAGCGCATCCTGGACGTGGAGTGGGCGCCCACCCAGTCCTCGGTGTTCCTGGTCGCCATCCAGGTCGAGGCGCTGGACCGCTCCCGGCTGCTGTCGGACGTCACCCGCGTTCTGTCCGACCAGCACGTCAACATCCTCTCCGCCGCCGTGCAGACCTCCCGCGACCGCGTCGCCACCTCGCGGTTCACCTTCGAGATGGGCGACCCCAAGCACCTGGGGCACGTCCTGAAGGCGGTCCGGGGCGTGGAGGGCGTGTACGACGTGTACCGCGTGACCTCGGCCCGCAGCCGCTCGTAGGAATACGGAAAAGGGCCCCGCACCCGAAGGGACGCTGTTGGTTTATTCGGGCCCTTGATCACTTCGCCCCGTTGAGCGTCAGCTCGGCGGGGCGAAGTGCTGCGAAGTGGCTGGTGCGGGTGCGG